>JAHYJC010000055.1 GCA_019429275.1 Lentimicrobium sp. | reverse complement strand
CGGAACCAACGATCCGTTCTTTCTGTATCCGGGCAATATGGATGTCAAAGACTCATTGGATCTTTACGGCATTCCGTATACCTTTTATTCTCACGGCGGCGGACATACCATGCCGGCAGAATTCACACAAAATGCCTTTATGTTTCTTGATTCTCTGCTCATGCCACCCGTAATTCCCTGTTCCTGCCTGCCCGAAGGCATTAGCTTTAACACACAGGCTGAAATTGATAATTTCCAAACTAACTATCCAGGGTGTAGGGAGATTGGGGGGGATGTCCATATCACTGGAGTGGAAAGTGACATTTCCAACTTACAGGGATTAAGTATTCTATCAGAAATAGGCGGCCTTCTTTGGATAAATACCACATATGACCTGGCCAATTTAGAGGGACTAAACGGCATAGTCAGTATTGGAGGCGATTTGGTAATTGGCAATGCTTCAATGGCAGGGTCTGGTAACCAAATTTTGGAAGATTTCTCAGGACTAAATAATTTGGAAACCATTGGAGGCGATTTTTCTGTTTCATTCAATCCAATACTTATCAATTTTCAAGGTCTGAGCAGCCTGGTTACTGTTGGCGGCGATTTCAGAGTGGGATACAATCCATCATTAATTAATTTTGAAGGTGTTGAAAGTCTGATTTCAATTGGTGAAGATCTGATTCTTGGCAGCAACGAGAGCATGACCAATCTCACTGGATTGGATAACCTGAGTTCCATCGGAGGTGAAATTAGGATTTATGGGAACAGTGCATTAAATGTCTGCGAAACCGAATGGCTATGTGCTTATCTGGATTCTCCAACCGGAGCGGTAAATATTCACGATAATGCAGCGGGCTGTAATAGCGTAATTGAAGTAGCTATTACATGCGGAGCTATTCCGTGCCTGCCTTACGGAAACTATTTAATTAATTCTCAGTCGGACATTGATAATTTTCAGGTTGCATTTCCTGATTGTGAAGAATTGCAAGGGAATGTTAGAGTTAGTGGAAATGACATAACCGATTTATCAGGTTTGAACAATGTGACTTTTATCGGGGGTGATCTTTGGATTATTTATAACAATGCCCTGACCAGCCTGACAGGACTTGATAATCTGACTTCCATCGGAGGCAATCTTTCTATTTCCGGGAATGAATCCTTATCAACCTGCGATGCTGAATGGTTGTGTGATTTGCTTTCAAACACAGGGGGATATGTGAATATTTATAATAATGCAACAGGATGTAGCAGTGTAATTGAGGTTGCCCTCTCCTGCGGAGGCCTTCCCTGCTTGCTACATGGTGGCTATGGGTTTTATACTCAAGCTGACATAGATAATTTCTCACTTGCATTTCCCGGTTGCAGCGATCTGGAAGGAAGCGTCGGCATTAAAGGAAATGATATAACTAACCTGGATGGATTGAACCAGGTAACCTCAATAGGAGGCAATCTTCGGTTTTACAATGCCTACGAATTGCAAAGCCTTATGGGGCTTGGAAACCTGGCTTCCATCGGAGGATATCTGGAGTTTTGGCAAAACAACTCCCTGACCAGTCTGGCCGGATTGGAAAATCTCATCTCCGTCGGGAGCTATCTTATGTTATGGCATTACGATGCCCTGACCAGTCTGACAGGACTGGAAGGATTGACTTCTATTGCAGGAAGCTTAGAAATAATTTTCAATTCTTCTCTGACTAACCTGACGGGGCTGGAGAACATCGTTGCCTCCTCCATTAGTGATCTTAAAATTAGTAGTAATACTTCCCTATCCACATGCCATGTTCAAAGCATCTGCGATTACCTGGCAGCGCCCAATGGAACGGTTACCATTAATTGGAATGCCCCGGGCTGCAACAGCCAGGCGCAAGTGATAGCGGCATGCGAAACTGTCGATATTGAAGAAACAGCCTTGGAATCAGCCTTATCGGTTTATCCAAATCCTCTGTCCGATCAGATGAATATTACGCTGGCTTTAGATAAACCCAACCCTGTCAGTTTAATAATGACTAATAATTTGGGACAAATTGTCGCTTTTATTAATGAGAATCAATATTCTGCAGGCACTCACCAGATATTCTGGAACGCCTCCAAACTTCCTTCAGGAATTTACTTCCTGCGCTTACAAATCGGTGATGGGGTGGTTATAAAGAAGATTTTGAAGTACTGAATGCTAAAATGAAATCAAATCAACAAGTTTAGCCTTGCCAAGGGAAAAAATCATTCACAAGCCTTGCATTATCTCAAACCCGTGGCACAAAATTATCCCTGCAATTGTGAAATTATTTTCTCAATATGCGGGGATAATATCAGGTTTACACCGTTAACAATTTCACTTTTCCATTTCCAGAGACCCATTGTGGGATTCCCAGCAAAAATCAATAATACATTTCTCACAACCAACCCGACAAATTTTATTAAATCTGTCGGGTTAACCTGACACATCTAATAAATTAGCACAATTATCTTCACAGAATTCGTATCCCGAAAGTACTTTTGATATTATTAACCGTGAGAATTATCGCCAGTATCTGAGATAAAAACTTTACATACAATTAAACTTTGTCAGTAAATCTGCTCTCAGTTCAGCATCAGATTACACCCCCTCACATCACTGTTATCAAAACGGCCGAGCAATTCAAAGGTGCCGTCGTTGTTGATTTTTCCCAGGTCTTGTGTAGAAATGAAGGAACAGGAATGAATGTTGGCCAGGTCAATGATGTTGATGGCGCCGGTTCTTCCGGGTGGCTACCGCAGCCCATTTGGGGGCTTCGAATTTTTGGGCAACAACGGCCAATGGTGGTCTTCTACCCAGGACGGCAGTTCCAACGCCTGGAACCGACTCCTGTACTACGACGACGCCAATGTGAGCCGGGGCAACGGCCTTAAGACTGGCTGTCGTTCGCTGCGTTGCCTCAAGGACAATTGATTTACCCTGTTGAATAAAAGCTCCTCTATTCCACAGGTTGAATTTGGTTATTTTAAAATTTGATTATTTTGGGGGTACAGGGTGCTTGCCGATAAATGTTGTGGATTTTCTGTGTGGTGCTTGAGGGATTAGTTTCCTATGTGTTGACATCAGGCAGTTAATAATTTCACCAAATAAAGTTTGATATTATGAAATCAGGACAGGTCCATATAAAAAACAAGATGTCGAATTAAATACTTTATGCGATGAAAAAATCAATTTACTTTATCCTTATCAGCCTTTTCATTGGGCAACTGCCTTGGCGTTTTGCAGCAGGCTGATGGCAGCAAGATTATAAAAACCGATCCTTCAATAGTAGATCAGTTATTGCAAATCCGTTTTTGGTTAATTCTGGAGGTGCTTCCTTTTGAGCACCTCTGTTCTTATTGATAATCAGGCTAAAAAATCAACTGAATTACTTGCTTTCAGGCAAAAAATATTGTATCTTAGGGCCTTACGAGGCCTGCTGGTAATCCTATTTACTTTTTCTGCCCGCATTCGTACTTTGCCTGGTTCTTTCCTACGTACAAGCAGTGCTTCCATTCCTGGAAGACGCTTTTCTTTTAACTCAGTCCGGGAATAATGTCTGATGTTGTGATATAAGGTTATCCTTATTTTTCCCACTATCGGCATAAATTAAAAAAATCAGGGCCATGAAAAAAGATATCCCCGTCAGCCTTTTCTATTTAATTGCCAAATCCTGAGTGATTTATAAAACCTGCAACGATGAAAACAACAAAATTTAACGACAGTCCAAAGACCAGATTTCTTTATCTGATCATTCTGTTGGCAGGGTTCTCAATCCCTGTTCAGGCTCAGATGCCTGCAGCCATCACCATCAACCCTCCCAATGCAAGCGCGTACGATGAACTTACACTGACATTCGATCCCGCCATTGCCTGTTTTCAGAGCGGAAGTCTTATGGGATTAACATCCATAGGCATGCATTCCGGAGTTACTTTTATAAGTGGCGAAAGCTGGCAAAATGTAATAAATTTTTATGCCACCGGAGTTAATGGACAATCTCCGACACTTTTGCCAACCGGCGATGGAAAATATTCCATCACCTATACCCCTGCCGAATTCTATGGACTGACCGGCCAGACCGTCACCCAGTTATGTGCTGTTTTTAACAATGGAACCGACTGGAGTCAGGATGGGCGCGATTTCATTCCCGCCAACCCCTACTGCATGGATTTTTTCATTCCGCTGAATTTTGAACAGAATAATCCCGAATTTCATTTTAACCTGAATATGAATAAGATGATTATGGATGGAAATTTTAATCCACTGGCCGATCAGGTGTTCCTAGTAATGGATGAGGTTGGAACAAGCCTTTTGACAGATGAAAATCAGGATGGAATTTATAATGTTGAGGTAAATGATGGGATTGAACTTGATGTGACCTATTTCTATAAATTCAGAATAAACATTGATCAGTATGAGATTATAACCCGCGAAGTCACTGCCATGCCCGGAGTTTTAGTCATTGACGCCTGGTGGAACGATATTCCCCCTTCTGAAATCACCTTCGTTGTGGATATGAACTATCAGGCATTATCCGGTAACTTCAATCCGGAAACCGATTTTGTAGATATAGCCGGAACCATGAACGGCTGGCAGGGGTCGCCTCCAATGGAGTCTCTGGGGAATTACATGTATCAGACGACTGTATATTTTTCTGACCCGGGCCTGGTTGAATACAAATTCAGAATCAATGGCAACTGGGCTACTTCAGAATTCCCCATGGGAGGCCCAAACAGAATGACCTGGGCTATCCCTGAATCGGTATTTCTTTACCACTTTTATGATGACTATAATCCGGATACCTGGCCGGCAACTTTTGAAGTAGATATGAATGCCGAGATCAATGCCGGCAGATTCAATCCTTTAACTGATTATCTCGATATTGCCGGAACCATGAATGGCTGGGGCGCTCATCAGGTGTTGTTCGACCGGGACTGGACCGGTGAAGGAATATATACCATCAACCAGCTGATTAATAAATCTGACCCTGAAATTTATTTTAAATTCCGGATCAATGGCAATTGGGAAACTTCAGAATTTCCGTATGGCGGGCCCGACAGATACTGGTTGGTTCAGGATACCACCGGCGGGCTGATCAACCTGTATCAATGTGTTTATAATATCACAGATATTCCTTATCCGCCCTATGTTTATAATTTGTACTTCACGGGAGAACTGTTGCCGGGCCTTGAAATTTTTGCCAATTACACCTATTATGACCCAAATGCAGATCCTGAAGGTGAATCGCTTTATCAATGGTATGTTTCAGATTATCCCGATGGCTCATATGCTGAGATTATTGATGGGGCAGTATACCAGAGCTATACCATCACCCAGGACGATGTTGGCAGGTATCTTATTTTTCAGGTGACTCCTGTGGCTATTTCAGGAGATCCGGCAGTCGGCTATACTGCCTACATAGTTTCAGGAATCGTGGGAGCCGTCAATACAATAAAGATCGAACGGATAACTCTGCAGGTATATCCTAACCCGGCAAATGAATTTTTGAATGTAACAAGCCCTGAAATTCTTGAGCGCATAGAAGTTTATGATCTCACAGGACGGATTCAATATGCCACGCAAAAGTTGAACTCAAAACAGATAAACATCCGTTTATCTGACTTTAACAATGGGGTCTATTTTGTTAAGAGTTTTAATCTCAAGGGTCAGAGCAGGTCGGTTAAATTTATTAAAGGGTGGCACTGAGACATAGTTATGGTTGCTGAAGCCATCCGGGAAATCTTTATCAAACAACCATGCCGGTCAAAAAGTCCTGCAAGGCAAACCGGTAAACAACACCCTGGATATCTCAAAACTCCGGCCGGGGATGTATATCATTGAAATGGTAGCTAATCAAAGGAAAGTGAGGAAAAAGCTGATGGTTGAATAATCAGGGAAGCCGAAAACTGAAACACAGAGTAGGCGAAAATTTTACAATTCTGAGCCATGAAAAGAAACCTGATTTTAATTGCAGCCCTTGGCATTTTGCCGGTTTTAACATTATTCGGGCAAACAGAACAGGGCAAGGTATTTCTGGGCATATCTTCCAGATTCAGCCTGTTACCCCTCGAAGAGGGTCTCAGTTATCCTGATATGATGACACTGGGATTCTCTACCATAAAGTTTAAAAGCGACGCAAGTGGTGAAGAAGAGTCGGAGGCTATGAAATTCAATTGCTTCAACTTTACACCCAAAGCCGGCTATTTTATCATCGATAATCTTGCATTGGGACTTGATATCAATCTTGGGTTGTCATCAATGAAAGAAACTTATGATGAAGACGATTATAAATCTACCGGTACTATGCTGAGTGTTGGGCCATTCCTCAGGAACTATTTCCCGCTTGAAAAAGCCTTGCCGTATATTGAAGCGGGCGCTTCGCTGGGTGCCTTGAAATCCGGGTACGAATATGATTCTGAGTCGGAGGAGTACAAGAGCAACCTGAACTCGGTTATGGGTGGAATTGGAATAGCAGCGCCTCTGGGCGATAAAGTTGCGGTTGATTTCCTGGTTGGATATTTCTCCACAACTGTAAAAGACAAAGAAGACAATCCGGACAACGAAAGAACGGTTATCGGAACGCTGGGCTTAAAGTTCGGTGTGGTGGTATTTCTGTGATCAGGCCGGATTCAGTTTCTATCTATCAGTAAAAATCCTGACAGAATCCGGGTTATTATTCTTTAGTATTCACAAAAACGGTTCAACAAAAAAGCCCTGCAACAAATTACAGGGCTTTTTCAATTCTTTTATGCTGGTCAGGCTTTAGGTGCTTCATCTGCAGCATCTTCTGCTATATCCTTAATCTCATCTGCAATCTCTTCGGCTTTCGCTTCAACTGATTCTGCAGCATCTTTAACAACATCCCCGGCATGATCAGCAACTTCCTCAGCAGTTTCTTCTGCTTTGGCTGCGACTGATTCAGCAGTTTCATCAGTTTTGGCGGTAGATGTGCGAATCTTTTCCTCGAGTTTATCAACGGCAGCAGTTGCTTTTTCGTCAATTTTTTCGATTACATCTTCGGCTTTATCTTTAATGTTTTCACCGAAATCCTTAACTTTTTCCTTGGCGGCAGTTGCAGCTTCCTTAACATCTTCCACAACATCGTCAAACTTATCGTCTATTTTTCCGGCTACATCTTTGGTGTATTCTTTGGCTGATTCGAAGGTATCAGCAGCTTTTTCCTTTATTTCGGCTGACTTCACAGAAGCGGCTTCTTTTGAAGTACCGAACAATTTTTTTAAAGAATTGATGAATCCCATTTTGCTGTTTTTTAGTGATTTAACTTTGCAAAGATACTTTTTTTAAACCCCTTATCAAAATTATAATATATTTATTATTGAACCGAAACATTTACTTTCAGATTATTCAATATACTGCATTTTATTCTGGTTTATAAATTGAAATGCCTGAAGATTACAACGGGCATATTCATTCATCTGTTTTTTTATTTCGGGGAATTGCCAGGAATAATCTTTCTTGCTTTTTTGATGATATTTGTAAAGTTTTGAGCTGCCATCCTGTTTCACAATCAGGAAAAATTCCTTTCCTATTACACCATAATTGGTGATGCTGTTTACCATGATGTATGGCCGCGATTGCTTTCTGAGATCTACGCCCTGGGTGTTATTGATCCAGGGCTGGTTGAGTATGCCCATTAGGGTTGGGAAAACATCAATCTGCCCGCCTATTCCGGTGTATATCCGGCTTTCGGGTAGTAAATCCGGCGCATAAAAAATCAGAGGTGTGTGATGATATTCCAGCGAAATATCATAACTGAATTTCTTATGGATTCCATGGTCGGCCACAAAAACAAATATAGTATTGGGAAACCATTCCTCCTTCGATGCCATATTGATAAACTGCCTGATTGACCAGTCAGCATATTCAATGGCCTGATCTTTAATGTTATCATTAGCAGGCTTAAAATACTCAGGAATGTAGTAAGGGCCATGATTACTCGAAGTGACAAAAGTGACCAGAAAAGGTTTGCCTGAAGTATGCAATTCATTTATAACCGGAACAGAGAACCGGAACATAAAGTCATCCGGTACACCAAGTGTAGTTTTGACTTCTTCACGGGGATAATCATCTTCTGAAATGATCCGGTCGAAATCATTCAGGCTTAAAAACCCCTGAATGTTGTCGAACTGCCCATCGTGAGTTGTGATGTAGGTGGTGCTGTAACCAAGTTTTTTCAGGGTATTGGAAATTCCGTTGTATTTCAGCATCCGGCTTTCACGCATGGGTTGTTGCCTGAAAATGGCCGGGTAGGAGAACAGTGTACTGAAAACCCCGTTATAGGTGTGAATTCCGGCTGTATAGATGCTGTCGAAATAAATGCTGTTCAGTGCCAGGCTATCCAGAAATGGCATAAGGTTCAGTTTGTTGCCATGTCTTTTCATTTTCGAAGCCGCCATGCTTTCCATGATGAATATCACCACATTTGGCTTAGTTGTACTCACAGTATCAGGAATAACCTGCCGGTAGAGCGGATAGTAAGCATGCACTGAATCAATGCCAAGGTATTCCTGAACTCTTGAAATCGCATATTTCTCATCGATAAGCGCTATGGACTCGTTTCGCTTATCAAGATTTTCCAGATAACTCTGCATGAGGGTAAACACAGGATTCAGTCCCAGTTGATTTAGAAATGCATTGTCAGAAATATAGGCAGTACCGACTTTTATCGGAGTTTTCTTTGAAAGTCGGCCCCGGATTCCTGCAAACATCAACCCGAGAAATATAAACGAAAAAATAACTTTTATCCATATTCTCCTCCGGACTAGAGGCTTTTTTTCTGCGTTACTGATTATGCGTTTCAGCAAACTGTAAAACAGAAAGGACATCAGAACAAACAATACAATATAAATCCAGTATCTCGGTTCTTCGATTATCATTTTCATTACAAACACCGGACTATCGAACCATTGAAAAGCCGAAATGGTCATCCTGGAAAAGAACTGATTGAAATAGGGGATATCGGCAGCGCAGACAACAAATGCCAGCGCAAACAGGATAAAAGTCAGGATGAAAATCGTTTTGTAAACAAAAGGATGGCGCTTTCCGGAGATAATAAAGAAAATGGTCAGTAACAGGTAGGGCAGCAGCAGGAGATAACCGCTGATGACTACATCGAATCTCAAACCCATGATAAAGGCATTGATGATGTCTCTGGAATTGGCTGAGAGGCCATCCATGTTTTCCAGTCCGGTTAAAAAGAGAATGAGCCTGAACACGAAGAAAAACAGTAGGGTCAGGCCATAAACCTTAAGAATAAGCCCGATGTTATCCCACCCCTTTAAAAACTTAAAATCCTTCGGCGCCCTTACCATTTGAATGATTATTCTTTAGAGTTTCCAAATCCGGAATTTTCAAAAGCGGGGCTCACAGAATCATAATCAATGATCATGTGCCTGATTCCCATCTCTCTGGCAAATGTATAATTTGAACTGTCAACCCCATAGACAATCCGTCTGTTCAGCAAATTCCGCTCTTGAAGCCATTTTGCATGATTTTCATCAATCCGGCCGAAAAATCCAGATAAAAAATCGGGTTTCAGTTTTTTGGGAATCAGGCTGTAGGTCCACTCTTTTCCTGCATTAAAACCTTCGAGCGCGGTTATTATTTCAGGGTATCTGAATTCGATATAAAAAATAAAAAGCGCATTGGCACTGGCAACAATTACACGTTTTTTGAGGTCAGCATTTCCGATTATTTCAGCTATCTGATCTGCTTCCTTAAATCCGGAAAGTTTCATATCAAAATAGAAGATAAAATCTTCATGGTGGCGGTTGAGGACTTCTTCCAGTGTCGGCACAAAACAGGGAGTCGGTTTTTCGTTGAAAAGCAAAGGAAAGGTTTTCAGATCGGCAGTCGGCACCACCTGAATTTCAAAATCATTGCCCAGCATCCGATGGCAGTCAGTATCATGAAATAGAATAAAATCGCCATTGGCCGATTTGCGCAAATCAAACTCCACTGCACCAAATCCCAGCCTCTTCGCTTCACCAATGGATTCAAGGCTGTTTTCCGGGAAATTTTCGGTTACTCCGCGGTGGGCAAACAGCAGTGAGGAATCAGCCGGATCTGAAAACAATGGTTTTATTGGCTTATTTCCAAAACCTCCGAATGAAAAGCCAAACGCCAGATAGACAACTACAACAATGGCCAATGTAACCGCAAAAGCCTTCAACAGCTTCATGGGTCCTGATTTTTTATTCAAATCTAAGATTATAAGTGGGTTTTCCTCAACAGGGGCAAAGATAGGGAATATAAGGATGTTTGGATGTTTCGGGCGGGCACAATAGAGATCAGGGAATAATCATTTCTCAATTTCCATTCAGTCGACTACAATCAGATTTCTCAGGATTTCTCCAAAATTGTCATAACTCTTTGGATAAAGTCTTCCATCTCTTCATACATCATTAGAATTTCTTCCTTTTCAGGAACGAAAACAGTGGCATAATCCCCCTTGGTTCGCATGTTGTAAGCCCTGGTAATAATTTTTGAGAATTTAATTTCTACTATTCCTGTATGTATAAAGTTTTTATTAAACCAACCTATGAGCTGCGCATGTTTAGAAGACTCAAACTGATGTTTCAGGGAAAGCGCCTGTAACATTTAGAACATACTGTAATAAATTCTATTCACTGCGCCACGGAGCAGGTCGTTTTCCAGAAGAATTCGGGCCTCCTGTGAAGTACTAAGAGCCTGTTCAATTCTATAAGCTATGAGATTTATCCGGCTTTCCTCATCTATCATGCGTAAATACCCCTTTCAATTGCATTTACAATTAATGGTTCTTTTCCCCTGAGCGAATTGTGTTTTTCATTAAGAGAAAGCAAATGGATATCAAACAATACCAGATACTTAAGGCCAATATCAAATGCTTTGTCCATAATACGGTCGCGCATTTGCCAGTTATAGTCATTGGCAACCACTACAAGAATATCAAAATCGGAATCTTCAGACGCTTTACCAGAAGCCTGAGAGCCGAAGAGTATCACATCCACAATATCATCGCCAAACACGGTAATGAGGTATTGTTTTAACTCTTTTAAAATATGAATGGCATTCCCCATAATATTCGCATTTCTATATCACAAAGATAATATCAAAAAATGATTTTATCACTTTCAACTGAGCTTTATAAGGAAAATCACTGTTTCGATGTCGCTCTGGACTTTGCCCTCATGGATGAAAGTTGAATCTTGACCCAAATTAAAAATCAACCCATTTCAGGTAAACATAACTATTCACTTTTCACTTGGTTGCTTAGCGCATTCGAAGCATCACTTTTCACTTTTCACTTTTCAAGCCCCCTCACCGCCATCCATGCCATCAGGCCTGCTCCTGTTTCAAGGCTGGTTTCATCAATATCAAACATATCGGTGTGCAGATTGTGAACGATGCCAAGACTTTCGTTCCTGATTCCAAGGCGGTAAAAGCAGGAAGGTACCAATTGCGAATAGTAGGCAAAATCTTCGGCAGTCATGCGCATTTCTAAATCAACCACATTTTCTTCTCCCAGGTATTCAACGGCAAATTTTTTCGCTTCGGTAGTTACCGCATCATCATTTACCAGAAATGGATAGCCTTTATCGATAAAGACCTCACATTCCCCACCCATTCCTTCGGCAATAGAAGTGGCCATTTTTTCAATTATCCGATGGGCTTCAGCCCGCCATTTTTCATCGAAGGTGCGCAGCGTGCCATCGAGTTTCACCTGATTGGGGATAATATTGGTGTGGCCTTCGGCAATAAATCGACCGAAAGATAACACGGCCGGCAATTGAGGCGGCAGGTTCCGGCTGACGATCTGTTGCAGGGCAATGAGAATATGTGCGGCAATCAGCACCGGATCAACATTCAGTTCAGGTGTTGCGCCATGCCCGCCTTTGCCTTTCACCGTAAGGTAAACTTCATCGGTCGAAGCCATATATTTTCCGGGTTTCATGCCGACTTTTCCGGCTTCAAGGGTAGGCAAAACGTGCTGTCCGAACATTTTCTGCGGAGCCGGATTCTCCAGAACACCCTCTTTTATCATCATCGAAGCCCCTCCGGGAAACCGCTCTTCTGAAGGCTGAAAAATCAACTTTATCGTCCCATCGAAATGATCTTTTATTTCATTCAGAATGATCGCGGCGCCCAGCAAACTGGTCATATGCACATCGTGACCGCAGGCATGCATTACACCCGTATTCTGTGAGCAATAATCCACCTGATTTTTCTCAATGATTGGAAGCGCATCCATATCGGCACGAAGAGCAATGGTCTGCGAATCAGGATTCTTACCTTTAATCAGACCTACAATTCCGTGCACGGCAATTCCTGAAGTGAAATGAATTCCATATTCTTTTAGCTTCGATTGAATGAAAGCTGAGGTTTCCAGCTCCTGCATCGAGAGTTCAGGATGCATGTGCAGATGACGACGCATGGCAATCAGTTCAGGCTGAAGGGCTGAGGCTTTTTGTTTTATCAGATCGAGTATTTTCATTCTTGTGCTTTTTTTACCGCGTTCTGTTGATTTACCTGATAAACGGATTGCTTATCTTTTCGTACCCGATGCTTGTTTTGGGACCGTGTCCGGGATACACAATGTATTCGTCGTCGAGGGTAAACAATTTTGATTCAATACTGTCCATTAGCACATCGAAGTTGCCTGTTGGAAGATCGGTACGGCCTATACTTCCATAAAACAGCACATCACCGGCAATCACAAATTTATCAGCGTGGCTCACCAGACAAATGCTGCCATTTGCATGACCGGGTGTGTATCTGACTTCGAGGCTTGAATTTCCGAAAGTGATAATGTCTCCTTCTTCCACAAAAATTTCCGGTTTCCTGATTTCATCAATGCTAATTCCAAACACTGAACCAAATTCATTGGCAGTTTCCCAGAACAACTTTCCTTCTTTATGGCCGGTTGGTTTCAGATTGTATTTTTCGCACACAAAATGATTGCCGAGTATATGATCCACGTGATAATGGGTGTTGATCAATGCCACCGGATTCAGTTTGTTGCCGGTGATGTAATCTGAAAGTCTGGCTTGCTCTGACGAATTGCTGCAACCCGGATCAATTACAATGCAATCGCCCGTTTCATCGTGCAGTACAAAGGAGTTTATCGAAAAGGAATTGAAAACAAATATTTTAACAGTTATCATGGAGAATTAATTTAATGTGCAAAGGTAATGATTTGCTGACAGATGCCGTATTTTAACAAAACAACCGGCAATTTACCGGCTGGATTTGTGATATTATCGAAAGCGAAAATTATACTATTCGGCAATCAATTCAAATTTCGCCAATGGCGCCATGCGTGCTTTTTTGAGTTGCAGTGTAGTGCCATTAAAGCTATAATTATCAACCATTTCAAGTATCCTGAAAAGTTCCTGCTCAATATTCATGTTTGGACATGCCATCATGGTCGATCCCATTTTTGAAAATGAAATCCTGCTACCGGCTTTCATTTCATAAGTTCCGAAGAAACTGTTGCATCCGGCATATCCATTGATACGGTTTTCTTCATTTTGAAGAATGATAAAATAATCTTTGCCGTCGCTGCCTGGATTTGGAATTGCTTTACTATTCATTTCCATCAGCCGCCATTTTTTCCCTATAAGATCTGATTCCGAAAATTGCTGACCTGTTTTTGTAAGCACATATTTATCAGCCAGTTCCCCGGTAATGATTCTTCCTTCCATGTTCAGTTGCACCAGCTTGTTTTCGCCCACGAGGTATTTTGATGGACCGTCGGTTATCCCCTGAAGCTGAATACTTGCTCCGCCTTTATCCCAGCTGAAATTGCCGGTTTCTACAAACGGGGTAATGCTTTTACCTTTATAAACCGTTGATCGGTTATAAGTCAGGTCTTTGCTGATGGTAATTGTGGTGACAATTCCTTCGCAATCGGCACAGGGAAGAGTTCCTGTGTAAATACCCGGCCAGTCGAGCGATGTCTGACTGTTATCGCCGACAATAATGTGAGAAGTGGCTTTGGGTGCGGTTGCTTTCTGTTGTGTTTTGCAGGCAGTGAACGCCACAGGAACCAGGAGAACAAGAAAAAATGCCAGTTTTTTCATAAGATTTGCTTTTTGATGTTGATGGAATAAGTGTTAATCCGTTTTTGTAATTTTTTATTATCACCCATAAACATTGGTTTTGTTATAATGTTTGGATGAAAATCCATTTGAAATGTCACCACTGACACACAATCAGATCGGGGGTATATTTGGGAAAAACAAATTCTTTACTATACGTCATTGTATTATGAATGCTCATAAAAATAATTTAAGATCGAATTCGGCGTTTATTATAAAATTGTTAATGTCGAACTTTTTGAGTTACTTTCAATAATGCAGACAGGTATCTCAGACCACCCTCCAAACCAACTGGCTAACATCTTTCAGGGCAAATAATCAATGCTTGCATATTGGGATTATATGCAGTAAACCAAGAGGGGGTACAGATTATTAAAAAAGTGACCCTAGTTTCAATTTTCAATTAAAACTGAAAATCCTTCAGTATATTTACAACCATCTTGATCAATAAGGATATCAATGGGTTTTTCCAGGAAAAAATTAATTCGAACACCCCCAGTGTAAAAATAACCTCGAATCCCATCACAATTATTGATCTCTTTGATTGTAATAGTTTGACATTGTGCAGTGGATTCTTGAGGGCAAATAGTTGTAGTTTCTCCGCACACAACGATTCCTCCAGCTCCATATACTACAACCACGATATCAGCCTGAACAAAGCCATAAGTAATAAAGAAAATTAGGGTAAACAGCAATTTTGTTTTCATTTTTTTAGGTTTTTAGTTAACAACAAATTTATACAAGCCCGAGTTTTCTGGGCTCTCAAACACTCCGTAGCAAATGACTGTTTCATCATTTATTTTCAAGATATAAGTCACAAATTTATCCTTATTAATTAAATTTGGTAAGTCAAATTCCTTTATAATTGATAGTCCATCAGTAACAAATATTTTATAAAGCTCATGTTGCTTTACAACTGTATAAATATATTTTTCGTGGCAGATAAAATCTATAATATTTTTATTATAAATATTTTGACATTCTTGAAGATACTTCAGTGGTTGTTTATCGTAACTCGAATTAGGAGTGTATTTTAATGGGGTAAATAATTTTATGGAGTTGGTGTAATTTTGATTATTTAAAAACCAGTATAGATCACCAGAATAACCTGTAGTATAAAAAATTGTGCTATCAAAACTTTTAACTGTTAAATTAATATAGGTGTAACCGACTTTATTTAATGCAAATGTCGAATCTAATTTTCCTATAAATGAAATAAAATTACCTTGAAAATCAAATTTTGCCATAAGTGGTGAGGAATTATAGAATTTTGAATTAAATGGATTTGAGATTGTATCATTAGGATCCAGCAATTCTTTGTCTCCATATGGCCAACCTCGTGATATAGGTATGTATAATGAATTATTGTATAAGTCAAAGGATGTAGAAGTATGGGATAAAGTAATATCACTAAATGCAGTATCCAAAGTAAAATATCTTATTGTATTATTATTTAAATCTTTAATTAGATATACTATTTCATTATAATAGGCTAAATGTTCATTCAATTTATCTTCCCAAAATACTTTAGGTAATGAAGCAGAAATAATAACACTATCATCACTAAGTAAACTGCAATTAAAATACATGCAGTTAAGAATATTCATTTTATTTAACATCGTATACAATGTATCTCCAATTTCAGGTGAAATAAAGAGCTTTTTCTCATCTTCAGTAGGTTCCAGCACATTAATAAGTGTTGCAATAGTATCTTTTATTTCATAGGCAAATATAGCCTGAGTCAATTCATCTTTAAAACAAAATATTTTCCCAGATTTAGAAAGATTTGGATAAGAAATATGTGAAATTGGATGCTGTGTATTTTCATTTAATAGGCATTTTGATAAAGGCTTCAAAAGGTTCATTGTTGAACTACTCAAATTATTGTAGTCATATGAATTTGAAGATTCTGTAACCTGCATTTGAGGATTTGTTTGACTATGAATTCTTTCGACAAAATCAGCATTCAAGTTAATTCCTAAAGTTGATTTACTTATTATCAGAACTCCCTTTTCTAAATCAAATTTGGTTATAAACGGAACTTGAATTTCTTTAGTAGAAAATTCAAAGTTTTTTGTAAATTTTTCTTCAGTATCAATAATAATATAAGGAGCTTCAAACTTTCGTTTTGTTAGGTAGCTTTTAACAGCATTAGTTTTAGAATTTTCAATAATAAGACAAACAATTGAAGTGGAATCGACTTTTCGGAGTTCTCGAATAAAAGGATTTATTGCACCTTCGCAACGAGGGCAACTCATTGGATTAAAAACTATTGCATATAAATAATTAATATTTTCAGTCGACAAATTTGATTTTTGAAAGAAATCAATTACATTGAGTTCGGAGCCAACTTTTTGCTTCATCCAGTGCAAGTCATTTTCTTTATCTTCTTGAGAAAGTACATAAAATGATGCAAAAAGGAAGAATGATATTAGAATAAGTTTGTTCATTTTTATTTGGTTGAAGAATATTTACTAGAAATGCTTCCCAGTATTATTGAACTGAGAAGCATTTCATTAATTATCTAAATTTAATGTCACAACTTCGCAGGGTATTTGGCGGTGTTTCTGTAATAGTATTTGGATCAACCCATATTACAGCTGCATCTCTTTCTTCAACTATATCTTCATTGTCATCAAGAATGAAAATAGTTGCTAAAAGAGGTGGCGGGTTATTTGTATTGTCTGTTATATAGTTCCAAATTTCTCTCCAACTTACCGAAATAATTGCACAAGTTCTGAAAGCAAAATCAGGGCAGATTTCATAGCTTTGATCAGGATTAATCACAATTCCACCTTTTCCGTAAATCCTAATATTAACTGCCTGAGTATCTATGCAGGAAAAACTAAGTGCAATGACACTAAATAGAAAAAAATACTTTTTCATAGCGGATCTATTTAATAATCACAGTAATTCCGTTACAATAGAAATCGTCCGCATCAGGACCTATAATATTCATTTCTAATATTTGAACATTATAAGTTATTCCATCGACAGAAACAAATCCATCTGTTGTACCAGTAGATGGAATTGTAATGTTGGCGCATCTTTTGTCGGATGAATCTGGACATATAATACTTGTGCCATCGGGTTTATTAATTACTCCTCCCTTACCATAAACAGTAACAAAGGTTGCGTTTGCGCTGAAACTTAAAAATGAAAAAGCGCAAATAAAAAAAACAATTAAACTTTTCATGATTTCAAAATTTAGTTTTGTTGGATTGAATTTATATTTCAAATTGAGAAAAAATGGGAGTTTGGGAATAATAATTAGGGTGGCACATCCTGCAGTGTCAAATAGCATAAAATATAAATGAAGCCGACACAGCACGGATGTGCAAATTGGTTTAAAAGTTTAGGGTTGAAATAATTATTTTTATGAAGATAGAGGTTCTCTCTTTCTCTACGTAAAATTGACAAAGCATGTATATGAGAGTGCTTAAATAGGGCGGAATTTATCCGGCTATGTGCCTGCAATCTCATGGGTATGTGCTAAAAACGATAATCAGGAGCAAATATATTGATTTTAAAAGCATTTGTCAAGAAAAAAAATGAAGCTAAGACATTTTATAATAATTCCCGATAGATGTTAATTATACTGATTGTTCAAATGATTTTCCATAGTTCAGTATTCTTCTAAAATTTACATACAAATATTAGAGATAATGTAAAATGGTTAAAATTTGAGTTTTCTATAAAGGAATTTAGTCATTTCCCTTCACAACAAACTCTCTGAAGTTCTCTCTCGCAATTCCCTTATTGATGGAGTTATAGCCTTCCGTAAAGGTTTTGGGGAACGAAACAGAACGGTTGGCATTCCATTTAAACTCGAAGCCAAAAACCTTTCCGTCTTTCGTTTCCACATAATCAACCTCCTGTTCTTGTTTGGTGCGCCAGAAATATTGTGAAGCAACCTGCTTCTGATAAAACAGTAGTTTTCTGCGTTCACTTATCAGAAAGTTTTCCCAGAGGGCTCCTATATCGGTTCGGTTGTTCAGGGGTTGGAACTGACCAATAACCGCATTGCGGATGCCATTGTCATAAAAGTAGATTTTTCTGTTTGTTTTAATCTCATTGCGAAGGTTGCGGCTAAAGGAAGGAAGCCGGAACAATATATACGCTTTCTCCAGCACATCAATATACGCGCTGGTTGTTTTCGGGTCTAATCCTGTAATCTGGGCAAGCTCAGTATAGGAAACCTCGCTGCCGACCTGCCACGCAAGTGCCTGAACCAGGCGTTGTATCATCTCTGGTTTTTTGATATTTCCGTAAATCAGAATGTCTTTGTAGAGATAACTTTCGGTTAACTCCTGCAGCACTGATCTCTGGTCAGCAGGGTTCATCAGCACTTCGGGATAAAAGCCAAAAATCAATCGGTTTTCCAGGTCTTGCTCAGCTTTCAGGTATCCTGAATAATCCTGCCATTCCTGCCAGTTGATGGGCCAGAGCGAAAACGTCCACTTACGCCCTGTGAGTGGCTCCTGCGTTTGATTCATAAGTTCAAAAGAAGAAGATCCGCTGAGAATTAATTGTACTTCTTTAAAAGTATCGATTATAAGCTTTGACGTAAGGCCGATAAACGGAATGCGCTGGGCTTCATCAATAAATACAATTCTGTGCTTTCCGATAATCTGTCGGAGCTGCTCTGTATTGGGGCGGTTAAACATACGTTCGCTCACCGGATCATCCCCGTTGATGATCAGGCATTCATCGCGGTATGATTCAAGGAGTTTCATTACCAGTGTAGTTTTGCCCGATTGCCTTGGCCCGGTAATGATAATTGCCTTTCCTGAGAAAAACTTTCCGGCTATTTGCTTTTCAATTGATCTTGAAATCATAATTTTTATGATGAAACCAATTGCAAATATAATATAGAATTCTTGAAAAACATAACTTTACAGGAATCAAATCCCGTAAAGTTATAACTTTACGGGAATAGAATCCTGAAAAGTCCCAACTTCTAAGGCTTTAGCTGTTATATAGCACAACATAATTGACACTTTTGTCATATCCTTAAAGAGAGGGCTTTTTTCAAGCCCCACCCCCTTAAGGGGGTCCTAAGGGTCAATTTCGTAGCACAAGTTCATTGACATTTTGGAA
>JAHYJC010000108.1 GCA_019429275.1 Lentimicrobium sp. | reverse complement strand
CAAACGCTTGATCTCTTTTATTTGGGCAGGTGTTATTCCGTGACGAAAACCCTCCTCGCCCATTGTATCAAACTTCTTCTTCCAACTGTAGAAAGTGGCCGGATAAATACCGTGCTTTTCAAGAGTGCTGGTAACTCCTTGTTCTGAAGCTTCTTTGATGATCTGAAGCTTCATCTCTGTACTGAATTTTCTCTTTTCCATAAGTGGTTGCATAATTACTGATTTTTGTTAGTAATTCTGTCCGACTTATTTGGGGGCTGTTACACTACATTTATATGAGTTGCAGCTGCAGTAGCAGTTTGTGAGAGTGTTAAAGAATTACTGTTAATAGTATATTGACCTGTGCCTGGGGTTCCAAAATAAATGGCATAAACATTATTTCCTGATGATGAGAGATTGATATTATTATATTCATATGTGGCAATAGCATCTGTAGATGTTCCATGATAAATGCCAAAGCCTGTCCATGTAAAAGGAGAACCACCAGCGGCCAAATTGTTAATTGTATTATGACTGACGTTGATGTCATTATGATGAATAATATAAATACCATAAGCCCATTGGCTCGTTGAATAACCTGCAAAATTCTGAATGGTATTTCCGTATTCATTTGCTCCAATATCAAAGCTCTTATCATAAAAATCATAGGGGGAAGTCGTTTGATTGTAGCCTCTTAAGACAATACCACAGAAAACATTCTGAATTGTATTGCCGCAAATTTTGACAACTTCGTGCCTGCCATCAATAGAGGTAATTTCAATACCCTCACTTGCGTTAACCGGAGAGGCTGAACTATTGTTTGAAGAGTAAATACCAATAACATACGGACTCGTGCCCTTCGTTAGTGTAATAGTGGAATTGACAATACTAACAAATTTACAACCATTTATTCCACTTGCTTTTCTAAGGTAATATCCATATTCGATTCCCTGGTTTGTTGCAGCGACATCAATACCATCAAAAGTGACAAAGTCGGATCCCTGAATGATAATTACAGCATCTCCCTGTCCACCGAAGGCCGATGTAACCAGGGATCCTCCATCTGCTCTTGTAACTTTGGGATTAGGTCCGGAACCATTCTTTTGAAAAACAATCTCGCTACCCGGATACCCGGTTGCAGTTAAAATGATCGGCACTTCTGTAGATTCATTGAACCCTGCCGCTACCAGGAAAGTCACATTTCCGCTGATACCCTGGGAGTTCAAAGCCAATACTGCATTATATACCGATGGAAAGCCGGGGCCGGTATAATCGGGAATGTGATAGGTTCCCGATAACTGCCCTACCGAATTCATGTTTAGTATCAAGAGTGTACCCAAACCAAGTAATATCTTTTTCATAATTCTGAGATTTAAATTGTTGAAATAAAGATAATACCTGCCTTTCGGATTTGTGAACACAAATGTTGCAATCTTTAACACATATGTTGCATGTAAAGGAAATCTTATCAACAGTAATTACTTCTTTTGGAAACTTCTCAGCATAATCTTTCTGGACCAGAAAATTAGCCATTAATAAGTCAGAACCTCTCCTGACCTCTATCTGAAATATTGTTGGCAGAAGCTTTTAAAGCTTCTGTCTTGCCAGGCAAACAGGCCAGTATACAACTGCATAGTACAATCAAGGTTCACCTGCTAAGTGCTTTCCCTGCAGCCACGCTTATTCAGGTCACTGCAACCATTCCTGCCTGGGGTGGATGCCGTTCGCTCACTCAATTCTGAAAATTTCGTGTAGTCGGTCACCAATTCCTTATGTGTCAGTTGTTTCCCATTGGCAAGAATCCGTTTAAAGAACTTCCTTATCCTCTTTATTTTTTTCAGACTTGGTTATTGCCCTATCTACAAGGTATGGCAACCCCTCCGCATCACTGGAGGATCCGTAAGGCTCAAAGTGAATGCCACGTGTATAATTTGGACACGTCGTGCAAGCTAGAGTCCATATGCCTTGCTCTATTATACCATCACAGATTTTAGAAAGGGGTTCTGATAGAAATAACGAAATTTTTAACTGGTAAAATCAATGCGGTTGTCGGTCATCATTTGTTGCGATTAAAATGCATATGGTTAGTAATCTGCAACCTTACATTTCCAACTCAACAATATTCTCCTGTAGGTTCAGCAATGATAAAAACTGATTTTTAGGAATGATAGCCCCACCCTTGCGATACTTGTTTTCTTCGTTCGTAAAATTCAGAACCTTGCCGTTAATGGAGATTGTTTTGGGGCTGAAATTATTTTCATTTATTCTATAACGAAACAAAACAGGATAGCCAATAAAATTTATTGTGGCTGACAGCCCATTCATTGAGAATGGTATGACCGGGTCGATAATTACATTCCCTGATTCAATTCTTAAACCGAGCAGCCGTGTTATAATCAGACCAATATAAATGCCTGGCCCGCTGCTATAAACCCGCCAACCACCTTTAAGTGATATACTGCCGGTTTTAACTTCATCATAACGTTCGTCCGCTTCATAGCGACTCTTAAAAGTTACATCAGAACTGCTGTAATAACAATTTGACTGGCGAAAATCTCCGCACGGAACAATTTCCCGGTAACCAACCGGAATGGCCTGACGCAGTGCTTTCACGAAAGCCTCA
>JAHYJC010000107.1 GCA_019429275.1 Lentimicrobium sp. | reverse complement strand
AAACCTCCTTTCTCAGTCAGCACAAGAGAGGCATATAGAAGAATATTCCCTTCCGGACCAGGATTTAATTTAAATAATTTATCCTCTCATCCTGTTGAGGAGTGGAATGAATTAATTGAAAATGACTTTGAAAAATATATCTTTCCTTTATATCCGGAGTTAAAAAAGTTGAAAGAGACACTTTATGGTCTGGGTGCTGTATTTGCATCTATGTCCGGAAGCGGTTCCTCTGTTTTTGGCATATTTGACAGCGTGCCTGAAGATCTGAGAAAAATAATACCTGAAGGTATTTTATTCACCCTTTAAAATCGGCCATTCACCGAATTTTCTATCTCACTGACATATTTTTTGTATTTTTTAACAACGGGAAGTGTAACCTTTGTATTAATAACTAAAGTTTCCCACACAGGGAAGTGTTGATAAATAAAGTAAATAAAATGTAATAAGTAGTGGTAAAATAGAATCTAAATTGCTATATTTGAGTTAGTTACAAACTAAAAAGCAATTAATTCCATAATCCACTACTTATGACATCAAAAATAACCAATTTAAGTGAATTAGAAAGCGTTCTTTGCAATAATGTTAAAACCGATGAGGGGGTCCTCCACTTTATTTCAGCCTTCAGAATTAGCCGTCTTTTAGGCTTATTCGATGGAATCAAAAGCAAGGGTATGAGTGTCTCCATGATCCTGTTCACCCTTATAATTTTCCGGCTTAGGGGTAATAGTATACCACAGAACCTTAATCACCCTATAAATTTTTTGCCAAAGATCGATGACAATACCATTTACCGGCTGTTGAACAACCCATGGATGAATTGGCGGAAATTTTTGATGGGTTTTGCCAAACAATTTGTTCGCAAGGTAAAAGAGAAAGGGGATCAGAATACCGGGATAACCTGTTTTGTTGTGGATGATACAGACTTGGAGAAAAGCGGGAAAACGATTGAATATATCGGCAGGATTTTTAATCATGTTTCAGGGAAGAGTATTTTAGGGTTAAAAATGCTGCTGCTTTCTTTCTGGGATGGCAAAAGCCTGATCTCTGTGGATTTTTCCTTGCATCGGGAGAAGGGGAAAAATGGGAACTATGGGTTGACAAAGAAAGAGAGAAGGGCACAGTTCAAAAAAAAGAGGGATGTTACATCTCCCGGATATAAGAGGGTTGAAGAGTTGGATGTAAAAAAGAACGAGAATGCCATAGCCATGATCCGAAGAGCCGTGAAAAGCGGGTTAATAGCCAGTTATGTTCTGATGGATAGTTGGTTTGTCAATGATTCTGTGATCAAGGGGATCCGTGCTATCAAAAAAGGAGCCATGCATATATTGGGAATGTGTAAAATAGATAAGCGGAATTATTCAGTTGGCAAAAGAAAGATGAACGCCCATCAACTAATCACAAAATATGAGCGTAAAAAAGGCAAATATTCACGGAAGTACAAATCACGCTATATATCTCTGGTTGTTGATTACAAAGGAGAAACCGTCAGGCTCTTTTTCATCCAATATAACCATTCCAAAAAATGGACCCTGATTTTAACAACGGATTTGACACTGTCATTTGTCCAGGCCATTGAGATATATCAAATCCGATGGTCCATCGAAGTTTTGTACAAAGAGTGCAAACAGTATCTCAGGCTGGGAGGCAGCCAGAATACCGATTTTGATGGTCAGATTGCCGATACAACCTTAGCATTGATAACGCACACAGTGCTTACATTGCAAAAGCGGTTTGGATCCTATGAAACAATGGGAGAGCTTTTCAGGGAAACGCAGCAATATTTGCTTGAATTAACTCTATGGGAACGACTATTGAGAGTATTTTATAAAATGATTTTACAGCTATTTGAAATTATCGATATTGATTTAGAAGAAGTGATAAGTACATTGGTACAAGATGATGAAGTCAGCCGAAAACTCAGGATAATGTTATCAGCTTTAAATGATTTACAAGATAATGATCAAAATTTGATAAAAAATGACAATGAGCTTCTATTGGCTTCATAATCTGATATTTAGATGTAAAATGAATAATAACAATGATAATTTAACATCCCCAATTATTGGGGAATATTAATGTGGGAAACTTTAGTTATTTACTTTTTTGCCGGGAGCTTACACGATCAGCAGGATTATTTGTATTTTTAATCATTCACTGATCTGTCAGGTTTGCTCACTATTATTTCAATATAAATTATTTTAATGCTGACTTAAAAAAAATTAATCAGTTGCCACCCGGATAAAAACCGGGTGGCAATCAAATATTTTTATTCCATAAAATGGAACTGTTTGGTTAATTTTTCTTTTTTATTTTATAAAAAGTGGTTTAATACCCCGACCCTTGGGTCGGAAATTTATACGTTTGCGTAGCAAACTCCATTTGATACTTCGGGGCTCTGCCCCGGGGTAGTTCATTTGCAGCAATCACTTTGATTGCTCAGGTACCTGCCGGAATCAGCTACCAGGCTGTAGTACGTAACAGTGCAGGTGAAATAGTTGCCAACCGGACCGTTAAATTCCAGTTTAGTATTCACAGGGATAATGAATCCGGCCCAGTCGTATATAAAGAGACCCATTCAGCACCAACAAGTAATTTTGGCCATGTTAACCTCAAGGTCGGAATGGGT
>JAHYJC010000054.1 GCA_019429275.1 Lentimicrobium sp. | reverse complement strand
AAGAGCTAACCTTTATGTTGCCTAAATCCAAAACCATTAAATCAAAGCTACTAAGTCCAACGCCCAATCAGACCCGCTTGATGAATATGAAACTTTAAACTGGGTGCTGCAATGCACAAAACAGGACCAAGCGCTGATAATTCTGTTCTTTTGAGTGGGTCGTTATCAATCATTATAATTAATTTAAATTGCAAAGTTAAGGATTCTTATGTTCTTGCCTGATGTAGCTTTGAGCAATTCAATGTGCAGGCTCTTCCCCCAAACGAGATGAATACCTTAAAAAAAACCTGCCACCATAATCGGTGGCAGGTTTTTATCTGATAATTATTGGAAGAAAATTGCCTGATTATTTAATTTCCCAGGTATCGCCGCTATTAAGCAGATCATCAACTGTTTTGATTTTTGAAGTTTCCTTAGCATAGGAAATCTGTTCTTCAACCATATCGTCGTAAGTTGGATAGTTAGCTGATCGGATAACGCCTATTGCAACAGGGAAATGCGGATAGGCCATTTTTGCAAGCATCAGGTGTATGCCCGGATCCTGCTCATACATGTCATGAATCAGGAGATCATCCTCAGTAATTCCGTTTTCGCCAAGGGTAACCACCTCTAATCGGGAACCATTCAGGCGGATTCCTTTATCCTTGTTTTTTCCGAAAATCATGGGTTCACCATTGCGCAGTGCTATCTGGCGATCTTCGCGCACATCCTTATTGGTCACCGAATCATGAGTCTTATCAGCAAAAATTACGCAGTTTTGCAAAATTTCAATGATAGATGTTCCATCATGCCGGGCTGCCTCGAACATTACTTCGGTCATCATACGGGGATTAGAGTCAATTACCCGGGCAAAAAATGTACCCTGAGCGCCAAGCACCAGTTCGCCGGGATTGAACGGATGTTCAATGGTTCCCTGTGGTGAGGTTTTGGTAACGCTACCCATAGGGGTTGTTGGAGAATACTGACCTTTGGTAAGGCCGTAAATCTGATTGTTGAACAACAAGATGTTGATATCAATGTTTCTGCGGATTATGTGAATGAAATGGTTTCCGCCAATGGCCATTGAGTCACCATCGCCGGTTGCCATCCAAACACTCAGGTGTGGATTTGCAATTTTAACACCTGATGAAATGGCTGCTGCTCTTCCGTGAATACCATGAATTCCATAGGTATTAACATAATAGGGAAAACGTGACGAACATCCGATTCCTGATACCATCATTATGTTCTCTTTCCTGTATCCCAGTTTTGGAAATACATTGGCTACTGACGAAAGGATGGCATGTGCTCCACATCCGGGGCACCATTTTACCATCTGATCGCTTACAAAATCCTCTTTGGTTAGTTCCACCGAGGAACGTTCTATCGTTAAATTAGGTTGATTGCTCATAACTATTTCTCCTCCAGCGTTTTGTTAATGGCTTGGACAAGTTCTGTAACAGTGAACGGAAGTCCCTGAACTTTATTATACTGACTGTAATTGTGACCATACTGGGTCATCTTCAGGTAATTTACAAACTGACCGGAGTTTAACTCACAAACCAGAATTTTTTTGAATCCTTTTAAAACATTTTCGGTGTTTTTAGGCAATGGCATAATATAGTGGAAGTGAGCATGGCTGACTTTTTTACCCTCTTTCTGCAACAATTCTGCGGCTTCTTCAACTGCTCCAAAAGTGCCGCCCCAGCTTACTACCAGCACATCACCTTCTTTTTCTCCGGTAATCTCTTGTTCAGGTATGTAATTGGCAATACGCTGCACTTTTTCATTCCTAAGCAGGGTCATCTTTTCATGGTTTAATGGATCGGAGGAAACATTTCCATAAATATCCTCTTTTTCAAGCCCACCAATTCGATGTCGGAGGCCTTCAGTACCTGGCAATGCCCATTTGCGCGCCAGTGTTTCCGGATTGCGTTTATAAGGTTTGAAGTCTGGGTCATTCGGTTCTGCAACTGGAGGATTGATATCGGGCAGATCAGCCACTTTCGGAATGCGGAACAATTGTGAACCGTTGCCCAGATATCCATCAGTGAGCAAAATAACCGGAGTCATATGCTCCATTGCAATTTTTGAAGCCATGTAAGCATAATTAAAACAATCGGCCGATGAGGAGGCTGCCAGCACAACTGCAGGGCATTCGCCATTCCGGCCAAACAATGCCTGGTAAAGGTCGCTCTGTTCGGTTTTTGTTGGTAAACCAGTACTTGGTCCACCCCGCTGTACATTCACGATAACCAGCGGTAATTCTGTCATAACAGCAAGTCCTATAGCCTCGCTTTTCAGCGAAAATCCCGGGCCTGAAGTTGTTGTCAAAGCCAGAGAACCAGTGTAGCTGGCACCAATGGCGGAACAAATACCTGCGATTTCATCTTCGGCCTGAAACACTTTTGCGCCCAGAGATTTGTATTTTGCCAGTTCAATCAGAATTTCAGTGGCAGGTGTGATTGGATAAGAACCAAGAAACAACGGGCGGCCAGAGCGTTCAGAGGCTGCCAGAAATCCCCATGCTGTAGCAACATTACCTGTTATATTTCTGTAACGACCGGGCACCATGCTTGCTTTACTAACCTGGTAAACCGAATTAAGCGCCTCAACAGTATCGGCAAAACTGTAACCGGCTTCAAGTACGGTCTTATTTGCTTCGATAACCTGTGGTTTGTTTTTAAATTTTTTATTAAAAAAATCATAGGTAGAATCAAAACTCCAGCTAAAGAGATGATACATAATGCCAAGGGCAAACATATTTTTACTCTTGTCAACCGTTTTTGCATCAAGTCCCATGTGTTTCAGGCTGGCACGGGTAAGTGTGGTTATTGGCGCTTTCACCATGTTAAAATTGTCAAGACTGCCATCTTCAAGTGGATTTGTCTGATAACCGGCTTTCTTAATTGCATTCTCCTCGAAAGTATCAAGGTCGATAATGATGGTAGCTCCTGGTTTTGCCCATTTCAGGTTGGCCTTTAACGAAGCCGGATTCATTGCAACGAGCACATCGCATTGGTCGCCTGTAGTTTCAATTTTTTTTGCACCCACGTGAACCTGAAATCCGGAGACTCCGGCAACAGTATTATGAGGGGCGCGGATTTCAGCAGGATAATCGGGAAAGGTTGCCAGATCTAAACCCACCAAAGCAGCTGTATCTGAAAACAGAGTTCCGGTTAGCTGCATTCCATCGCCGGAGTCGCCAACAAACTTGACAACCACAGCATCACGCTGAATGACATTACTTTTGTTTTTTACCATGATTTATTATAGGTTGATTTACTTCAGGCAGCAAAGTTATATTTTTTATTTGCAGTCAGTGACAAGCAGGGATTAAAAATTGAACAATTGTTTCTTAAAATAACGAAAATAGATACTTTAACCTGATTCAGGCTTGCATTGTGAGATTGGCATCTTAAATGCGATTTTCTTATTTATTTAGAAAGTATAAAAATTGTACTATGGCATATTTTATGATTAAATAAAATATATATTTGCAATCGAAAGATTACACCAAATCATTAACTAATTTTTGAAGCCATGGCTTACGTAATTACAGATGACTGCACCGCTTGCGGCACTTGCATTGATGAATGTCCGGTTGATGCTATTTCAGAAGGAGATATCTATAAGATCGATCCAGATGTTTGCACTGATTGTGGATCTTGTGCCGATGTTTGCCCTGTAGAAGCAATCCATCCTGAATAAACAGTCATTTATGAATCATAAAGCCTGTCTTTACGGCAGGCTTTTTTTATGGTTTTTTTTAAACTTTATTTACCTAATTTTGTTAACAATCGCGATCTGATTAACTGCGGTTTAAAGTAATTTTACATCAGAAGAATGACATAACTGATTGAAATGGATAAACAATCATACCTTTCAAATGCCGATAGCGATTATGTAGATCAACTCTATAAAAATTATCTTAACGATCCTGATTCTGTTGATACAGGATGGAAAAGATTTTTTGAAGGGTTTGAATTTGCCAGAATGAATTACCGCAATGATACAGATAAACTTACTGTTCCGGGTGAATTTAAAGTGATAAACCTTATCAATGCTTACCGGCAACGCGGCCATTTGTTTACACTTACCAATCCGGTGCGCACCCGCCGCAAATATTCTCCTACCCTGGATATTGAAAATTTCGGTCTGACGAAAGATGACCTCAGCGCGGTTTTTCAGGCAGGTAATGAAATTGGAATCGGGCCTGCCTCACTTGCAAAAATCATCGATCACCTCAATCAAACCTATTGTCAGTCGGTTGGGGTTGAGTATGCCTTTATCAGAAATGAAGAGATTTTCCATTGGCTGCGCCAAAAAATGGAATCAAGGCGCAATCAGCCGCGGCTGGGGAAAGCTTTCAAAACAACCATTCTCAGAAAATTGTCGGAAGCCGTTTTCTTCGAAAAATTCCTGCACAAAAGATTTCCAGGCCAGAAAAGATTTTC
The DNA here is from genome assembly GCA_019429275.1 of Lentimicrobium sp. Lineage (GTDB taxonomy): Bacteria > Bacteroidota > Bacteroidia > Bacteroidales > Lentimicrobiaceae > Lentimicrobium. The sequence continues at coordinate 15,727 of JAHYJC010000054.1, read as the reverse complement.
TCTTGAAGGTGGAGAGTCTCTGATCCCGGCCCTTGATTCCATCATTGAAAAAGGTGCTGCGCTTGGCGCCGAAGAGTTCCTTATCGGGATGCCTCACAGAGGCCGTTTAAATGTGCTGGCCAACATAATGGGCAAACCCTATAAAGACATTTTCAATGAATTCTCGAACAAAGAATTTGATGATGAATTTATCCTTGGAGATGTTAAGTATCATCTTGGAGCCACCTTACAACGTTCAACACATGCGGGAAAAACGGTTAACCTGACCCTTGCACCAAATCCATCTCACCTAGAAACAGTGGGGCCGGTTGTATCAGGCATTACCCGCGCCAGAATCGATCAGATTTACAAAGGCGATACCGATAAAGTTGTGCCAATCATTATCCATGGTGATGCTTCCATTTCGGGGCAGGGCGTGGTTTATGAAATGATACAAATGTCGGAACTGAAAGGTTACCGGACAGGAGGAACAGTTCATCTGGTGGTGAATAATCAGGTTGGATTTACTACCAATTACCTTGATGGCCGAAGCAGCGTTTATTGCACCGATGTAGCCAAAGTGGTTCAGTCTCCCATTTTTCATGTAAATGCCGACGATGCCGAAGCCGTGGTTTATGCTATAGAATTGGCCATGGAGTTTCGTGAAAAGTTCGACAAAGATGTTTTTATTGACCTGTTAGGCTATCGCCGATATGGCCACAACGAAGGCGATGAGCCCCGATTTACCCAGCCGGTACTTTACAAAGCCATTGAAAATCATCCCGATGTCAGACAGATTTATGTTGAAAAGCTCATTTCTGATGGTCAGATTACTCATGAAGATGCGCTTGCCATTGAAAAAGAGGTCAACGAAGTTCTTGAAGCACATCTGGCTGAATCGCAACAGGCTGAAAAATCCAAAGTAACTCCTTTTCTTGGCCCAACCTGGAATAATGTCAGAGTAGCTGTAAATGAAGATTTTGAGCGATCACCTGATACCAGTGTCCCCATTGAAATCCTCAACAAACTGGGAGAGAGCATTACCAGCCTTCCTTCAGGAAAAGCCTTTAATCGTAAGCTTGTTAAGCTTATGAACGACAGAAAATCCATGTTGGCCCCCAACGGGAAACTTGATTGGGCAATGGGTGAGCTTCTTGCTTATGCCACTTTGCTTATTGAAGGTATTCCAGTGAGGCTAAGCGGACAGGATTCGGAGCGTGGAACATTTTCTCACAGGCATTCTGTGCTTACCCTGGAAGATTCTGAAGAACGTTATGTGCCATTGAATAATATCGGTAAAAATCAGGCAAATTTTGAAGTTTACAATTCTCCTTTATCAGAGTATGGTGTTTTGGGTTTTGAATATGGTTATTCGCTATCATCACCCAATACCCTCACCATTTGGGAAGCTCAATTCGGAGATTTTTTCAATGGTGCACAAATCATCATTGATCAGTACCTGAGTAGTGCCGAAGATAAGTGGCGGGTTATGAGCGATCTTGTCCTTTTTCTTCCACACGGATATGAAGGACAGGGCCCGGAACATTCAAGCGGACGCATTGAACGGTTTCTTTCGCTTTGTGCCGAAAACAATATGCAGGTTGTCAATTGCACAACACCAGCCAACTTTTTCCATCTGCTTCGACGGCAGTTGAAAAGGCCTTTCCGCAAACCACTTTTAGTTTTCACACCCAAAAGTCTGCTTCGCCATCCCTCCTGCGTTTCATCTCTCGAAGAGCTAAGTCAAGGTGGATTTCTCGAGGTAATTGATGACGATAGTGTTGATCCGGAAAAGGTAAAACGTGTAATCTTTACCAGTGGCAAATTGTATTACGATCTTATTGAGGAACGTAAAAAGCGTGGCACCTCTGAGGCCATTGTCAGAATTGAGCAGTTGTATCCTTATCCCAAAGAACAGGTAAGGATGGTGCTATCTCGTTATCCTAACGCTGAAAGGCGCGTTTGGGCGCAGGAAGAACCAGCCAATATGGGAGCATGGTCATTTATCCTACGTAATTTTAAGGATGACGATATTCTGCTTGTTGCACGCCCCGAAAGCGGTAGTCCTGCCACCGGATCGCCAAGGTTACATGTTTTGCGGCAGCGAAAAATTGTTGAGAAATCATTTGGCGAATGTACCTGCCCAAATGCTAACGCAATCTGCAAGATGGTTTGTGCCCCACATGAATGGTCGTTTATTTCTGAAACAGCAAAAACTGAATAAAAATATTTTATAATGATAATAGAAGTAAAAGTGCCCAGCCCGGGCGAATCAATTTCCGAAGTTCAATTGGCAGCCTGGCTTGTCAGTGATGGTGATTTTTTGGAAAAGGATGCCGAAATTGCCGAAATAGATTCGGATAAAGCAACCCTCACCGTCAGCGCTGCTGAAGAAGGAATCATTAAACTTCTGGCTGAAGCCGGAGATGTGATAAAAGTAGGAGCTGTTGTTGCTACCATCGATTCTTCTGCTGCCAAGCCAGCCGGCACTCCCAAAGCAGCACCCAAAACTGAAGTGAAACCGGCTGAAGCAAAAGTTGTGGTTGTTAATGAGGTAAAACCAATCTCCTCCCCAACGGATAAAAGCCCGGAGGTTCAGGAAGTGAAAAACCTGCACGTTTCGCCTCTGGCACGTCGCATTATGAAGGAAAAGGATGTAACAGAAGGCGATATTCTGGAATACATCAGCAAAATCAGGATTGGTAAGGCCGATATTGAAGAGGTTGCATCTGCGAAAAAATTCCCTGTATCTCACAAACTGTTAAAACCAGAATCAACAAAAGTATTAACACGCAATTCCGAACGAAAAAAGAATACAACCCTGCGCCAGAAACTGGCACAACGGCTGGTTTCCGTGAAAAACGAAACGGCCATGCTCACCACTTTCAATGAAGTGAATATGAGCCGTATTATGGAAATCAGAAAGAAATACAACGAAAAGTTCAAAGAGAAGCATGGAATTTCGCTGGGTTTTATGTCGCTGTTTACCAAAGCCATAACCATTGCGCTGAAGCATTTTCCGCAGGTTAATTCCATGATTGACGGCGATGAACTGATTACTTATGATTATGCCGATATCGGCATTGCCGTAAGTGCGCCAAAAGGATTGGTAGTTCCTGTTGTAAGAAACGCCGAAAGCCTCAGTCTGGCTCAGATTGAAGTGGCCATTAAAGAACTGGCAACCAAAGCCCGCGACAATAAAATTACGCTTGACGAAATGACCGGAGGCACTTTCACCATTACCAATGGCGGTGTTTTTGGTTCTCTGTTGTCAACGCCCATTCTTAATCCTCCACAAAGTGCCATACTGGGAATGCACAACATCATTGAAAGGCCCATCGCCTTGAACGGTCAGGTAGTGATTGCACCTATGATGTATGTGGCACTTTCTTACGATCACAGGGTGATTGATGGCAAGGAATCGGTAAGTTTCCTGGTGAAAGTCAAGGAATTGCTTGAGAGCCCTGAAAAGATGCTGTTCGATGGAACAGATCCCCTGGAAGCGATGCTTGAAATATAATTAATTTTCTTACTTATGTATCAAACTAAAAAGCCACTTCCACTGGAGTGGTTTTTATGCTATAGCCTGTCAATCCTCATAAATACCTCAAAGTACTTTTGCCTGTCCATGTCCGACCAATGAATGTGGTTGTAACGGTACTGAAAGGTTTGTATCTGGCAAACCACTATCAGTATAACGATAGCTGCCATTAATCCATTGTGCTGTAATCTGTTGCGGGTATTGGCCAACGCCATTGCCAGAAGTATCATAAACAGAGGAATGTATTCAATATAAACCCTCGACGAAAAGCTTCCGCCATACCACCAGTTGCTCCACGAGGAAAAAATATAGGTAATGACGAGAAAAAACAGGATCCATGCCCAGAACATAAATCTTTGTTTTTTCCACAGGTAGATGCATCCCGCAAAAGCGAGCAGATATATTGGGGTGTAGAGGAAGAGTCCTTTTTTGAAACTAAAGAGTATTTCCGGTATATGCGGGTTCAGAAAGTCAAACCCTTCGCCGATGTATGAATAAACGAAAAAGCTGCCGGTTGCCAGTTTGTAGAAAATCAGTTGCAGCGAAACTATGGCAAAAATCAGGATTACTCCTGCGGCTGTATATTTTATCTGCTTTAAGATACTGTCTATGCCTTCGCGAAACACCTCCGCCTTGCCGGCAGCAAAAGGGAGGATAAACAAAATGAGTCCGTTTACCGGCCGGATGAGGACAATTATTCCCAGAAGCAAGGAGAGGATCAATATGTATTTAGGCCGGAATGTTGTGAAAAACTGCCGGGCATAAAAGAAAAACATCGAAATATATGCAAAAGAATAAACATGCGACATTCCCGATTCGCTGATGGAATAGTAAAACAGATTGGTTCCGAAAACGGCGGCAATCAATATAATTGATGTAACTTTTTCGGTAATCTGATAAGCGGTAAGGGTGCGTTTCAGGAAAAGCAGGCCAAGAAAGAGATAAAAAAGTGCAGCCAGATTCACCGCAATCATATAAAATTTTGAATAACCATCTGCATCAGCATTGCCGGCAAGACTTACGAAATGAGCGACCAGGAAAAACGGCAACTGTGCCAGTGCGGTGCCAGCATAATATTTGCTGATGTAAGCTCCGTTGCCGAATGCACGGTAGTCGTAAAACAGGTTTTCGTTGTAGTATTTCTCCTTCTCGATGTGATCGAAGAAAGTAAAATTCAGATCATGGTAAATGAAGATTGCAGGTAAATAGGCGTAATATCCTTTAGCATCTGATTCAAGTACACCTTTGTAGCGGTCGCCACCCCAGTTGATGTTTGAAGTAATAACAAGCATAATCAGCATCAAGAGGCAGAGTGCGGCTGATGAATAGCTGGCCTTTGATTTCATTTTATAGTGGAAAGATTAACAGCCATAAAATCTTTTCATGACATAATCCCTGATCTTTTGAACATGTGTTTCATCAATGGTATATACAACGACATCGATCAGGAAAGATTCGGCTTGCTTCTCAACCTTTTTAATTATGGGCTCATGTGAGCTAACCACCCAGGGCGCATTGATGAGTGTGGTTTTAAGTTTTGGTATAAGTTCATTAATGTCAACTGACGATTTGATACAAAGTTTGATGAGATGACTATCAAGATTAATGTTTGTGCCATGCCGGGTAATGATTTTGCCGATGATTTTATTGTAGGGAATGTTGTCTATGTTGACTTCATTGGTTTTTACATCAAAACCAAGAAGTCCTGTTCTAATAACAATCCCTTTAATGTTTTCTATTTCGATGGCACTGCCAATTTCAATTTTTTGTTGAAATCGGATGATTAATCCATAAATAAAATCCCTGAAAAGGAACCAGGCTGGTGCGGCCATCAGTGCAACTAAGACTGAGATTATAATAAGTGAAACAAAATCATAGGCAGTATAAAGGAAACGCACTGCCCAGATTAGAAATCCCATCCAGACAAAAAATTCAATAACCGGAAGCAGATAGCCCAGATAAATTTTTATTCGTTTCGGCACTATCAAAGACTTATGCAGAAAAGCAAACATCCTGAACATAAGGAAAATTCCCAGTGCTGCCAGTAAAATGGTTATGTACATATTGTATGCATTAAATGATCCCTTTTTCAGTACATATTCTGACCAAAAACGGCTCAAGGTACACGTTCAATTTAAATATTCCATTAGCTCTCACATCTATAATGCCTGCATTCAGCAAGTTCTCCATAAGTTTAACTGAATCGTCTGATGTTAGGTCCATAATTCTTGACAGTTTTTCAGAAGTTAAGTTCTTGTGCTGAATAAACAGGGCAATTACGATTAACCACTCCTTATCCAGATCAGCAAGTTTTTCAAGGTTGGGCGATTCCGGTCGGGTTATGAAAATATCTTTAAGACTGACTTTCGTTATGTTTTTGATCCAGGCGTTTATTGCCACTCCTGGTATGCCTTGTGAATAATTAAAGTAGGAGTGGAACAATGCTGCGATCCTTAATTGAAGCAAAGCATTTTGTGATGTATTGCGGTAATGAAATGTAAGACCACTTGTGTTGTGCCTTTTCAGGATGAGTTGTTGCAGTTTACGTGTATCAAAAGGCCGGCATTCTACCAGTGAAAGTATATGGTCTTCAATCGGAAAGGCTTTGTTTATTTGATGAAATGCATAAGTATTGCAATTCATAATAAATAAAACATCCCGGCTAAAGGTGCGTATGAGTTGAGTTAATTCATAAATTATTTCGCAGCCTTTTTCGGATCTTTCCCACCACAACTCCAGATCGTTAAAAACAAGCACACTTTTTGGAGGCAAAGTCATAAGAATTTCGGATGGACTTTCATTGTTTCCTGTAACTTTTTGTAGTTCTTCCTGCCAGATATTTAGATCGGTGGTGCCTTCAACAGGAGGTTTAATATAAAAGACCCGGTCTTTCCTGAAAAATTTACCTATACAATAACGGGTAAGGGCTGTTTTGCCAGCTCCATGAACGCCAGTAATCAGAATCGCTCCACCAAACCCATCATTATGTCGCTTTACAGCTTTATGGATAATTTCTGTCTCCTCGTCCATTTGAACCCATAAATCCTTATTAATCATTGATTTAGAGCTGAATAGCGAACGGTAGAAAACGGGTATCTGATTCAGAATTCGTTTATTAGGTGCTTCATCTTCAACGATGTCGAGTAACTGTTTAATGCTGGTTTTGGTTTGGCTTTTCTTTTTGAGAATTTTTTTTGCCAGTATCAGACCATCACTGGAACTATAAAGAATCTCAATTATAAATTGGTTGATACTTTGCTTAATACCTGCAATGTTTTTGGCAAATCCTCGCCCCAGTGCCTGGCTGTTACGCAGTCTTTGATGGGTCGCAAGTTTCTCTCCCGATTCAACAATGGCGAAGGAATAGAGCGGAGCAAGTGCATTTTCCAGCATAGTTACTGATTTCTGACTAATGCGCTTATATGCCTCAGTAATTCTTGTTTCCTCTTGTTTCAATTGTTTGCTAAGCTGATTCAGGAAAGTACTGAGATCACTATCGACCAGCAGTTTATCATCTTGAACTTCATTATTAAGCCTGAAGGTCAGCAAACTATTTACTTCCCGACACACTGATATGGTTTTTACAGTAATACTGTCAAGTGTCTCAAGTTCGTGATAATAGGAGTCGTAAAACCCGGAAGCAAAATAGTGCAATGCGAGTTTAAGTGGCTCAGTGGATTGCGACTCGAATAAATAGGGAATTGAATCCGATTGGTTTACATCCTTGGTTTCACGTTTTATTGCAAGGGTTTCAGGCAGACGCTCCAACAATTCTGTTATTTTGGTAAAGGTTTCCTGAAATATCAATGTGCTGTCAATCCCATCTGAAAAGACAACTTCACTGATTTTTCCTTTTGATCCTGTTCCTGCATTTTTCAGGTTAATCAGCAAATCATCCAATGGTCTCAGAATTTTGAGCTGAAGCATTGAAAATATCTTCTCATTGTTTTTCTGAATCGCGCCGCTGATCATTTTTGATTCTAAAGTCAGATGACTATCAAGGTAAGCAGAATTATTCAACAGCAACATATTTGATTCCCACAAATCAGGAAATTCCAGAATTTCTCCTAACGCATCGGCTTTTATAATCCGTTTGGAAAACATCCCCGATAATCTGTTCCCCGGATTCAGCAATGTTTTGCTGATTTCTATAACCTGGTTTCTTATAATTTTTATCAGTACATTGTTGCCTTCATTGATCAATTGGTCCGAACGAGTACTCAAAATATTTAAATCAGCCACGATTTGTGATTTGATTTCCGGATTTAATCCTTTTTGCGGGTTGTTGTTCCGGATGGCATGTTCGTACAGGTCGTTAAGCCTGACGATAAGGATTTTTAAATCAGCAAAAAGCTTTTCCGATTTAAAGTGGAAGGCATGCAATTGGTTCAAAAAAGCCGGGAGTATTTTTTGGTCAACAGCATGTTCCAGCATATGCCTGTATCTGAATATACGCTTCTTTTTTCGTCCGGTCCGCTGGTTGGTATATGTTATTAAAATATTTTCAGGCGAACCGTGAATGTATTCTTTAATAGAATCCAGTAATTTTGCAGTACCTTCAGTTAATAAGGATTTTATTTCAGAAAGGGATGTTGAAGGTTGTCTTTTAAAGAAGTCCGTGTAAAAGTTCAACAGTTCATAGTGTTGTCTGCCTAAAACTTTAGGAAGTTGGTCATTTGAAAGACCAACCGATAGTTTCTCTGTTTTCCTGAAATTATTTTCGGTGAACGCTGCAAGGTTTAAAATCATCTCTGAAATTAATTGCGCAGGAGCAGAAAATGATTTTTCAATAAATGCAGCTTCAGCTTCTCTAAGACTTTCGTCTAGTTTTTCAATTCTCTCTTTCAGGATGGGATGGTCAATTTCAGGAATTGATTTTCTCAAAGAAAGCCGACTTACAGTATTTTCCCGGACTTTTTGGCTGCTTTGCGTTATGAAGTCAAGTGGTTCAAATTCTTTGGACGGGCTAAGAATGAGCAAGCTGGCATGTAGGTTTGACAAGTAGTTAATTCTCTCTACATATTGCCCTGCACTTTCAATGGTAATTTCTGAAATCCCCATTAAAACCAGATCTGTTCTCTCCGATTCATCGATGATAATCATTTCATTGGAGCGGGAGCCAAATTCGTTTGCAATGATTTTTATTTCGGCCTCCATTCTTTTCTCATCCAGCACGGATCTGATGCCTGTATATATACGGTCGGTGATGGTTTTGTCGCTGTTTATTACTAAAATTCTCACATGAGCATCCCTCCAGTCGCGATCTGTAAGCAAAAATTTTACAAGTTCTAGAGAAAAGTTGAGGTGTGGCCCAACACCACCCCACCAGATATCAATGCTTGATTTGTTTCCGAATCCATGAATTTTATCATAATCAAGAAAAATTGCATTCAGATTTTTACTTTTGAAATCGTTCAGCGCACTAACAAGTACATCGGCATTCTGCACATTTCTGCTCCAGCCCATCATTACGGTATTAGGTTCAAAGCCACTGAATCCATATACACTTGTGACAGTTCTTAAGCCTTCTTCCAGACTTCCGGTTTCAAATTTGCGCTTAAAAAATCGTATATCTTTTCCATTTGTCTTATTTGAACTAATCTGGGGGATGGTTCTGTTTTTGCTATTGGATTGAATGATTAATTCGAAATCGGTTAAAATGCCCAATTTGCCTGCTAATGCCAATCCAAGGTCAACCAAATGCACACGTTCCTGTTCACCTCCTCTGAAAAGCAGGATGTTAGGCCTCCAGTTGCGCAGGCTCATTTTTTCCTTACTGAGCGAAAGCAGGGAATGTTTTGCCAGGTTAGCCCAGAAACTACTCCAGGCATCACCGGCTTCAAGGGTGAGTTCGCGCCTCTTCAGGAAAAAGAAAAGCAGTCCCAGGACAACAACAGCAACCATTAAAGCGACAAAATCTAAAAGTATCATTACAATAAAGGCCGCGGTGGCACCCAAAATACTAATGAACCTTGGTGTTTTAAATGCCGGCCTGAAATCGGAACTTGACCAGCTTTCAATGGCCGATGCAAGGTTAAGAAAAGCATAGGTGGTAATGAAAAACATGGATACGATGCGTGCAATTACATCAAGTTCACCGATTAAAATACCTGCCTCTGCAATAACAAAAGCAAGAAGAAGCGCATTACGCGGTTGATTGGTTTTTCCCGTTCCCTTAGCAAAAAATTTTGGGGCAATTTTGTCCATTGCAATGGCTTGTAAAATTCGTGGGGCACCCAAAATACTGCCCAGTGCAGAGGATAGAGTGGCACCCCAGATGCCGGCAATCACCAACTCAGGAACTAGTGCAATTTTAAAGAGTATGTCTTTGTCGTTTGCCAAAGCATTGGAATCTACCGTGTAGGCGAAAAAGAATGCCAATGTTATATAAATTACAAAACCGACGGTTACTGCGGATAAAGCTCCTAAAGGAAGTGATTTATTTGGATTTTTCAGATCGCCTGACATCGCAACCCCGGCTTCGAAACCTGTTACCGCCGGAAAGAAAATGCCAAAGAGCAACATAAAAGGGGCAGCATTGGCAATAGGCTGAAGGTTTATTTTTTCAGGTGTAAACTCATGGTGGCCAAAGAAAATGGAGAGTAATGACAGCACCATCGCTGTCATGATAAAATACTGCGATTTTATAGCAAGTGAGGTGCTGATAAAGGTAATGGTGGTTACGATAAGTAAAATGATCGTGCCGGTTAAGCGAATGGAGTCAATGGATCCATCCAGGTCCCAATAGATGAGGAAACTTTCGGCAAATCCAATCAAATAAAGGCTTACACTAAGCGCCAGTCCGACAAAAAGAGAAAGCCCCAGTGTTCCGCCAATGGGCAGTCCAAGGCTTCGTGAGATCATAAAGTAGGTTCCGCCTGTCTTGACCTGTTTGTCGGTTGAAAGTGATGCTAAACTCAAGCTGGTGGAAAAGGAAATGATGTGTGCAACCACTATAATCCCCAATGTATTGATTAATCCTGCCTGGCCAAGAATGACAGGAAACCTCAAATACATGATTACACCAAGAATGGTGAGGATGGACGGGGTAAAGACACCGCCGAATGTTCCGAATTTTTTAGCTTTTAATCCCATCAGATAAATCCTGGCCTTTGGTTGAAAGTTAATATAATGGATGCCTCATCGAGGATTCCAGTCTTTCAATGCTGCTAATTTAGCTGAAAGTTACCAATAAATTTATAAACAGACTTTGGTTTTTGCAAAAAAATCAAATAATAACCTCTCCATTACGATGACTATCCTATTAATGAAATCTCCAGGAATTAAAGAGTTTCTGACTTTCGCAAAACAGACAAGGGGCGCGGGACAAGCGAGAGGATGTGTTGCCATCAGAAATCTGAATTCCAGCCGCCTCTTCAATGATAACTATTTCTATTACCTGCTGGAAGAAATGTAGTAACTTTGAAGTATGAAAATATCAGCAATTATGCGTAAGAAAGTTGATTTTCTGGTAATAGGTACGGGCATAGCCGGCTTAAGTTATGCACTAAAAGTTGCAGCATATGGGAAAGTATGTATTGTAACCAAATGTGAAGCACGCGAAAGCGCCACACGATATGCCCAGGGTGGCATAGCAGCAGTTATGTACACTCCGGATACTTATGCAAAACATATCCGCGATACCATGATTGCCGGTGATGAGCTCAGTAATCCGGAAATTGTGAAAATCACCATCACAGAATCAACTGACAGAGTTAAGGAGTTGATAGACTGGGGTGTTGCTTTCGACAAAAATCCTGCTGGTCAGTACGATCTGGCAAAAGAGGGCGGACATTCTGAGTTCAGGGTTTTACACCACAAAGATCAGACTGGTGCTGAAATTGAAGACATTCTTCTGCTAAGGGTAAAAGAAAACAAGAACATTGAAATTCTTGAGAATCATTTTTCAATTGATCTGATTACACAGCATCACCTGGGTGAAGAGGTGGAACGCAATTCACCCGAAATTACCTGCTTTGGCGCTTATGTATTAAATAAACAGAATCACCAGATAATTACAATTCTGGCCAAAACAACAATGGTGGCTACAGGTGGTACAGGTAATGTTTATGCCACAACCACCAATCCTCCAGTTGCCACTGGCGATGGGATTGCCATGGTTCGCAGGGCAAAAGGTGAAATTGAAAATCTGGAATTTATTCAGTTTCATCCGACCTCTTTGTATAACCCGGCCGAGAAACCTTCGTTTCTTATTACCGAAGCACTTCGTGGCTCGGGTGCTATGCTGAAAAACATGGCAGGTAAAGAATTTATGCAGAAGTACGATTCACGTCTCTCGCTTGCACCCCGCGATATTGTAGCCAGAGCCATCGACAATGAACTGAAAATCAGTGGAGATGACTTTGTCTGCCTGGATGCCCGGCACCTCGATATGCAGGTTATTTTGGGCCATTTTCCCGCCATTTATGCCAAATGCCTCAGCATTGGTGTGGATATGACTCGCGATATGATACCCGTGGTACCTGCTGCTCATTATACCTGTGGTGGGATTAAGGTCGATAAATTTTCCAGAACCACAATTAAAAACGTTTATGCCTCCGGCGAATGTGCTTCAACCGGACTGCATGGAGCCAACAGGCTGGCATCGAATTCATTGCTTGAATCTCTTGTTTTCTCGCACCGGGCTGCTCTTGATGCCGTTCAAACTGCAAAAAACAGCAAATTCATGAATGAAGTACCCGATTGGGATGCCAAAGGAACTGTTTTTAATGAGGAGATGATTCTTATTACACAATCCTTAAAGGAATTGCAGGGAATTATGACCAATTATGTTGGTATTGTTCGCTCTAATCTCAGGCTGAAGCGAGCTCAGGACAGACTTCGGATTCTGCAGGAAGAAACTGAAGATCTTTATGAAAAATCGGTGCTTACCGAGAAGATCTGCGAGTTGCGGAATATGGTTGTTGTTGCCGGCCTGATCATTCAAATGGCGATGGACAGAAAGGAAAGCCGGGGTTTGCATCACAGTATTGACTATCCGAAACAATACAAATAGAAGATTGAACATTTCTGGTTTGGTTGGGTTTCAAGAGATGAATTTTAATTCAGAAATATGAAGGTTTTGAAAATAAATTTCATTTCTCTGCCAATATCTTCAAAATTTGCAATAACAAAAAACAGGACCGATGGCATTGATAAGAGCAGTAAAAGATAAGCATCCGAAGTTTGGGAAAAACTGTTTTTTTGCTGAAAATGCGACGGTTGTCGGCGAAGTTGAAATGGGCGACAATTGCAGTGTCTGGTTTAATGCGGTGGTACGTGGAGATGTGCACTACATCAAAATTGGCAACAATGTCAACATTCAGGATGGGGCAGTCATTCATTGCACCTACCAGAAATCGCCTGTGAATATTGGCAACAATGTTTCCATTGCCCATAATGCCATTGTTCATGGCTGTACTATAAAAGATAATGTACTTATTGGCATGGGTGCCATTGTGATGGACGATGTTGTTGTTGAAAGCAACTCTATCATTGCAGCAGGAGCAGTGGTTTCGCAGGGAACAATTGTTGAAACCGGAAGCATTTATGCTGGTATTCCTGCAAAAAAAATCAAATCAATTGATACTGAATTACTTGAAGGACAGATAAACCGAATCTCGAAAAGTTATACAATGTATGCGAGTTGGCATGACTCTTCTATTGAACCTTTGAAATGATATTTTTCTGCCACTATGTCAATATTTTACAATGGCAGACTTTTTGTAAGCAATGAAATCCAATATTAATCAATAAATTAGAAGAAATGGGCTACTTTTTGATATTCGGAGTTTTTATGCTGTTAAGCTGGGTTGTTGGAGCCAGACTTAAATCAAAATTTAAAGCATACAGCAAAATTCCTGTAAATTATGGTCTTACCGGCCGTGATATTGCTGAAAAAATGCTTCACGAAAATGGCGTTGATGATGTACGCGTGGTTTCAGTTCAGGGAGAACTGACTGATCATTACAATCCAGCCACCAAAACAGTAAATTTGAGTCCTGATGTTTATCAGGGGCGCAGTATTTCTGCTGCTGCAGTCGCTGCGCACGAGTGTGGACACGCTATACAGCACGCAACAGCTTATGCCTGGCTTCAGATGAGGTCTAAACTTGTTCCTGTGGTAAGTTTTTCTTCACGCTACGTGCAATGGGTGCTCCTTGCCGGTATTCTTTTGGTAAATACATTTCCGGGTCTTTTACTTGCAGGTATTGTTTTGTTTGCGCTGACAACGCTATTCAGTTTTATTACCCTTCCTGTGGAAATTGATGCCAGCCGCAGAGCCATTGCCTGGCTTGATGGTAGCGGAATAACAACTACTGCCACCCTGCCAAAAGCACAGGAAGCATTGCGCCTTGCCGCTTATACTTATGTTGTTGCAGCCCTGGCCTCACTGGCTACCTTGCTGTATTACATTTGGATATTCATGGGCAGAAGGAACTAATTCGCCGGGAATAAATAATTTGATTTCGAAAAATTGAGAAGCCGGCATCCATGGTGCCGGCTTCTCAATTTTTCGGACTTTTTCGGACTAAAGATCAATTAACTTTTCAACTGTATTGAAATTCCGGGTAGTGGCTTTAACACCCAGTTTCCGTTCAAAAAAATTATTATTGAGTTTAGTTGATCCATAACCATTATGGCAATATAGGTAAATCACTTTTTCGCGAACAATAAATTCATCAGGCAGAAAAGTCTCTTTAGTAATTGAGGTGAATTTTTGATTCTCGGGATTGGAACTTAAGAAAGTAATGTAAAGTGATTTCTTGTCGCGATTGCTAGCAGATACAAATGGATTGTCCGAATGAATCTGGATCAGCTCTTCTTTTGGGATCGATAAAGCCGGGACTTCAAGTTTAAATTGATTTTTTATTGTGTCTTAAACCAGCTTTGAAACTAAATAAGGCTGAGCTTCTTCATAATCAAAAATAATATTTCCACTTTGAATATAAGTTCTGACCTTCTGGAAGCCTGCGTTTGTGAGCGCTTGTTCCAGTTCAGCCAATCTGATTATATTTTTTCCACTCACATTGATTTCCCTAAGCAGGGTGATAAAAGTTTTCATTTATTCAGATTTGTTTTGATAAATCATTAACATGAAGAGCCAGATAAATGATGCTTCAAATCTGAAAACCTGGTCAGCCAGTTTATTAGCCTGAATTGATTATTACATCAACCTATCCGGCTGATAAGCACAACAGGATTTTTTCCCCATTTTTTCGCACATTTGGGACAAGTAGTGTACTACATGTACATTTTCTTTATTTCATAACCCCGGTCTTTGGTTGCCTGATCAAAATCTTTCATCCATTTCCCGGTGTTTCTATACGGGCCGTTGTAGACTTTACAAAAGTATTTTCCGCTGAGGGTGGTGTTGTTTGCACCATTTACCTCTTTGTCTACTGCGAGATAAAGAGCCATATTCCATTTTGAGGTGTGTTCCGACAGGCAAAGCCAATCAGGAATGCCAGCTTTCGATTTTTCAACCAGGGTATTCATCCGCCTCATGGCACCTCCAAAATTTACCGGCATATGAAGGAAGGTAAATACCTTATCCCTGATGAATTTCTTATTATCCCACTCAATTACCTGATTATCCCAGGGAACCGGGTCGAATTTTGGGCAACATTCCGGTTCTTGAATTTTCTGTTCCATTATTTTTTGTCGTTTACTAATCGAACTAAAGTTACAAAACCAATCAGGTTCTTATATCTTTTCTGATTAAATATTTCAGGTAATATTCTCAATTTGGCCTACTATTCTCGTCTTCTGTAGTTTTTTTAAAATAAAACTTCAGAAGTAATTAAATATGTCTATCTTTGCAGCTTCAACAAATAATAATTTTATCACCATGAGTAAAGGAACAGTAAAATTCTTCAACGATCAGAAAGGATTTGGATTTATCAAAGACAACGATTCAGAAAACGAGTATTTTGTACACGTTTCTGGCCTTATTGACGAAGTAAGGGAAAACGATGAAGTAACTTTCGATCTTAAAGAAGGAAGAAAAGGATTAAATGCAGTGAATGTTAAAGTGATTTAATATATCCGACATAATTCTTTAAGCCTGGTTTTTGCCAGGCTTTTTTTGTGCGTCAGGCATGTATATCAGCTATAGGGTGCAAGTCCCGAACACGCTTCACAGTAAGGAGTGTTAGCCAAGAGCAAGGGTGTCCATCGCGAGATGGAATCTGAAGGAAGCTGGCG
>JAHYJC010000106.1 GCA_019429275.1 Lentimicrobium sp. | reverse complement strand
CACTACGTTTGTTATTCTGGACGCTCATGGAAAAGGTGACTCCTCAAAGTTGTTTTCTTGATCGTTAACCCTTTGAGGAGTTTACCTTTTTCATGTTTTTTTATCATCTATCTGCAAAATTTAGGTGTCATAAAAAAACAAGAAATTTTTTATGCTATCTTGCAATCATAGAGCAGCAAAGACTTTGCACCAGATCAATGCACTCATGAATATTTCAAGAATATGGGTTGCGGGCGTTAGCCCGCGTTAGTTTATCTCTCGTGTTGATATTTTTATAGGAGCGTCAAATGCATTTTCTCTCCGATATGTATCTTCATATTTCTTGCATACACTCCGAAAATCAAAATTTACTGTTTTGGTTGGTATGCCAGCGGCATTAGTTTCAACAGGTAATTCATAGAATGAAAGCTTCCAAATGCCTGGCATGCTAACATCCTGTGGCTTGTAAATCAAATAGCCAATTGTTGTTCTATTTGGTAACAGCTCAGTATTCCTGTTAATTAACTTAACTAAATTTAGTTGGCTTGCTAATATATTTGTACTGTGGCATGGTCGCTCTTGCATTAAATATGATGCAATCTCTTCTTTTGATAAAGTGTCATACTGATTATCTGCTGGATCAAAAGCAGTTATAATAGTTGAGTTAAGACGAACTACATGGCCAGTGTTATTCGTGATGGCTATTTTGTCGATCATTCCAAGTTTAGGAAGTGCTATTTCTTTTTTCATAACTGGTTTGTGGTTTCTATCGACATACAATCTTCCGTCAGTTGGGTCACAAGCTTGGACTGTTGCATAAAATTCTGGTGGGACTTCCTTTAAATCATATCTTTCGATAGTAATACCAGATTCAGATTTTTTTCCATCATCGTTTGAGTAGGGCTCATAATCTATACGCATTCTTGTGAAAGTAGTTGGACCACAACCCACTAATGTAAAAACCAAAGTGACCATTAAAATCGTTGCCATTGCTCTAATGCCATGAAATCCTTTCATTTTTACTTCTCCCTTTTATATTGTGTTAATGTTCTATTGCTGCTGCCCAACAAGTTAATATCTAATTTTTTGATATCTACACCGGCTTAAAACATGAGCTAACAAAAAACAGGCAAGTTATCTGTGCTTCAAATTTGATATCACCTGGATTCAAGTGATAAGTGCATAACCCCGTAAGTTTTTCATATCAACCCCCGTGGCCTCTTGAAATGCTTCATATGGAGTGCTAAACCCCAAACATTTCCGTGGTCGGCTATTGAGTTTATGGACAGCCTCAATTACTACCTCGGACGCAACATCAACCAGTTCCATTGATTTTGGAAAGTATTGGCGGAGTAACCCGTTGGCATTCTCATTCTGTCCTCTTTCCCATGAATGGTAAGGCGTTGAAAAATAAGTGTCACAAGACAACGCCTCAGCAATAGATTCATGCAATGTGAACTCTTTGCCATTGTCGAAGGTGATCGTCATGACAAACTGCCGTATGGGATGAAGCAATGCAATCATTGCCTCTTTCACCGGGTCTGCTTTCTTGCCTTGTAGCGGTGCCGCTAAGCGTAGTTTTGATTGTCTCTCATCCAGCGTTACGATGGCACCTTTGTGGTTTTTTCCAATAATGGTATCTGCCTCCCAATCACCAATTCGTTTACGTTGATTGGCTATTTCAGGGCGTTTGTCAATATCAATACGATTGGGAATACCTGTACGATTATGGGCTGATCCGTAACGCTTACGGTAAGTCTTGTTCTGGTGGCGCAGGTGTTTAAATAGTGCGCCACCAGCTTGCTTGTCAGCAAGAATATACTGGTAGATGGTCTCATGATGAAGACTAACCAGGTTGTCACGTTTTAGTCTGCCCGCAATCTGCTCAGGGCTCCAGTCCTGCTCTATATAATGGTTGAGCTGTTGCTTGACGCTATCTATCATCTTAGTCGCTTTATGCTTTTTCCGGTGCCGCTCTTGGGCCAGGCGTGTTGCCTGCTTGTGGCGGTATCCTCTTTTGCCTGTGTTACGGTTTAGCTCTCGGGATATGGTGGCTTGTGACCGACCCAAAGCATAGACGATTTTGTTTGTTGATTTTCCAGATTTCTTCTCAATTTCGATGTAATATCTTTCTTCAAGGCTCAGGTGTTTGTAGCTCATAGCTAACCTCCGCAAATAGTTTGACGATTACTTGCGAAGTTTACACCTGAGCCTTTTTTTAAGCATCCAAATGTATTCTCAAGCCATCGCTGAATGCGAGGTTATGCACTTATTATACGAATTCAGGTCATCAACATGCACAATCTTCTACATTTAGTGCCAACCTTAACCCGTTAATTAAAAACTGGCTTTTCAATTTTTCCTGATTCCCCTCATCGTCACAAAATGAACGCTGACTCATTCAACCACAGGTGAAATATTTATAACAGGAATTTTTCGGGAAGAATTAAAAAGATGCCATTGGCAATCTTAACCACTTAAAGAAAACTGCAATTTAAGATGTTTCCTGCCCCCTGTGTTAGGAAAGATGTCGCCTCTACTTTTTTTAATTTGTGTGTTAATTATTGGGACAAGGAGAACCATCAATTATGGCCATGAAATATTCTAAAGAATTTAAAGACAGCATTATTGCCAAACTTCTTCCACCATCCAATGCGAGCGTTCTGGATGTGGCCAAGGAGACTGGCATTCCGAAAG
>JAHYJC010000053.1 GCA_019429275.1 Lentimicrobium sp. | reverse complement strand
CTTCACCGGTAACCTGAACAGGACCAGCAAAAGTTTCGCAAGGATAATATGTCCATACATAGCTCATCTTGGCCGACATACCTGTTGAATAAACAGCAGCTACTTCAGCAAGATAATCCTGACCTGCAACGAGGTTCTCGGTATTGTACTGATAGTAAGTATTCTCGGTATCGGTCATAAATACACCATCGAGCCATACTTTGTAGTTTTCCAATGTACGGTTAGCGTAGCGATCCATATTGTCGGTTACAACAACATTGTCAACGGCTACATACCAATTCCAACTATTAGATACATAGTTGAATCGTACCTGGAGAGCTTCATTTGCGTACGCAGTTATATCAATAACTTCATTTACAGTCGGACCCCATGGGAATGGACCTGAATCAGCAGCTTTACGGAATACTTCTACCCAGTTAGCGCCATCGTAAACATCAACACTAAAGTACTCATTACCAATGTATTGATAAATATAATCAAACATCAGGTAGAGTTCATCAGCATTTTCTCCATTAATAACAGGTGAAATCAACTGTTCGTTCATGGTTGAACTTGAACCGGCTGCATCAGAATTGGCAAACATAAACGGTGTTCCATCAAGGCTGTTTCCATTGTAATTTGGAGTGTTGAACCAAGTATCACTGGTTGAACCACCGTTAACGATCGTCCATGTATCAGGTAAACCTGCGTTGAAGTTTTCCATAAATGGCTCGAAAGGAATAATTCCACCATCACGCCAGGTAGCAAAACCGGTTGGCGTTACATAAAGATCAGAAACAGGAACAAGAAGCTCTT
This sequence comes from Lentimicrobium sp., assembly GCA_019429275.1. Taxonomy (GTDB): domain Bacteria; phylum Bacteroidota; class Bacteroidia; order Bacteroidales; family Lentimicrobiaceae; genus Lentimicrobium. The sequence continues at coordinate 19,636 of JAHYJC010000053.1, read as the reverse complement.
CAAGAACAAATTCAAATGCTTCAGGACCAGCAATTACAAAACCTGTATGTGAAATAGGAGCAAATCCGTTTTTCTCAACAAGAATGTCATAAGTACCTTTGCGGAATTCATCCCATGCATAGTAACCTGTGGCATCCAACTCAACTTCGTAAACCAACCCAAGGGCAGGTTCTGAAGTGTTGGTGAAAGTAACTTCGGTTCCTTCAGGACTATCCTGGCTGTTTGTGATAACAGTAACGCTCACCTGAGTGATCATATCTTTATCAAGACAGTTAGAGAAGCGTACTTCTGAAGAATTCTGATCGTACTCGGCAATAACACCCCATTTGTAAACTCCAGGTTCAACAGCGCCCCATGTATTGTCAGTAAACTGCTCATCAAGGGTAAAGCCTAAGAACTGAAGATCACCGGTTGCACAAGTGGTACGGTATACACTGTATCCGGTAAGAGCACGGCTGTCAGCTTCATGAGCATAAACATCCACTCTGGCATTTGCTGATGTGTTAACAACGCCACTGGCCTCAAAGGTTGTGCTTTCAGGATATGATTTATAGCCGGCAGTATTCTGAACATTTGTAAGTTCAACAGTTCTGTTGGTTAACATATCAGTTACAAAACCGCGGAGGTTCCAGGTATAAGGAAGACCGTAACCTGAAAGATGTTCCCAAAGAACACCATCAAGTGTAATAAGGTCACCATTTGGCTGGTTGGTAGTTGCACCACAACCTGCAGGATAAACTGTTCCGGCTGTTGTATAAACTGTAATCCAAAGTTCTTTGGTTACATCAAGTAAAACAGGTGCTGTAAGGGTAACTTCTGCCCAGTCTTCGATTGGAAGGCCGGTAAGTTGCTGCTCGTGAATCAGAGTCTGAGCATTGGTTCCTTCAAAAATCTGAAGTGTATTAACATTTGAAGTACGGTTGTAAATCGAAATTTTGGTGAGAGATGTACCTGCATACGGAGTAAGCTGTGCAGGATCAAATTTAATAGCCCAGCTGAATACAGCGGGTCCACCGATTCCGTCAACGTTTACACCATCATCATAGTACAACCATTCAGCGATTGAACCGCCGCCACCACCAGTGCCGCTCCAGTCAACCTGGACAACATTGTCTGAAATTTCGGTTGCAACAATGTTTCCTACAGGGTAAGGATACTCCATAAGAACGAAATTGTTGGTTACAGTTGCAGTCTGAGCAACATAAACACCAGCAAGAGTCTGTGATACATAGCCTGAAGCTTCAACCAGGTAATCGTATGTTCCGGCAAGAACCTCACCGGTATAGTTACCTGCAGCGTTGGTAGTAAAGGTAAATACGAGAGCGCTGTTTGCAGTGTTGGTGAGAGTTACCTCAGCACCCTGAATATTGGCACCACCGAGGTAAGCAGCTTCTTTAACGTTTCCGTTAACAAAACCACCACCAATTACATTAACACTAGCACAAACTGTACCCGGACAGGTTTCAGCACCGCTTTCATGAACGAAAGTGATGCAGTAATTGTATGTACCGAATTCAAGGTCAAGGTCGGTGTAAGTTACACCTTCAACCTCAGCAATTACTTCACCATTACGAGTGATGCGTGCAAAATCGATAGGATCGGTTGCGTTTGGTGCAGGAAGTGTCCAGTTGAGGTCAACATTAACTGTTCCGGCAACCTGAACTGCTGTAAAGTTCAAAGGTGAAGCGTAATTATCACAGGCAACATAGGTCCATGTGTATGATGCTTTTGCTGATTGGCCGGTTGAATAAATAGCAGCCACTTCAGCAAGATAAGTTTCACCATCAACAAGGGTTTCACCGTTTGTGCCATACTGATACTGAGTATTGGTAGTTTCAGCTACAAGAAGTCCATCGTGGAAAACTTTGAATGAAAGCAGTTCACGGCTTTTTGCAGTAGTTGTACCATCGGTAACAGAAATATCATCAATAGCAACTCCTTCATATTGAACGGAGCCATCGCTGGCAAAACGGAAACGAAGCCATGCACTTGGTTCGCCGGCCAATGAAGCCAGTGAGCCTTCAAAATACTGATAGTTAAAAATAGTTCTGTTTGTCCATTTAGGAAGATTTGCCAAAGCGCCATAGGTAACAGGTGATCCGTTGTAAAAACCAGGAGAATCAACCAAAACCCAGGTGGCACCGCCATCAACAGATGATTCGAGAATCATACCGTCCCAGTTGTTTTCGGTCTGGAGGAAAAGCTGTACTGAAATCATAGGATTAACAGCATTGCTGAAATCAAACTCACGCATAAGATACATGTTTGAATTTGCAGCATAATTTGCATTTAATCCGGTCATCCAAACTTTGGTTCCACTGAATGCACGATTGATATTGGTCTGTGCGGGAACTCCCCATTGCCACTGATCGGTCCCGGAAATAGCTCCGCTAACCCAACCGCCATTGTCACTTTCGAAATCAGCAAAGTAAGGTTCAAAACCAACAGTTATTGCACTTCCGGCTGACCATGTTGCAAATCCGGTAGGAGTTACATAAAGATCGGTTGGAACAGCAAGAATTTCTTCGAGCAACCAAGCAAATGAAGTTGCATCAAAGATGTTGACAGCTGTTTCGGTAAGTGTTCCATATCCAGCGAGGCTGACAGTGATGTCATAAGTACCTTTGCGGAAATTATTCCATTCAAATGTACCAGCTGCACCTAGGGTTGCACCAAAGGTAAGCTCAAGCTCAGGTTCTGAAATATTGGCAAAACCAACAACAGTTCCGGCAGGGCTTTGGTTAGAGTTGAGTGTAACAGTAACATCAACAACGGTTTCCATGTCCTTATCCAGTTTGTTTGAACTGGTTGGAGTTGAGAACTGAGTTGTGTAAACAGCAACTACATTCCAACGGTAAACACCCCAGTTCTGGAGTCCCCAGTCAAAATCAATAAATTGATTCTGAGCAGTTACACCGATAAGTTCGGCTGAACCAGGCTGGTAAACTTTCTCGCGATAGATCTGGTATTCTACCAATTCTCTGTCGCCAGTTGAGTTTCCACTTGAAGTGATGCCATTCATTTCGATGAAAGCATTCCAGTTTTTAGCGATTTCTTCGCTGCTCATTCCATCGGTGTTAAACGGATAGTATTGAGGAACGAAATTGGCTACATCAAATCCCCACTCAAGGTGAACCTGAGCATCAGAAAGCTGGGTTGCAATAACAAAATCAACCGGGAAAGCAAATTCCATAAGCTGGAAATTTTGAGTTACGGTTGCAGCATGAGCCACAACAACACCCGAAGCGGTTGCATTGTTATAACCGGCTTTGGATACTGTGTATCCATAAGTTCCGGCATAAACCTGCGCGGAATAAGTTCCGGTGGCTGAGGTAGTCAAATTGTATGTACCTGCAGGACCTGTAACAAAAACACTTGCACCGGCAACAGGAGTTGAAGCCAGTTGATCGGTAACGGTTCCGTTAACAATACCAACACCTTTGGTAGTAACAACTGCATTTGCTGAGAAAGCAGATTCACCTTCGTCATAAACAGCAGTAACATTGTAGGTGTAGGTAGTATTCCTTGCAACACCAAGGTCAGCATAGGTAGTACCGGTTAAAAGGGTAGCATTTAATTTTGTACCATTGCGGTAAACGTTGTAACCAAGGAATGCACGGTTTGAATTTGCAGTCCAGGCAAGGTTAACCGAAACGGTTGGGGTGGTAGGTCCGAGATCAAGAACAGTAGCGGTAAGTCCGGTAGGAACGTCGATTGTGGTCGTGAAACCCCAAACTTCTCCCATGGTTGTACCACTGGTATTGCGTGAATCAACCTTCCAGAAATACTGCATATTGGGCTGAAGGCCTGCCAGAACATATGATGTTGCCAGGTTTCCTGTCCAGTCAATAAGTACATTTGAAGGAGGATAAGTTGTTCCAAGAATGAGTCTGTATTCATCGGTATAATCACCGAAAGTCCATCCAAGTGACATGCCATTGTTAATACCCATGGCACCGTCAGCAGGAACAGGATTGAATGCTGCTACCGGCGAAGGCATTACAGTTGATGCATCAACAGAAAAATGGAAACCGTCACCTGTAGTGCTGAGAACGAGGTAATAAGTTCCAGCGTAAAGTGGGTAATTAGCAAGAGAAGAAGATCCGCTAACTAATACATTGGCAACATCAGGTCCGCCAAAACCGTTAAAGTCAGATGCATATAATGCCCATTTTGGATCAACGGAAGTTGTTGGAGCAATGCTGAACAGTCTGTCAGTCGGAATGGTAACTTTATAAACCAGATTTTTACCATCAACTACAGAACCGGGCAATTCATAAACACTATAAAAAGGTACTGATGAAATATTAACAGGGAATGGTGCATTTACAGGCAAGGTAGGTGCATTCTCCCATACATTTCCGGCAACCGGGGTATAGGCAGTAGCAGTATAAGTTCCTGTTTCAAGAGCACGGTCAATTCCTGTGTAAACAAGAGCATAAGTTCCGTTAAGAACGGTGCCATTGGCAACGCCGGTACCTGTTGTCAGGCCAACGTTAACTGATGCACCCTCTGCGAGTACGTAAGGAAGAACGGGATTCTCCAGTGTGAAGAAACCGGAAGCATCATCAATTTCGCTGGCGGTAAGGGTAGCAATACCTTTACCAGGAACGTTAACGATCTCGAAATTAGCTGCTTTTTTCCAGGCATTGATTGGGCGGTAACCAAGATCCAGATTTGGATTCACGATCTGAACACCAGTCTGCGCGCTGGCAGTAAAGCCCGACCACAGGAATACTCCCAGGGTGAGGGCCATAAGCCATCGTTGAAAAGTTAATTTTTTAAGCATAATTTAGTTTATTTGTTAGTATTAAGGAATTTTCCTTGATCAATTGAATGATTTGGCGGTTAAACCAGCCATAAACATGTTATCTTATTCGCCTCTGACCTCCTTTCGTTTGCTTTAATTTTGTTAGTAATTCCGCTATCTGTATTATATTTTATGAGCCTATCTAAACCAAAAATGATAAGAATAAGCTATTAATAGAGCAAATTGCCCAAAGTAACTCCTAAAAACCCCTGTTTTTGATAAAAAATGATGGAATCCAGTGCTGCACAGCGCACACAAAGGGAGGAATAATAAGTCATCATTGCTCAGAAACGCGAGTTTAACAAGTTATACGAGTTTTACAAGTTGTATCTATGACAATCAAAAGAGCTTTTACCCTTATTGAAGGAAGCAAAAATAATGATATTTTTTTAATAAATACTTATTTAATGGAACTTACAAGGCAAATCAAATGAATAAATTCTTCTTTTAAGTTAAATTAATCCAGTTTTTGGCTATAAATGCCATGTCAACAGTAAATTGAATGGTCTCAATGTAATACAATAAATCTGAAAGGGTGGCTTGCCTTGTCGCAAATAGCCCGCCCGATGTAATGACCATCGGGTAAAGCGCTAAAATCAAGCATTATACTGGCGCCTTCTATATTCACTGATGAACTTACAGATTTTGAAAGCACTTTCCGGCCGGCCATAGTGTAAATCTCAATCAGTACTTGTTGATCCGAGCATTCAGGGTGCATTTGAATGACACCCTTTGTGGGATTGGGATATACCCAAGTGTTGGTCGAAGCTAATTCAGGAAGGTAGATGCTTATTTTGTTATTATTTTCAATTCGGAGCCTCACATCTCTTATGTCACTGATTTCCTGATTTACTGCGACCGATGAAGAAACAGTGGTTTCGAATCCGGGCAGTTCGGCATCAATGATATAATTTCCATAAGGTAAGTTTCTGAAGATAAACCTGCCTTCATGATCGGTTAGTGCAAAATCCATGGGGATGTTGTACTTATCGTTGAATAATAAAATGGTAACATTCGACAACCCCCCATCACAATAAAGGGGAAAATCATCCGTAAACCATGGCCTGCAGTAATTGTCATATCCTGATGTTGAGGAAGGAAGTTCGAATTTTCCTGAAATGGAGGCATTGCCTTCAGGAAGTTGAAAACCAGGCGTATTTAATTCTATTTCAACATGATAAGTATCAGCCACAAGAGGAAGCAAATAGGCGTGCTGCCATTTGTGCTTGCCGGCATAATAAGAGGGCATTAACCCATTGGTTTCCAGCGTATCTGGGATGGCATCAAACCAGTAATTCCCGGCATATAAATTATCGAATCTGAAAATACCTTCTATATCGGCATTGGCAACCTGAACCACCTCCTGACCCCTGCCATTGAAGGAGGTGATGGCAAGCACCACTGCTCCGGAAACAGGAATTTGTTGGGTCAACACTCTGCCTTCAACCGAAAACTGGTTACGGATGGTGATGTTAAGCGTATCTGAAACTACGCCACAAGCCGAAACGACTGAAACTATCAGTGATACATTTCCGCTGATCAGGTCCTGGTCCCCAAAAGTATAAACCGGATTGACTTCATGGGTATTGTTAAAATAACCATCGCCCATGCTGGTCCATTGCAACTCATCGAAATTTCCGGCCTCAACATCCTGTATCTGTATGCACTCCGTAAAAGGCATTACCAAATCCTCTCCTGCATTGACATTGGGCAACTTACTCAATGTAAGTCTGAAACTATCGGTAAACACCAGGTCGCCCTGTAAGGCAGAAAGAGAAAGTATGACATATCCTTTCTCAATATCCTGAGGGCCGGGATAATATGAAGCCTGAATCAGATTAATATTATCAAATTCCCCATCACCGCTGGTTTCCCAATAGGGCTGATCGTAGATGAACGGAACAGTACTTCTTTGGATAAGAAAAGGGCTGGTATTGCCACATATGGCAGTATCAGATCCCGCAAAGGGCAGGGTCACAGCGAACGCATAAGGACTTTCATGTCCGGTCTTCTTCTGCAAATCACCCGGCCCGGCCAAATCAAATGCAGTAATAGCAATGGTTTGTTCTACTTGTATTCCCTGTAATATTAAAAAGGTGTCGGCAACCATTACTGGCTCCAGGGCAAACCGATAGTCCCGGAAATCGCCCCTGTAAATGGCATAAGCCTGCAGATCGGCTTCGGGATTGGCCCGCCATGAAATCAGTGTGTTTCCGTCAACAATTTGCCTTTTGGGCTGGTAGGGAGGAGAAACAGGAGCAATGGTATCGGCCCCGGGTAAAAATGGCAGGTAATTGAGTTCGCCAAGTGCAGCATCATCATGATAATCCCATATCATAGACTGCATGAGCGTTGTATCCAGCGATCCCCAAAACTGCCCGGAGATATCAATATTCATAAATGAATTGTTCCTGACAATTGCTTCATGCAAAAGATTGTTGAGAAAGTTGTTTCCTTCAGCATTAAAACCCGCTGCTTCACTAATGTTCAATAGATAACTCGTATTTTCTGCAAAAGTATTTCGCCTGACGTTGGCATTTTTTGCATTTAAATTGACTGCAAGGCAATTGGCATTCTGATAAAAGATATTATTGGCTACAACTGAATTAAATCCCCTTCGCAACTGAACGGATAATTTTTCGTTTTGCCAGAAAAGATTGTTGGTAATCAAAGTATTATCCATGCCGGTTGAAATACCGAATCCAATGGTTGCACCTCCATTTTTGTGAAATACATTACTTTGAATGATAATATTATCAGTACTGTTTAGACTGCTGTTGTCAATATAAATGCCCGCTTCAGCACCGTAAAAAAGATTGTATTTAATCTGATTATTTCTGCAACCCCCACCATAATCAAAGCGCACCAACAGATTGGTATACCGGCTATCAGATATATAGTTGTATGTAATCTGATTGTCAGATGATGTGTTTCCTGCTCCGGTTGAATAGATCTCAATTCCAACCCTTCCGTTTTGCTCCATCCGGTTTTCGGTAATAATACAGTCCGAACTGTTTGATAGTCTGATGTCATTGGTGAGGCAATTCTGTATAGTAGAATTGCGAACCACAACCCAGGAGCTTGATCTGATATCAATTCCCATATCAGCCCTTTCGATGAGAGCATGATCAATGATGTTATTGTTTGCTCCGCCAACTGAAATCAGGGATATACCTTTCCACAACTGGCCTTCATAGGAGAGAAATCTCACCGTGTCCTTAACATTTTGGTAGTTCCCCAATACCTTGAGACTTCCGTACTCAACAAAAAGCCCTCTATTCGCCTGAAATCTGACTGTAACACCGGGCAATATCGTAAGTTCAACTCCGGCGGGTATCAGCAAGTCATCGGTGACTAAATAGGAATTATCACTCGTCCAGGTTGTATTCCCGGTAAGCAAACCTCCAACTTCAACAACGGGCTGACTATAACTGTGGAAAGACATGACAATCAAAACGATGCCAATCAGCAGCTTGCCGGATGATATTAAAAATTTATATATTGAAGAGCCCTTGTTCACCTCCCTAAGTTTATTTTTTTTCAGATTGGTTACTCCTGTTTACAGGAAAAAGATCAACCCAAGTTTTATTCCGACAGAATACAACCGTTTATTAAATGGATAATCCTTCACAATGCTTCCTGAATATCCCTGATATCCCAATTCAGCAAAAAGGTCAAAGTTATTTCCTGCCATATAACAAATGCCTGTCCCCAACTGGTAATTCAGCATATTCTTCCGAAGATTCACATCGCTGTAGTGTATTCCCGGATATCCGGGTGTATTTTCAATCAGTATAGCATCCTTAAAGATCAGCATGCTATAGCCGATGCCACCCTTTACATATAACCTGGTATTGGCAAAAGCAAAGTAATTGTAATAAATACTCATATTGAATTCAAGCAGACCAATTCTGTTGAGTTGGTTGAAATTAATTTCACTTTTTTCGAAGGGGAGATAACTGGAATCAGTCACTGCAATCCAGGAAGTATCGATTCCCGCTACAATATAATACCAGCTTACTGTGTCTCGTTGATAGTAGCCTCCCGAACTAATCACCTGGGAGTATCTGAATCGGTTTGAAAATCCCTTATACTGAACACCAAAGTTTATTGCCCATTTTTTGTAATTATAGCCCAATTCACTGGCAACGGAAAAATTCCTTAAACCCTGTGATTCGGCTTTCTTTGTCAATTCTGTCAAATTAGCAGTATTCTGAACTTCTGAACTTAGATAGCCGCCAAAATGCTGTCCGTACGAGAATGCCAGGAAAGGCCCGTCGTTTCTGTTTGGATCAAACTGAAAGAAATCTTTGGGGAAATTACGAAGCCCGGGCTTCCGGTTATATCGATAAACTTCCTTTTCCTGAATCACGGTATCCCGTACAATTAAAGTCTCCGTTTTGATCAGGGTATCCTTTAAGTATATTGTATCATACACCAGAACCGGGACCGGAACCTCCTTTGTGATTAACAGTGTATCTTTTCGGGGAGAAAAATTTTCCTGCTGTGGAGCTGGATCAGGCGGAACAGGAATTTCCTTTGCAACCACAGCATTATAAATAACGATCTGCTTACCTATCTGTTTGTGCTCGTGCCCGCTTGCAGTTAAAATTTCAGACAGAATAATATTGAATGGCTTTCCATGTGCCTTATAATTTATTCTCTGCTGAAATGATGCATCATCAGCATTATAACTGAAATTTACCGATGCAAGAACAGATAATTTATCTAAAACTTCACCAAGCGGGCGATTATTCACTTCAAAATTAAGTACAGGATTAGAGGATTGCTGTGCCTGAGAAAACAGTGGGTAAAGCCAAAAGAAACATACTGCCAGATATCCGGGATTCAATCTAAGCCTAATACTCATAGAAGTTGTCCTTGTTCAAACATTGAGCCTGATATAATTTACGAAATTATAAAAAAACAACACAACTCTTTAAGAACAGCTATCATATATCACAAAAAATACATTTGGCTATTTCATAAATCAAAAAAAACCGCATGCACCTTTTCAATAGAAGGTTACTGCATTTCATTCATTGTTAAAAATGCGAATGAATCAGGATTAAACTATGCCTCCAATAAACACACAGAAATAACAGAGAATAAAAGTAACACAATTAATTTATTGGGGGAGTAAAATGGATGGCAACATTTACCTATCGGAAAAGAGTTACCTCATTGCCTTTGATTTCATATTTGACATCAAAGATCAGGGCAATTGATTCCATAACCTGAGGCAAACTTTCATTTTCAATCCTTGCAGTAAGGCGGAAGGCGGAAATTTCAGAATTTTTAACAATAAATTCAGCGTCATATTTCTTCTCAAGTGACTTGAAAACGTCCGCCAGACGGGATTCTCTGAAAACAAGCACACCGGTTTTCCAACTCAGAAGATTTAAATCGTCATTGATACCTTTTACAATGTTTTGAGTTTGATGGTTATAGGTGGCCTTTTCGCCTGAAGAAAGGTGTGTAAGCAGGGGATTGTTTTCGCTGAAAGACGAATTGGCCGGATAAACTACCACATTGCCTGTATTTACAGCCACGATAACAAACTCATCACCGGGTATGGCTGTTACATTAAATGAGGTGCCTTTTACCCTGATATCCATTCCGCTGGCGTGAACAATAAAAGGAATTTCAGGATTGTGCCTGATTTCAAAAAATGCTTCACCTGAAATAAACACTTCTCGGGTATGCCCGGTAAATTTTTCGGGATAAGTAATTACCGAGCCGGAATTAAGAGAATAAGAAGACCCGTCAGGAAGCTGGTCTGATGAAACCACTATATCACCCGAAGCAAGTTCAATCATTTTGGGATCCGGCTTCAGCAATGAAAAAATTCCGAATGCCAGTAAAAATATGGCTGCCATTGAGGCTACTGTCAGACTGATTTTTCGGATGGTGTATTTTCGGGATTTCAAATCAGGCAAAGGGCCGGTTGCATTGTCAATCCTTGATTTAACCCTACTCCAGGCTTTGTCAGAATCGAAGGAAACCGGTTCGGAGGAGGTGAGAAATAAAAGATTCCGGTAAGAATTATATAAACGACGGTTATTCTCCGACCTGTCGATCATGCGTTCGGTCTCCTGTTGTTCTTCAACAGTAGCCTCATCCTGTAACACGCGGATTATTAACTTTTTATATTTTTCTTTGCCCGAAAACATCGTCGCTTTGATACTTACAATTTGATATATGACAATCAACTCTGAATTTACCCTTATCCGTTTTATGAATTTTTTAACAATTAATTAACTTTAACATAAAAAGGAGGTGTTTCAGAGTCAGGGGAGATAATCCTGTAATTTGTCTCTCATAAAATCCAGGGCTTTCGACATCTGCGCTTCAACGGTCTTAAGACTGATATTCAATTTCTTCGCAATTTCAGCATATTTCAAACCTTCAAACCGGTTCATTTCAAAAATCATTCTCCGTTTCTCAGGCATTTCAAGCACCACATCGTTGAGTTTTTTTTGCAGATCGGAGTGCATCAGCACTTCATGTGCAGATTCATTCTGCGTGTAATCGGTGCGGAAACCAACAAAATCCTGATATTTTTTGAGATGCTGATTATATTTCAAAAAGTTGATCGCATGATTTGTGACGGCCTTATAAAGGTAGGAGTTAAGTGAAGTATTGATTACAATTGAGTTTCTGCGCTCCCAGAGTTTGAAGAACATATCCTGGACTACTTCCTCGGCCATCTCAGGATCGATGAGAAAGCGACGGGCATGAATACACAAGGGCTGATAATATTCATGAAAAACAGATTCGAATACCTTCTCATCTCCCTGTTTAAGTGCCAGTAATTTCAGCCTGTCAGATTCTGCCAGCATTGTTGATTGAAATTGAATTACAAAAATAGACATTTAAAATTAAGATGTCAGGCTTTTATGTATTGATTTTGATCTGATATTTCTGTTTTGGTAATCCCCTTTTTGGGTAAAGCTGCTTAAAAAATGAATAAAAAAATTGCAGGGGTTAAATGCATTTCAATCTACCAGATCTTAGATTTTACAAGAATTCTTGGCTCCATCATATCCATCATGGCGTACTTTACCCCTTCCCTGCCAAGTCCCGAATCCTTAACACCTCCATACGGCATATGGTCAACCCTGAAAGTCGGAACATCGTTAATGATTACTCCACCAACTTCAAGATGGGCAAAAGCATAATCCATTTCATGAATTTCATTTGTAAAAACTCCGGCCTGAAGTCCAAATTTTGTATTGTTAACTACATCGACGACTTCCTCAAATTCATCATAGGGCTCAAGGGTAACCACCGGCCCAAATACCTCTTCGCTGAATACTTTCATGCTTTCGTTTGTATTGGTCAGCAAGGTTGGGGGATACAACGAACCCGAACGCATTCCGCCGCAAATTAACTTAGCTCCGCCTCCAATGGCTTCATTTACCCAACTCTCAATTCTTATGGCATTTGGTTCATCAATCATACTGCTAAACTCGGTTTCGGGCAAGGCAGGATCTCCGGTTTTCAACTGCTTAACCATCGCTGCAAATCGTTTACTGAAATCTTCGAACAATTCGCGCTGAACATAAATCCGTTGTGTGTGAATGCATACCTGCCCTGAATAGGAGAAAGCGCCTACCAGGCACTTGTTCAGCGCCGGTAAAAGATCTACGCTATTTGTAATTATCACACCGGCATTGCCTCCAAGTTCCAGCACAACTTTCTTTTTGCCGGAATCAGTTTTCATTTTCCAGCCCACATCCGGCGATCCGGTGAATGATAGCAGCGAAATACGGGAATCGGTAACCAGTAAATTTCCGGTAATCCTATCCATCGGTAGAATCGAAACTGACCCTTTGGGAAGGTCCGTTTCGGCGATGATTTCAGCAAGTAACAGTGTCGAAAGCGGAGTGGTGGATGAAGGTTTCAGAATTATGGGACAGCCGGCAGCAATTGCCGGAGCAAGTTTGTGCACCGCCAGGTTTAGAGGAAAGTTGAAAGGTGCGATTCCGGCAACAATTCCAACCGGGAAATAACGCACAATTCCCTCTTTGCCATCCCCCGCTGCTGTCCAGTCAAGGCTGAGGTATTCGACTGGCAGGCGTTTTGCTTCTTCGGCTGCTATGGTAAAAGTTTGTATAGAGCGGTCAACTTCACTCAGGGCGTATCTGATGGGTTTGCCCGACTCAAGCATGATGGTTTGGCCGAATTCTTCGCGTCTTTCAAGCAAACGGTTTCTGATGTGCATCAAAGCATCGTATCGTTTGTAAGATGAGATTTTTTTCATTTCAAGGAGAGATAACTCTGCACTTAAAATGGCTTCTTCCTGTTCTTTCTTCCCGGCAAGGTAAGTTTTTGCAACCAGGCTTCCTGTAAAGGGGTTCATTACATTCAGCTCCTTTTCAGTTTCGATAAAACTTCCGGCTAAATATATTTTCATGGATGAATTCATTGTGTAAAACTTTGATTTATAGTAAAATAAAAATTCAAGTTACTCTCTTTTATTTTCGCAATAAGGTTAAAAGTTCGGGGGTAGGATAGCGAATCAGTTTCGAAAAGTTCACTTTCCAGAAATCGAGATCAAGCAGGCGGTTATTTTTATCCCTGGTAAGGGTGATGACCACTTCTATACCATCTGAGTCAACGTATTCGGCCTGAACCATATCGGCATCGTAAAGATCGGGATCGCTGCCTGCAAAGTTGATGCTTCCCATAATGCCTCCTTCGTATTCAAAAACTTCATCAGCTATCGGATAATCCAGTGCGCTGAATCCACAATGATTAATAAGAAAACTGACCAGCGCTTTTTCTTCTTTTTTAATTATTCTGTAATTGCTCATTTGTTGGTTGTCTGATAATGAATGTGATGCAAAATTATTGTCACCAGAATTTAAACTACTCAAAATTGCAGATTATTGAAACCGTTTTTTATAAGCCATCAGCATGCCTTACAAATCTAAAAATATTTATCTGATTTTTATCAGGAGATAAAAGTTATAAATTCTAACTCTGACTTATGCAGAATTCTAAATGTAATAGATTACTTTTGCCGACTTCAAAATCCCGAATCTATTTCATTCACACTGTGATTTATGTCTAACCAAAAACCCTGGATGCCCTGGTTAATATTGTTTCTTCTGGCCCTGGTCTGGGGAAGTTCATTTATTTTGATCAAGAGGTCGCTTGATGTTTTTTCTCCCGGTGAAGTCGGAGCCCTGAGGGTTATCATAACCTGGCTATTCCTTCTGCCGTTTGCCCTGAAAAGGTTTCGCAATCACTCTCTCAGAAAATGGATGTTGTTTTTAACTGTTGGAACAATAGGAAGCCTGCTACCTGCTTTTTTATTTGCAGCTGCTCAAAAAGGCATCGACAGTTCCCTGGCAGGCATCCTGAATTCTCTTACTCCGCTTTTTACTTTGCTGCTGGGCATGGCTTTTTTTAAAACCAGGCCAAAATGGTTTAATGTTGCCGGGGTTTTTATAGGGCTTTCGGGGGCACTTGGATTGGTAAGCGTGAGTGGAAATGGTAACTTCAGTTTCAATATGGGCTTTGCAATCCTCATAATAATTGCCGCTATATGCTATGCCATCAATGTAAATATCATTAAAGCCTTTTTGCAGGATGTGGAACCAATAACCATCACAGCAATGTCATTTTTTACGGTTGGCCCATTGGCAGCAGTTTATTTGTTCGGAGGCACTTCTTTTGTTGTCTCAGTTGGCAGCAATCCCAAAGCTATACAAGGGCTGGGATATCTGGCAATACTGGCTATTGGAGGTACAGGGCTGGCCCTGATGCTGTTTAATCGCCTGATACAGATAACAAGTGCTGTTTTTGCCTCATCGGTTACCTATTTTATACCTGTAGTTGCTGTAATGTGGGGCATAGCAGATGGAGAGCGTTTCAGGGCTGGTTTTATAGTCTGGATATGCCTGGTTATAGCGGGAGTTCTGCTGGTTAACACCAAAAGTCTGACAAAAAACAGGTTTGCAAAAGCCGTTTCAGGATTTATTGCACCTGAGAAATATAAAGATTAGATGTTTTTATTCTATCCAGTGCAAAGACATAGATTTCTATGAAAATTTTATCTGATTTCAGATAATAAAAGTGAATGATATATATGAGTCAATGCCAATCATAGCATTCTGTTTAAATCAATTGCTTGATTTTTTTTCATAAAACCTTTGGAATTAGAAAATTATTGCTATTTTTGCACCCCCAATAATATGGGATTAAACTTAATAAATACATCACAATGTACGCAATCGTAGAAATCGCCGGCCAGCAACACAAAGTTGTAAAAGACCAGGTGATCTTCGTGCATCGTCTTGAAGGTGAAGAAGGCTCGACCGTTGAGCTGAACAACGTAATGTTGTTGGACAACGACGGAGCTGTTACCATCGGACAGCCGACGGTTACCGGCGCTGTAGTTACGGCTAAAATCCTGTCGCATTTACGTGGCGATAAGGTGATCGTCTTCAAAAAGAAGAGGAGAAAAGGTTATCAGAAATCGAACGGCCACAGGCAATACCTGACCAGGCTGCAAATTGATGCCATCACCGCCTGAGAAGGCTGTATCCCAATCATTGTTTAACCGATAAAAACGAAAAGATATGGCTCATAAAAAAGGTGCCGGTAGTTCAAATAACGGAAGAGAATCGCATAGCAAACGACTTGGCGTTAAGATATATGGTGGACAGGCTGCACAAGCCGGAAACATCATCATCCGCCAGCGTGGTACTGTTCATAACCCCGGCCTCAATGTTGGCATGGGAAAGGACCACACCTTGTTTGCACTTGTTGACGGTGTTGTTACATTCCGCCGCAGAAAAAACGACAAATCATACGTTTCTGTTCTTCCAATCGAAACTGCTGAATAGTTGATCTACCATAAAAGAAAATCAAAAGCTCCGTTTCAGGAGCTTTTTTTATTCGCCTTAAACCATAAATTCTTAAGCAAAATATAGGTCAGATCATTTACCCAATTCTCCTTAACTTTGCCCTTAAAAACAAATACCGATGCTCGAACTCAATTACATCCGCGAAAATACTGCCGAAGTAGCCGAAAGACTGGCAATCAAAAATATAGATGCTTCAGGAATCCTTCAACAAATAAAAGAGATTGATATCCGTCGTCGCGAAGCCCAAAAAGATCTTGACGACAACCTTGCCGAAGCCAATGCCATTGCCAGGCAGGTAGGTGAACTCTTTAAAACAGGCAAAGCATCCGAGGCCAATGCACTGAAAGTGCGTAACGCCGAATTAAAAATTCAGGCCAAAGAACTACAGGACAACTTTGACAAACTCTTTCTGGAACAAAACAACCTGCTGGTTCAGCTGCCCAATGTTCCCCACTTTTCTGTTCCGCGCGGGAAAACCCCCGAGGACAATGAAATTGTGCATTCTGAAGGAACTATGCCGCAACTTTACGAAGGAGCCGTGCCGCATTGGGATCTTGCTTCAAAATACGACATCATCGATTTTGAGTTGGGCAACAAGGTCACAGGTGCCGGGTTCCCTTTCTATAAAGGTCAGGGTGCAAGGCTACAGCGAGCTTTGATTGGATTTTTTCTCGATAATGCCGTTGAAGCCGGTTACCTTGAAATTCAGCCGCCACTTGTGGTCAATGAGGCATCGGGATATGGAACCGGCCAACTTCCTGACAAGGATGGACAAATGTATTATTGTGAAGTGGATAAATTATACCTCATCCCCACTGCCGAAGTTCCAATTACCAATATTTACCGTGATGTAATTGTAAAGCCGGATAATTTACCGATAAAAAATGTGGCTTATTCCAATTGCTTCCGCCGCGAGGCGGGTTCATACGGCAAGGATGTTCGTGGACTGAATCGGCTACACCAGTTTGATAAGGTGGAGATTGTTCAGATTCAGCATCCCGATAAATCGTATGAAACCCTTGAAGAAATGCGCAACTATGTGGCTGGTCTGCTCAGAAAATTAGAGTTGCCTTTTCGCATTCTGAAACTTTGTGGCGGCGATATGAGTTTTACCTCTTCGCTTACCTATGATTTTGAAGTTTACTCAGCTGCTCAGCAACGCTGGCTGGAAGTGAGTTCTGTTTCAAATTTTGAATCTTTTCAGGCCAACCGCATGAAACTGAGGTTTAAAGATCAAAATGGGAAAACCCGCCTGTGTCATACCCTGAATGGGAGTGCGCTTGCTTTGCCCCGCATTGTTGCTTCGCTGCTTGAAAACAATCAAACATCCGAAGGAATTAAAATTCCGGCCGCATTGGCAAAATATACCGGTTTTGATATGATCAGGTAATAATTTTCACGCTCAACACAGTTTATCAGATAAAACAATTGTCTGGTTCTTCCGTTAAGTTAAAGAACCGCTCAAACCAGCCTGTCGGCTGGCAGGGACGCCAGGCCGCAAAGTGATTGTTTAGTTGGTGTTTGTTTGAATTCTTTTTCATATCAATGTATTTCAAAACAACGATTTTGAAAATACAACGGATAAAAAGTTCTTTGCGTACCTGCCAGCCGGCAGGCTGGTTTGTGTCATTGCGCGAGTTAAAAAAATTATCGAACGGTTGTTACCCCGTTCCATATTCAAGAAAAATTTCATGAAAAAACTGTTGTTTCCGTTGTTATTTGCCCTGTTGATTTTGAATCAGCATCAGGCTTTTGCACAAGCTGTTACCGATGAGCAACTGGGGCTGATGTATTACAACAACAAGGAATTCGACAAGGCCTCCGCACTGTTTGAGAGACTTTTCGATGATAAACCAACGCTTTTTAACTACACCTATCTTATAGCAAGCCTGCTTGAGATTAACGACATTGACAGAGCTGAAAAGATTGTAAAAAAGCAGGCAAAACGTTTTCCCGATGACTCAAGATATGTGGTTGATCAGGGGTTTCTCTTGCTGCGATCGAATCAGGGAAATAAGGCTGCCAGAATTTTCGAACAGGCCATTAAAGATTTGCCGGCCAATCAGAGAAAAGTTATTGAACTGGCCAATGCCTTCATTTCCAGGCGCGAGAATGATTATGCCATCCGCACTTATCTGAAAGGCCGCCAAATGCTTGCCCCTCAATATGCTTTTGGGCTTGAACTATCAAACCTCTACGAAACTTCGGGCAATTTCGATAAAATGTCAGAAGAATATATTGGCTTGATGGAGACCAATCCCGAACTTCTAAACCAGGTGCAGGCCCGGCTCCAGAACTCACTGAACAACGATCCCGAAGGGCTCAAATCTGAAGCATTCCGGATGGCATTGCTGAAAAGTGTGCAGCGCAAACCCGATGACATATTACTTTCTGAAATGATGCTGTGGCTTTCATTGCAGTTAAAAGATTTTGACGCGGCGCTGATTCAGGCAAAAGCACTCGACCGCAGACTTGGCGAGAATGGAAACCGCGTTTTTTCTCTTGGCGGATTGAGCGTTGGCAACGGATTTTACAAAACCGGAGCCGAAGCTTATAAGTATGTGATTGATCGGTCAGACGATATGAGCCTCGTGGTTCAGTCAAAAGTTGAGTTGCTGAAAGCTGATTATGAGCAAATTATACGTAATTATCCCATCAATTATAAAGAACTCACCAATCTGGAGAGCAGATACCTGAAAACCCTTGAAGAAGCCGGGCGAAATCCCCTTGTTTTTCCTTTGATGCGGAATCTTGCGCATCTTCAGGCATTCCACCTGAACAACTCTGCCGGCGCAATTACCATGCTTGAGGAACTGATCGGCCTTACCAACAACAACCGCTTGCTTCAGGCTGAATGCAAACTGGAACTTGCCGATATTATGCTTTTTACCGGCGAACCCTGGGAAGCCACATTGTTATATTCACAGGTTGATAAAGCCTTTAAAAATGAGCCTATCGGACATGAAGCCCGGTTCAGAAATGCAAAGCTCTCCTTTTATATCGGAGAATTTAACTGGTCGCGCGCACAGCTTGATGTGCTGAAGGCCGCCACCTCAAAGCTGATTGCCAATGATGCCATGTCAATGTCACTGCTTATCAGCGATAATATTGATATGGATAGTTCTACCGTTCAACTTGCCACTTTTGCCAGAGCTGATCTTTTACTCTACCGGGAAAAACCCGATGAAGCACTGACTTTGCTTGATTCATTGCTGATTGCGTTTCCCGGCCACCCGATTACCGATGATGCGCTGATGAAAAAAGCGGAAATTCAGATGAAACGCGGAAACTTTGCGGAAGCAGAAGCTTTGTATCTCACTGTAATTAAAGATTATGGCGAAGGAATTCTTGGCGATGATGCACAGTTTTCTCTGGCTGAATTGTACGAAAATCATCTCAAAGATTCTGCAAAAGCTATGGCTGCTTACCAGGAGTTGCTGATGAAATATCCGGGAAGCCTCTTCACCGTAGAAGCCAGAAAAAGATTCAGGTTGCTAAGGGGTGATATGGTTAATTGATTTCGGATTTTAGATTTTAGATTTCAGATTGTGATTGCGGAATGCGGAATGGGGGATGGGGAATGGGGATTTTTATTTCTGATTTCTCTCGTTGTCGCTTCGCGCTCCCGAGACAAGGAATTTCTATTTTCTAAAACAAAAACACTTCGACTTCCCTCAGTGTGACATTTGCATGGTTAGTATGATTTGTTTTTAATACATTATTGATCAACTATATACGAAGTCAGTCTGAGCCTGCCTGCCGCGCAGTCAGGCAGGCGGAGTCGAAGGACAAATTTTCTTAACTAAAATGTTTGTAACTAATCAGTTTCTTTTGTAATCGGCAATTGTGTTTAATGCAAGAAAAACATTCTGGCCATTTTTTATGGCAGTATCAATAATGGATCTCAGTATGGCAAAATTTTCAGCAGCTTCAAATATTTTGAACT
>JAHYJC010000052.1 GCA_019429275.1 Lentimicrobium sp. | reverse complement strand
GATCCCAAACATCCTGACCGTCAGAATATCTAGCTCCGAAGAAGGTTACTTTCATTTCATGGTCGGGATATTCTTCGCAATCTGACCAATCCAGAGCGGTGGTATTTGTCAAATTTATCTGAGTTCCGCTAGGTGCCGGAACTGGTTCAGGTATAGAATTCGTAGAAGATAGGGTCGAAAGAGTTATTGGACCCAGAAATACAAAACAGATAATTATTCTAATAAAGTTTTTCATTTCAAATGGTTTTTAAAGTTATTACTTTCCAACCTTATGACAATAAACCAGAAAGGTTTACCAGCCTGGTTGATGATGAGAAAAGTTTCTCTAAATAGTTTTCTGGTTGTCGCCAGATTCATGTCAATTGTTTATGAACCTGGCTATTTAATCCTGGCATATCTGCCTCCTCTCTGTTTTCTGAGATAGCATATCCTATAATACTATATAAATATGTATTCTCAACTGAATAATCTAAATCAAAAAGGGAGGTTTTTTTCAACAATTATTGTAACTGCCATAAAATAAGGAAGAAAAAATTGTGTTGCGGGTTGCATGTTACGGGTTTCATTGGTGAGGGTCAAAAAAAATAAACTATTGTATATTCAAATGATTAACTTTAATCTATGCGGCATCTACTCCTGGCCTTAGTCTTTTTGTCTTCAGTTAATACGGCTGAGTCAAGCATCTTTTTGGCTGCTAATGAATTAAAGCTGAGAGACCTCTATGAGAAGACAAAGCTGTGCAGGGAATATCATAAAAATGGATTGACAAGTGATTGCTTGAACCTCTGTAAGCTAACATTAAATGAGTATTCCGGGTTTCCAGGGGCTGAAAAATATATTGGATACCCGCTCTCTTGTAAGGGTTTGTGCTATAAGAGGTTGGGTGAGCTTGAACTTGCGCGAACACTTTTCACATTAACAAATTACTATGCAAGTCATACGCAGAGATTGATTCAAGCACAAAAGCACTGTATCATTATGAGGAATCTTTAAGGATCTTGAGGGGCATCCCCACCGCCAAGAATCATCCTGATAATGATAATCAGGTATCTTATGAAACGGTTTTACTTCAGGCAATTTCTTCCTATGTATCCTATTTATACACCAGAATCTTAAAACAGGAGAAATTGGCATCTCTGGAAATGGCTGAAAAGGCAACTAAAATGGTTGAAGAAGCAGAGGAAAGAGTTAATTCCTTCATTAGAGCACAGGCCCCCGGTTTATCTGTTTTCATATTGGCTGGGAAGGTTCGCCCATTATTCGATGCAGGAATTCAGTGTTCAATGTATTTGTATGATCAGACCGGTAATGAATTATGGCTCCAACAGGCCTTTGAATGGTCCCTTAGATCGAAGTCCTATTCTTTAAGTATACAGGCTGAAAAAGAAAAAATGATATATAATGAACCTGTGGCAGGTGGCCTTTTTGTAAAACAGAAAGAACCTTGCCCTGGATTTTTATGGGAAGGGTATCCCGGGTAACTATTCAAAAAGATTGAACAGGGTAAAGAAAGAATACCTGAAAAATGCTCCCACCGGTTTTGATAATCCGCTTTTATGGGGCGGATTAGTAGGTTCTGGAAAACCGACAGAAAAATCTAAATGGTACATATGGACTGGTTTATCCATATTGCTGGTAGGAATCGGCTTTGGAATGAGCAGGTTTGGGGCTAAAGGCTCAAGCACAAGTATAATTATTTGGTAATAAGTATTCAAGGAGAGGGAGGTACGGTATACTCAGGTGTGCTCCATTTCAGGCTGGAGTGTTTCCCACCATGCCATTATGTTTTCCGGAGGCACACCGTTTTGAATCACATGGATGGGGGCAAAAATAAATCCGCCGCCGGGTGCCAGGTCATCAATCCTCCTTTTTGTTTCATCCTTAACCTCCTTCTAATAAAGGATGGAGTTTTCGTTGTAGAGTCCACGGGAACAGCACCCAAAGCATGAAAAATTTAAGGCTAATGCAAGGGTCCATCCGGGGTCTGAGAGGATAGCAAATGTAAGCAGGGTTTCACGGGAACATGGTAGAGCCTACTGTTTCCCTGCCGTAAAGCAACCAGAAGAAGGGCAACTGGTCGACCAATGCCCAGGTATATCGGAGGCGTCTCACCGCCGGTATAAGCGAAATAATGAGACAGGGCAGGGTATCCAATGCGAGCGAAGAGCGAAGCTAGGAAATGAACAGAGGCAGTCTTAGCGCCTTCATAGTACTGTTTGAAAGTCGGTGAACTTACCCAAAGGAGCCGATGATTAGGGAAGGGAGAGCGTTGGGTTATGGAATCGATTTTGAGAAACACTAAAGTGTACACAGAAACACATGAATGTGTTAACGAAACAGGATCGAATAGCAACAATTGCTAAGAAATACCGGGGTGAGTCACTGGTTTCCCTTCATCATCACATTGACTTGTGTTGCATGAAAGAAGCCTTTAAGGGACTGAAGGGAGGGACGAGTCCGGGTGTTGATGGTCAGACATTGGCGATGTATGAAGAGAATCTTGAAGACAACCTTCAGGATTTACTTCAACGCGCAAAATCGGGGAGCTATATTGCGCCACCGGTCAAACGTGTATATATACCCAAAGGAAATGGGAGGGAGCAACGTCCCATTGGCATTCCGACGGTTGAAGATCGAATTATGCAAAGAGCGGTACTGCAAGTACTGGATCCAGTATTTGAGCAGGACTTCTTCGATTTTTCCTATGGATTCCGTAGAGGAAAGTCACAGCATGATGCGGTTGACTACCTGTGGAAACAAATCTATCAGCAGAATATTGGGTGGGTGATCGATTTAGACATCCGCAAGTTCTTTGATACGATGAACCATCAACATTTAAGGCGATTTCTTAGACAAAGGGTGTGTGACGGAGTGATTACAAGATTAATTGGTAAGTGGTTAAAGGCGGGGATACTGGAAGAAGGATCGATCAGTTACAGGGATGAAGGTAGTCCACAGGGCGGAGTAATTTCACCTTTGCTGAGTAATATTTATCTGCACGAGGTGTTAGATAAATGGTTTGCAAATGAAATTATTCCATTGCTAAAGGGCCGGGCCATTATAGTCCGTTTTGCTGATGACTGTGTGCTGGGATTTGAATGCCAGGCAGATGCAGAACGGGTATTTAAGGTTCTGCCTAAGCGATTTGCTAAGTTTGGATTACAGCTACATCCAGACAAGACCCAGCTGATTCCTTTCTCCAAGCCACCGCAAGTAAGCAAACAAGGCACAGGAAAGCGCTGTTCATTTAACTTTCTTGGCTTTACTTTCTACTGGGGCAAATCCCGAAAAGGGCACTGGATTGTAATGCGGAAGACAGCCAAAGATCGGTTGCAAAGAAGTATAAGCCGGATTAACCACTGGTGTAAACTTCACCGTCATGATAGCTACACATACCAGCACAAGATGCTTAATGCTAAACTTCGGGGACATTATTATTACTATGGTGTTACTGGTAATAGCAGGAGTTTAAAAGCCTTTTACAGGCTGGTTACACTGTGCTGGAAGAAATGGTTATCGAGACGTACCAATCGAAACCTTACTTGGGTTCGTTTTATATCATTAATCAGTTCGAAGTTTGCTCTGGCCAAACCAAAGATTTATCACTCTATCTATGCAGCGAAACCATAACTCAAGGAACCGGATGCGGGAAATCCGCTCGTCCGGGTCTGTGGGGGTGCGGGGAGGTAACGATCCGCTCTACCCGGAATTTATACCTGATATCGGAAATAATGGAAAATTGCATTGAATGTTAAAATGTAATCGCTGCCTTAATATAAATGCAATAAATAAATGACCTTAGCCATACACAACAGCAACTCAGGCTTTCACCCGCGCTGGGTAGCCTTTTGCGAGGCAAATACCATTCCCTTTAAGCGGGTAAATTGCTATGCCAGCGATTTGATACAGCAATTGGCTGGTTGCAGTGCCTTAATGTGGCATCACCATCAGGGAAGTCCGCGCGATCTGATTGCCGCCAAACCCATCCTTTTTGCCCTGGAACAGGCCGGCATTAAGGTTTTTCCCGATTTCAACACCAACTGGCATTTCGACGACAAGGTAGGGCAGAAATACCTGCTGGAGGCCATCGGTGCGCCCCTGGCGCCCACCTGGGTGTTTTACGATAAACAGCAAGCGCTGGATTGGGCAAAAACAACGGATTTCCCAAAAGTTTTCAAACTTCGGGGGTGGTGCTGGTTCACAGAATGTAAAGCTGGTGCGTAACAAGGCCGAAGCCCTGAAGATGATCCGCAAAGCCTTTGGCCGTGGGTTCAGCAATTACGACAAATGGGGCAGCATCAAAGAACGTTACCGCAAATGGAGGCTGGGTAAAACCACTGCTTTCGATCTGCTCAAAGGCCTTGTCCGCCTGGCCGTTCCTCCGCCATTTACAAAGGTCCTGGGCCGAGAAGTGGGCTACATCTATTTCCAGGATTTTATCCCTGACAACGACCACGACATCCGTGTGGTGGTGATTGGCGGCAAGGCCTTCGCCATCAAGCGTATGGTGCGCAAAAATGATTTCAGGGCTTCGGGGGGAGGCAATATTTTGTATGAAAAATCATTGTTTAATGAAAACGATATTCGCCTGGCCTTTGAAATCCACAATAAACTGAAAAGTCAGTGCACTGCCATGGATTTTGTTTACGATAATGGCGAACCAAAAATTGTGGAGATCAGTTACGGCTTTTCTCCAGAAGGCTACGACCCCTGCCCGGGTTATTGGGATAATGAACTAAACTGGCATGAGGGGGAGTTTGATCCGTATGGGTGGATGGTTGACTTAATGCTGAAATGAAAAAAACCTGTTTTCTAATTCCTGGTATTGATGCGGGTGGTATTGAAAACTACTTGCTGCGATTTATTAATTTTCTGCCAGAAAAGGACGGTATAACCATTATTGTTCGTTCTGAAAAAAAAGGAGATCTCTGGCCGGAATATGAAAAAACCGGGGTGAATTTTCGTTTCCAGGGAGTTGGCTTTATAAACCCGCTTAAATGGTTCAAGCTTTTCAGGTATTTCAGAAAACAGCAGTTCAAGACTGTTTGTGATTTCAATGGCAATTTTGCCGGCATTACTATGTTGCTGGCTCGTATGGCCGGGGTAAAAAACAGGATTGCCTTTTACCGCCGGTCGTCAAATGCTTTTAAACAAACCTGGTTTAACCTGAAGTATAATGACCTGGTTAACTGGTTTGTGTTTAATTACGCCACAAAAATTCTTTCCAATTCACAGCATGCGATCGACTTCTTCTTCCCTTACAGGCAAATAAGGGATAAACGTTTCAGGGTAATCCCTAATGGCATTGATCCGGACATGTTTGAAATGAAGGAAACCAAGGAAGAAGCAAGAAAGTTTTTCCATTTACCAACGAACAGATTTATTGTTGGGCACGTGGGCAGATATGACCCAGCCAAAAACCACGAGACTATTTTTAAGGTTGCCCAAAAATTAAAACAGGAAAATCAAAATATAAACTTTCTTTTTGCTGGAAAAGGCACGGACAACCCTGATTTTTTGGGAAAAATAAAATGGTATGGAATAGAAGATATTTGTCATTGCCTTGGTTTACAGACAAACCTGCCCTTATTATACAAATCGATGGATCTTTTCTATTTTCCATCGTTTACAGAAGGCCAGCCAAATGCTTTGATTGAAGCTATGATGGCTGGGCTATCCGTCCTTGCTTCTAATATCCCGCCTATCAAAGAAACAATGCCTGAACGAGCACATTCAATTTTAATAAACCCGCTGGATTCTGATTTAGCAGCTTTGTCAATAATGAAGTTGTTTAAAAATCAGAGTGTTGAGGGAGAGCTGATTTTCAAAACTGAAGCAGAGATGAAGTTTAACCAGAAAACGAATTTTACACTTTTTTTGAAAGAATTATCGGATGAGTAAAAAGGTTTTATTTGTTCACGACGGGCCAATTTATACTGATACCTATGGCAATTATTTTGGAATTCATATTAATGATGCATTACGCCAAAGATATTTGAACCTTGGAGTCCATGTTACATTCCTTATCCGGGTAGTGGCAATTAAAAATAAAGATTTGGGGTTGTTCACAGAAATTAAAAATGATAACTTTTCGGTAATTCCTTTTCCAAATTATAAGTCTTTCCTGCTGTTTTTCAAAAACTATTATAAAGCCAGGCAGATTATTAAAATTGCGGTAAAAAACCACGATATTATTCTAAGCCGCCTTCCCAGCGCATCTGGCTATGAAGCTGCAAAATTTGCACTAAAGGAAAGAAAGCCTTGCCTTGTTGAATACGTGGCCTGCACTTTTGATGCTTACTGGAATTACGACTGGCGAGGTAAATTGATTGCTCATTATAAAATGTGGCAACAGAAACGCCTGATGAAAAAAGTTCCTTACTCTATTTATGTGACAAAGGAATTTCTGCAAATGCGGTATCCTACAAATGGACAATCCATCCACTGTTCCAACGTTGAGTTACAACCGCTCAATGAAAGTGCATTGGAAAAAAGGTTATTAAAGATTGAGCAAACAGACTTTTCCCGGCCTTTGATTGTGGGCACTGTGGCAGCTTTAAATGTTCCTTACAAAGGGCAAGCGGATGTCATAAAGGCCATTGCAAAACTAAAAGGACAAGGAAATATTTTTCATTATCATTTAGTTGGCCAGGGGAATCCAGAAAAGCTCATCCGCCTTTCTGAAAGGCTTGGAGTTGCTGATCAGATAAAAATTATTGGACCTTTAAAACATAAAGAGGTTTTTGGTTTTCTCGAAAGCATTGATGTTTATATCCAACCCAGTAAAACGGAAGGTTTACCCAGAGCCCTCATAGAGGCCATGAGTAAGGCCTGTCCGGCATTAGGGTCAAAAGTGGGTGGCATCCCTGAATTGCTTCCCGAAGAAATGACTTTTCAACCCGGAAACATCAAAGAGATTGCTGAAAAGCTTCTTTCATTAAAAACAGAAACCCTCCGAGAGCAAGCTATCCGCAATTTTAAGGAGGCTAAGCATTATGAAAAGGATTTTCTTAAAAAAAAGCGATTGGATTTTTATAATAAATTTCTTTCAGAGACTTTAAAATAAATGCCAGAAAAACGAATTCTATATATTGCCACAAGCGATGTGCATATAGCCACCTTTCATTTGCCATACCTGAGATGGCTAAAAGAACAAGGATATGTGGTTCATTTGGCTGTCGAAAACAGGGGTAATGTAGTTTTTGATCACGTTGACCAAGTGTCTTATTTGCCCTTCCCGCGTTCTCCCCTCAAGCGAACATATATTTCTACTTACAAAAAGCTAAAGGCAATCATTGAGTCTGGCAATTATTCACTGATTCATTGCCATACGCCCCTGCCAAGTGTTGTTGCTCGCCTCGCGGCACGTAAAGCAAGAAAAAATGGCACAAAGGTTTTATATACAGCCCATGGATTTCATTTTTACAAAGGCGCTCCTCTAAAAAACTGGCTGACCTATTATCCTGCGGAATATTTGCTAAGCGCCCTTACCGATGGGATTGTTACTATCAACAGAGAAGACTTTGGTTATATCAATGGCAAAATGTTTCACAAAGATTCCTTTTACATTAAGGGAATTGGAGTGGATTCTCAAAGGTTCAGAACCTTTTCAAAAACGGAAATTGAAAACACAAGAAATAAACTGGGCTTCGCTCACAACGCCTTTATTTTACTTTATGTGGCGGAATTTATTCCAAGGAAAAACCACCGGTTTATTATTGAAGCATTGCCCGTTTTGAAAAAGAAAATACCAAACCTTAAAGTGATTTTTGCAGGCAAGGGTGTTTTGCTGGAGCAAATGAAAAACCTTGCCCGCAAGCTTGATGTGAATGATGTGATTGACTTCCTGGGATTCAGAAATGATGTTCCCCGTTTGGCTGCCATTGCGGATGTGGGTATTTCTTCAAGCAAACACGAAGGACTGGGGCTGGGCCTGGCCGAAGAAATGCTTTGTTCAGTGCCGGTGGTAGCCACCATTGACAAAGGACACAAAGAAATGATTGAGCACGGCGTAAATGGCCTTTTCTTTGCCCAGAACAACCCCAAGGAATTTGTCGATGCAATTGATAAGCTTTTTCATAACCCTGAATTAAGAAAAAAAATGGGTGAAGACGCTTTAAAGAAAGCGCAGGAGTTTACTGTCGATAACAGCCTGAAATCCATGATTCAAATTTTTGAGAAATATTTAGTCAATGATTAATAAAATAAAGCAAGAACTCTTTCTCAATCTGAAAAATATTTGGGGTTGGAAAACACATCGGAAACTTATAATTTTTTCTGTTGATGACTATGGCAATGTCAGGGTGGACTCCAAGCAGGCAAGGGAGAGTATGGACAAAGCAGGTTTAAAAATTCTTAGCCGTTTTGATGCCTTTGATTCCCTTGAAACCCGCGAAGACCTGGAAATGCTTTATGATGTCCTTGCTTCGGTCAAAGACAGAAACGGCCGCTACGCTGTTTTCACCCCATTTGCCGTGCCATGCAACATTGATTTTGAGCGTTTGGCTGAAGAAAACTACCAGCAGTACCGTTATGAATTGTTGCCCCGGACTTATGAAAAACTAACAGGGTTTCAACCCGGAACTTATGAAGGCACCTGGGCGCTCTGGCAGGAAGGCATAGCAAAAGGATTGCTGGCACCGCAGTTCCACGGAAGGGAGCATTTAAATTTGAAAGTGTTTGAAGAAAAACTGGCCAAAAGAGATCATGAAGTATTGATCGCCTTAAAAAACAGGTCTTACACCAGTATATCAAATTCGGGTTATCCAACCATTTCCACCACGGCAGCTTTCGATTTCTGGAGTTTTGTAGAAAATGGCCGCTTTGATTCAATAATAAAAGATGGTTTGGATGATTTTGAAAAGGTTTATGGATACCGGTCCATTCACTTTAACCCACCAGGGGGCCGGGAGCACCAGGTCATCCACAAAGCCCTTTTTGATTCAGGCATCAAATATATTGACACACCCTTGATTAAAACAGAGCATCAGGGAGAAGGCAAGTACCGAAAAGCATTGAATTATACTGGCAAAAACAACAAACTCGGCCAAATATTTATGGTCAGAAATGTTGTTTTTGAGCCAACAGAAAAAAGAAGCTACGATTGGGTAAACTTTACCATAAATCAAATTGAAGCAGCCTTCCGCTGGAATAGGCCTGCAGTGATCAGCTCTCACCGGGTAAACTTTTGCGGCCATATTGATCCCAAAAACAGGCAGGCAGGAATAGCGGCCTTAAAAACTTTGCTGCAAAAAATTGTGCAACGCTGGCCAGATGTGGAGTTTTTGGATGCTGCTGAGCTGGGTAATTTAATAGCGAAAAACAACCAATGAACAGGCTGAAATATTTTGGCTATTACCTTATAAAAACCGACTGGAAAAGGTTTTTATTATTCCTGATTTACGCATCACAAAAAACCTCCCGTTCAAAAACTGCCATTCTGTTTGATGCCATCCAATCCACTTTTCGCTACAACATTTCACTGCTCGATTATTTCTATTTCAGGTTTTACGAAAAAGACCAGGCAGAGAGAAAAAAATGGGCCGGTACCGGTTTTATGTATGAATATCACCTGGAAATGAACCCAAAGGCCAGCCGGCAGTTGCTCATCAATAAGATTGAGTTTTTAAAGCATTTCAGGCAGTTTGTAACCAGGCAATTTGCCTCAATACATGAACTCAAGGCTAACAATGCATTGGCAAACAGGCTGCTGGAAAATGCTTCGGGCAGGTTGGTGCTCAAAGGTTCGCACGGGCAGGTAGGCGCCGAAGTAGAGGTGGTTGAGTGTAATAAATTTACTGTAGAATCTTTGCTTCAAAAGATGCAGCATGGCAATTACGACCTGGTGGAGGAATATGTGGTACAGCATCCTGCACTCATGGCTTTATCGCCTTCGGGTTTGAATACAGTGAGGATTTTCACCCAGCTTCATAACGGAAAAGTAGATTTCCTGGGTGCAAGACTAAGGGTATCGGTCAATTCGCCGGTCGACAACATGGCTGCCGGCAATCTGGCTGCACCGCTCGATTTGGAAACCGGAACAGTTACAGGGCCTGGCGTTTACAGCGACATCGCCAAAAAAGACGAAAGCTTCCACCCGGTAACCGGTTACGCCATTGAAGGTTTTAAAGTACCCTTTTGGGAGGAAACTTTGAAAATGGTTACGGATGCTGCACTGCTGTCCACTGCAAACCGTTCGGTAGGCTGGGATGTGGCCATTACTTCACAAGGCCCTGAGTTGATCGAAGGCAATCACAACTGGTGCAAACTACTGTGGCAATTGCCTGTAAAAAAGGGTTTAAAAGAAATGCTTTTAAAATATTATCCCTGATCCCATGCTGGTCCGTCTGCTCATTTACATCAAGCATCACTTCACCTTTTTGTGGCGGTTTGTTGAAGGGCTCAACAGCCTGCTCTACCGCCTGCTGCACCGCAACAGGCAGCAAAAAGTGGTGCCGGTGGTTATGGGTGAATTCAACCTGCCCGGCTACACCTTCAGGGTGTTGCAGCAAAGCGATATAGCGGCACTTGCAGCACTTATCGCCCGCCAGGAATCCGACCGCCTGGCCTGGTTCAAACCACACGGTTTTGACGAAGCATCGCTGCACAAAGCCTGGCGCAACCCCGCTTTCCTGATGATGGGCGCATTTGATGGCCCGCAACTGGTGGGCTATTTCTTTTTAAGATTCTTCTGGAACCGCAGGTGCTTTGTCGGCCGCCTGATCGATCTGCCTTGCGAAGGCAAAGGCATTGGCCGCACCATGAACAACATCATGTACCACATTGGCTGGCGCATGGGCTTCAGGGTGTTGTCAACCATATCGAAAAACAACCACCAGGTCATGAGGTCGCATGCAAACAATCCGCTGATGAAGGTATTGAAAGAACTGGATAATGATTTTTTGTTTGTGGAGTTTGTTGAGAATAATGAATAATGCTTGCCTCGTCAGAGTGGGCGATGACGAGAGAGTGAAAAAAGGCGAGGGAGTGAGAGAGAGAGGCCTGCCTCGTCAGAGTGGGCGATGACGAGGGAGCGAAAAAAGGCGAGGGAGTGAGAGAGAGAGGCCTGCCTCGTCAGAGTGGAAGATGACGAGGAATAATGGAAAATCGATAATTTGCGCGGTATGCTGGAAATTATGTTTAATTTCTCTGGAATGTCAGAAGAAGTTTTAATCAAATAATATGTATTTTTGTCTTTCACGGAAAGAAAGAATTAAAATATATTGTCTTTATGATAAGGAAAGAGCTGCTAAAAGAACTGATGGTTACCTTTCAATCCTCCCTGCCGGTTGAATTGATAAACAGAAAGGTTGATTTGGCCTCAGGTACAGGAAAAATTGTTTCGGTAAGCGGTGTTCGGCGAAGCGGTAAGTCGGCGGCGCTGATGTTGGCCATGAATAAATTACTGGTCGATGGGGTAAAGAAAGAATACATATTATTTTTAAATTTCGATGACGAACGCCTGCAATTCGAAAAAAATGAGTTTGATCTAATTCTGCAGTCCTATCAGGAATTGTACCCCGACATTCAATTAAAAGATGTTTATGTATTTTTCGATGAAATACAGATGAATGATGGTTGGGAACAATTTGTTCGCAGGGTTTACGATCAACACACGAAACACATCTTTATCACTGGTTCCAACTCAAAGATGCTTTCTTCCGAAATTGCTACATCGCTCAGAGGCCGTACCTTGCAATATGAAATTTTTCCCTTGTCGTTTGCCGAATATTGCCGGTTCCGTAATCTGGAAACAGATGTTTATATCACTTCAGTCCGGGCAAAAATAATTTCAGCTTTTTACGATTTTCTGCAATTCGGGGGATTCCCCGAAGTTGCCCTGATGAACCACGAACATTTTGAGCAGATACTTCAGGAATACTACTTTGTGATGTTGTATAAAGACCTGGTGGAGCGGTATGAAATTAAAAATGTGGCAGCCGTAAAATACTTTATACGTCGTTTATTGTCGAATATTACCAAACCCACTTCGGTAAATAAAATTTACAACGAACTTAAATCGCAGGGAGTGCTGGTGGGAAAAAATACATTATATGAACTCGTGGAATATTTAGAGGCCATTTACCTGTTTATGCCGCTGTTTAAATTTGAACCATCACTTGTGAAGCAAAATAGTTCCGATAAGAAATATTACGTAATAGATAATGGCTTTCGCAGGGCACTTTTACAAACGGTAAACGACGACAATGGAATTTTGCTGGAGAATATGGTTTATTTGTGGTTGCGTTCCTCGTGCGATAAAAATATGGGCATATATTACTTCAAAGGAAAAAAAGAATGTGATTTTGTGATTACTTCAGGCACAAAAGTTACCAAACTGATACAGGTTTGCTGGGACATATCGGAAACTGCCACACTGAAACGCGAAATGGCAGGCTTGCTCGAAGCTTCGGAACAGTTAAATTGTGCAGAACTTACATTGATCACAGCCGACCGAGAAGATACCCTTGAACATTCGGGCAAAGTAATACACGTAGTGCCGGCATGGAAGATTATGGTTTGCACATAGATGTTGAATAAGCAAACTTTATAGTGAATAGTGAACAATGCCTGCCTCGTTAGAGTGGAAGATGACGAGAGAGCGAAAAAAGGCGAGGGAGTGAGAGAGAGAGGCCTGCCTCGTCAGAGTGGGCGATGACGAGAGAGCGAAAAAAGGCGAGGGAGTGAGAGAGAGAGGCCTGCCTCGTTAGAGTGGGCGATGACGAGGAAGCGACTTTAGATCAATAATTTTGGTTCAAAGTAAACAAAATTGTTTATTTTTGCTTTATGTTTCAATATCTACCGGTTTTAAAAGGAATACATCCAGGGTTCATTCTTGAGCGTGAGTTAAAGTTGCGTAAACTCCAAAAAAACAAGTTTGCGTTATTATTAAACGAACACCCTCAAACCATAGTTGCAATAATAAAAGCCAGGCGAGGAATGAATACTGCATTGGCATTGAAAATAGAAAAATTACTCAATCTTGAAGAAGGCATTCTGATGGTTTTGCAGGTATATTACGATATTGAGCAGGAGAAGAAAAACCAGATGACAAATATTCCTGATCTCAGTAAGTTACGACCTGTATTGTTTTGGGACACCAATATAGCTGCCATCAATTGGGAAAAACAAAAAAATGCGGTCATCAAAAGGGTTTTTGAAAGAGGAAATGAATATGAGAAAGAGGAAATAAGTCGTTTTTATGGCCAGACCTGTGTTAATGAAGTGATGAGCAGCTATGGGAAGTAAACTTCATTATAACACCACCACTCACCTGCAATTAAGCATTCTGAAGAAACTCATGGGAAGTACAGAATTTAATGCTTTCCGTTTGGTGGGTGGCACCGGGTTGAGTTTACACAGAGGCCACAGGCTTTCCGTTGATATTGATTTATTCTCCGATGCATCTTATGGCAGTATCGATTTTGATACCCTTAATATTTATCTGCGCAATAACTGGCCATATATTGACACCAATGACATTATTCCGGTTGGCATGGGAAAGTCTTTCTTTGTTGGTTTTGGTAAACATGACTGCATAAAGCTTGATTTGTATTACACAGATGACTTTATTGATGATTTTCAAGTCATTGATGGAATCCGGTTGGCGAGTGTTGATGAAATTCTCGCAATGAAGGTTGACGTTATAGATCGGGGTGGCCGAAAGAAAGATTTTTGGGATATACATGAATTAAAGGACGATTACGCTCTGGCAGAAATGCTTGAACTGCACAATAAACGTTATCCCTATAGCCATAACAGCCAGCATTTAATAAATAAATTCACCGATTTTAACCAGGCTGATTATGAATTTGACCCAATTTGTTTGCGCAAAAAGCATTGGGAAATTATCAAATTAGAGTTGATACAATACGTTAATTCAGCGAAAGGGTGACTGTAGCGAGGGAGCGAGGGAGTGATGGAGCGAGGGAGAGAGGGAGTGATGGAGTGATGGAGCGATGGAGTGAGGGAGCGAGGGAGTGATGGAGTGATGGAGCGATTGATTTTGGTTGCCTGTCGGAGGTTTTTAGCAAGGACATCGTTGTGAGTAATGGAATGGGATAATGAGCGAACGAAGCGATGGAGTGATGGATTTTGTTTGCCTGTCGGAGGTTTTTAGCAAGGACATCGTTGTGAGTAATGGAATGGGATAATGAGCGAACGAAGCGAAGGAGTGATGGATTTTGTTTGCCTGACGGAGGAGCGCAGCAATATCATTTTGAGAGTGTTCAGTGAACTGTGTCACTTCAGGGATTTTAGTTCGAAGTTTTAATAAATGAATTTTATATGGAAAAGATCAGGACACATCGCGATTTAAAAGTTTTTCAACTTTCGTTTGAAGCGGGTATGGAAATTTTTCAGATCAGTAAAGCCTTTCCCAAAGAAGAGACCTACTCCCTGACCGACCAGATCCGGCGTTCGTCAAGATCGGTGTCGGGCAACGTGGCTGAGGCATTTCGTAAACGCAAATACCCAAAAGCGTTTATTTCAAAATTATCAGATTCTGAAGGAGAGGCTGCTGAAACCCAGGTATGGCTGGATTATGCTTTGAAGTGTCAATATATCGATGAAAAAACGCATAAATCCCTGAACGATAAATATGATCATATCATTGGCATGCTGGTCAACATGAGCCTGAAACCAGAGAACTGGATATTCTGAGAATAGGCACAGAAGCTTCAGTTCTCTCCCTCACTCCCTCGCTCCCTCACTCCCTCGCCCCCTCACTCCCTCGCTCCCTCACTCCCTCGCTCCCTCGCTCCCTCACTCCCTCGCCCCCTCGCTCCCTCACTCCCTCGCTCCCTCACTCCCTCGCTCCCTCACTCCCTCGCCCCCTCGCTCCTTCGCCATTTTTCGCTCGTCCTTAAACAGGTTTACATAATTTGCAAACAAGAATCAAGTTGATGTTTCACTGCCATTGGCGGAACTTTTGCACGAATAAACATCAGAATAATTTTCGTTATTAACGAAAGATAGTTATCTTTACAAACGAAAACCCTAAGATATGCTTTCGCAATTAATTATTGAACAGGTAATTGACTCTCAAAAACAGAGGTTAATTCATTTGGATACGGGTTTGCCACGAAATTTCCCGGAAACAGGGAACCTGACAACACATGCATTTATAGTTTCCGGAATACGGCGTTGTGGTAAGAGTACACTGTTGCAGCAGATTCATAAATCTTTCAGCAATAATTCCATTTATCTCAACTTTGAAGATCCCCGTCTGGCCGGCTTCGATTTGAGTGACCTGAACCGTATGCATGAAATAGCTGTTAAAAAAGGTGCGGATGTCTATTTTTTTGATGAAGTACAGGTTATTGAAAACTGGGAAAGTTTTGTAAGGTTCAGGCTGGATGAAGGTTATCGTATTTTTATTACAGGTTCAAATGCAGCAATGCTTAGCAGGGAAATGGGGACAAAACTCACCGGAAGGCATATTACAAAGGAACTTTTCCCATTTTCCTTCTCAGAATTTCTTTCATTTACAGGCATGGAAGCAGGTTCAGCTTCATCGGGCAAATACCTCAGGAGCGGAGGTTTTCCCGAATACCTGAGAACAGGCTTACCCGAAGTGTTGATGCATGCTTTTAATGATATCATTATCAGGGATATTGCTGTTCGTTACAATGTAAAAAATGTAATGGTACTGCAGCAACTTGCTGCCTGGCTGGTTTCAAATACCGGCAAGCCTTTCAGTGGAAATAGTATCCGGAAAATATTTCAGATTGGTTCTTCATCCAGCATGATGGACTATCTATCCTATTTTAATGATGCCTGGCTGTTTTTCTACCTCCCCAAATTCAGCTACTCGCATAAAGTTCAGGTGGTTAATCCTAAAAAAGTTTATTGCATTGATAATGGTTTTGTTGATATAAACTCAGTTTCGTTCAATGACGATAACGGCAGACTACTCGAAAATATGGTTTTTATGCAACTGCGCCGTATTACCAGCGAAATATTTTATTTCTCAGAAAAAAAAGAATGTGATTTTATTGTGTTTCAAAATGGAAAACTTCTTGATTTATACCAGGTAAGCTGGCAATTAGACCAGAATAATATGGATAGGGAACTGTCAGGGCTAATAGAAGCAATGGATTATTTTGGTAAAAAAAATGCCAAAATCATTACTTTCGACCAATCCGATAAGTTTATCATTACCGGAAAAACCATTGTAGCTCAACCTTTTCATGAGTGGGCGATGACGAGGGAGTGAAAAAAGGCGAGGGAGTGAGAGAGAGAGGCCTGCCTCGTCAGAGTGGAAGATGACGAGAGAGCGAAAAAAGGCGAGGGAGTGAGAGAGAGAGGCCTGCCTCGTCAGAGTGGGCGATGACGAGGGAGTGAAGGGATTAATCAGGACGGATAGGATACGATGGAGGCATTCGGAGGAAACAAATAGAAAATTGCCATTTATCGCAGTGAATTATTGCCATTTATTGTAGTTAAAGTTCGCCATTTATTGTAGTTTGCTTGTAGCTTTTAAATAAAAACACTAATATTGCACTGTTATTAGCATCATTTAAACGCAGGCAGGAATGGAAATTGATGATTACTATCCCCGTATTTGTGATAAAGTTCTGAACAGAAAGCTGCAATTAACAGGCGCTACGCTTATTGTTGGTCCAAAATGGTGCGGAAAAACAGAAACGGCCTTACAGGCAGCCCGAAGTGTCATTTACATACAGTCGGATCCGCAATATAAAGAAACCGGAAAAATAATGCCTTCTTTATTGTTGGAAGGTGAAACACCCCGTCTGATTGACGAATGGCAGGAAGTTCCTGAATTGTGGAATGCTGTGCGGCACAGCGTTGATCAACGGAGAAAGCAGGGTCAATATATTCTGACCGGTTCGGCCACGCCCCGTGATGAAGTGACGGCTCATTCAGGC
Source organism: Lentimicrobium sp. (assembly GCA_019429275.1). Taxonomy (GTDB): domain Bacteria; phylum Bacteroidota; class Bacteroidia; order Bacteroidales; family Lentimicrobiaceae; genus Lentimicrobium. The sequence continues at coordinate 4,513 of JAHYJC010000052.1, read as the reverse complement.
ATTGGTCGTATTTCGAGGATACAGATGCGTCCTATGACACTTTACGAGTCGAAAGAAAGCACAGGCGCTGTTTCACTCAAAGCTCTTTTTGATGGTGAGCAGGATATTGCAGCCGTAAGCCCGATGGATATTCCCCGCCTGGCATACTCAATATGTCGCGGAGGATGGCCGGGAGCTGTAACTTTGCCAAACGGCGGGGAATCCCTTGTCCGCGAATATACCGATATGCTTGTTGAGGCAGATATCAGCAGTCTGGATGGTATTGAACGCAACCCCTTTCGTGTCAGGCAGGCATTACGCTCACTGGCACGTAATATTTCCACCCTCACCACTGCCCATGCAATACTTGAAGATGTGAGAGCCAACGATGTAACCATCAACGAGCGTACACTCGAAAGCTATCTCAACGCCATGCGCCGTCTGTTTGTTGTGGAAGATGTACCTGCCTGGTCGCCGGCTCTCCGGTCAAAAACAACAATCCGAACCTCTGTCAAACGGCAGCTGGCAGATCCGTCGATAGCCACCGCGATAATGAGGGTGGATGTAAATGGCTTGCTGCACGATTTGAATACATTTGGTTTCCTGTTTGAATCGCTTTGTACACGGGATTTACGGGTCTATGCGCAATCCAACGACGGGGAAATATTTCATTACAGGGATAAAGACCAACTCGAAATTGACCTGATTGTATCGCTTAACGATGGCAGATGGGCAGCAATAGAGGTGAAACTCGGAGAACACCAGGCCGACGAAGCTGCCGCCAATTTGATTCAATTTAAAAATAAAGTGGATACATCCCGTATCGGAGAACCATGTTTTTTGATGGTGCTCACCGGTGGAAAATTTGCTTACCAGCGAAAGGATGGGGTGTTAGTAGTGCCGGTAGCTTGTTTGAGAGAATAAAAAGTGTCTTGCCCGGGAATCACCGGGATTTCGTTTATTGAGTTAAAATATTCATAATGAATTAAAAATAAATAATATGCAAACAAAATTTATTGAAGCATTCAGAGAAGCATTAGAGCGCTAAGGCGAAATCAACCTTACCCGGCTAAGCGGAATTTGTAATTCCGCTTTATATATACTTGAATTTGTAATTCAAGAATTGTATTGTGGTTATTGAAACTTTGTCCTGTAATTTCAATCGTCATTCCTCGTCAGAGTGGGCGATGACAAGGATAATTACAAATTATCCGAAGCACGGCCTGATTTCCCCGGCTAAGCGGAATTTGCAATTCCGCTTTATATATACTTGAATTTGTAATTCAAGAATTGTATTGTGGTTATTGAAACTTTGTCCTGTAATTTCAATCGTTATTCCTCGTCAGAGTGGGCGATGACAAGGATAATTACAAATTATCCGAAGCACGGCCTGATTTCTATCTGAAATCGAATCTGAGGACGGAATTACAAATTCCGCCCAGCGAGGGAATTTGTACTAAGTAAGCAGTTTTTGAAGGCTGGCACAGCACCAGGCGCCCTTGTCCGCGACTCAAATTTCATTTCACAAACAATAGCCCTGGAATTGTTAGCCGATAATGAAGAAATCCTCAAGATACTTACTGCCAGTATTAATACAGCTAAAAACAATCTTCAAAAATGAATCTCTGTTTTTGAGGGTATTATTCATTATTTTTACCCTGAGCCTGTCTGCCGGCATTCAGGCAGGCCTGGCCGAAGGGCGTTATTAGTTATTAATTAAATTAGCATTAATTACCCGGCTAAGCGGAATTTGCAATTCCGCTTTATATATACTTGAATTTGTAATTCAAGAATTGTATTGTGGTTATTGAAACTTTGTCCTGTAATTTCAATCGTTATTCCTCGTCAGCGTGGGCGATGACCAGGCTTGCCTCGTCAAAGTGGAAGATGACAAGGATAATAACAAATTATCCGAAGCCCAGCCTGAAAAAAATCTTTCACTGATTACACTGTTTAAACTGAAAAGAAAAATAAAAAAATATAATCCGTGTTACTACGTGAAATACGTGGACAAAAAACATTAAATCCGTGCACCTCAAAAGAACCTTCGACATCCTCGCCTCCATTTTCGGGCTGATAATACTATCTCCGGTATTTATCATAATCGCTATACTGATCACACTCCGTATGCCCGGCCCGGTATTCTTCCGGCAGCAAAGGGTGGGCAGAGATGCAAGGCTATTCCGCATGATTAAATTCCGCACCATGCAGGTGGATCATGGCGGCAATACCATTTCGGTGAAAGGCGAAAGCCGCATCACTCCCCTGGGCGCTGTCCTCCGCAAATACAAACTTGATGAGCTGCCCGAATTGTGGAACATCCTCAGGGGCGATATGAGTTTTGTTGGCCCCCGACCCGATGTGCCGGGATATGCAGATAGACTGGAAGGGAAGAACAGGCTGATCATCAGCGTGAGGCCCGGGCTTACCGGTGCCGCCAGCCTGAAGTACAGCAGCGAAGAGGAGCTGCTGTCGGGGCAGGACGATCCTGTGCAGTATAATGATGAGGTGCTCTATCCCGACAAGGTAAGGATAGATGTAGGCTACATCCGAAACCGCACCTTCTGGCTCGATATAAAGATCATAATTTACACCCTGCTGGGAAAGAAACTCAGCGAACCCTGGGCAAACTGAGGGCAGGAAAATCAGCACAGTTATCCAATATTAAAATCCCAAAAATGACCATCCATTTCAAAATATTCATTGGACTTAGCCTGGGCATGCTGTTGCAAGCCATGCCGGCCGATGCACAAAACACCTTCACCCAACCACACAGCCTTACCTCCGGCCTCATAGAGCGCTACGACATCAAAGCCGGCAACTTCAGAAACGGAACATTCTCCGACCTGCGCCCCTACAGCCGGGCGGTCATTGAGCCCCTGCTGCTGAAGATGGATTCGCTGCAAACGGCCACAGGCAAAACCGATTGGCACAACCGGAATTTTTTAAGCCGGGAACAATTTCCTTCGGCAACCACAACCGTGGCAAAGAGCAAAAGTCCCGTTTTCAAAACCTTTTATCGCAGTCCGGGCAATTTTTTTGAGATCAACCAGGATCAGTTCAAACTCATCATCAATCCGGGATTTAATTTTCAGGCAGGATATTCAACCCTCAGCGAAGGCAGGTCCTTTATCAACACCCGCGCCCTTGAAGTGAGGGGACAGATAAACAAGGTGCTGGGATTTTATTCCTACATCAGTGAAAACCAGGAGGTGCCCCTCGACCTGCAAAGGAAGTATGTACAAAAATACAGGGCATATCCAGGCATACACCTTTACAAGGGATTCAAGGGAGATGGCATCGACTATTTCAATGCTTCGGGCTACTTTACCCTGAGGGTGCTGCCGGCTGTATCGGTCATGTTCGGCCACTCACGCAATTTCATCGGCTTCGGGCAGCGCTCGCTCTTTCTTTCTGATTTTGCCACCGATTATCTTTTCCTGAAAGTCAACACAAAAATCTGGATATTCAACTACCAGAACATTTTTGCACAACTGGTCGATAAAGCGGGCAGCGCAAACCAGGGTCCATGGCCAAAGAAATATCTTGCATTGCATTACCTGAGCGTAAACATTTCAAAAAAGCTGAACGTCGGCCTGGTAGAGAGTGTTACCTTCCACGACAACAAAAATTCGGGCAGGGGCTTTGACCTCAACTACCTGAATCCCGTAATTTTCTACAGGGCCATAGAACATTATATCGGCGATCCCGACAAGGTTATGGTGGGCCTTAACGTGGGTTACCAGCCCTTCAGGAATGTAAGAACATACGGGCAATTGATGATCAACGAGTTCAGGCTGAAAGACCTGAGGGAAGGCAACGGACACTATGCCAACAAGTACGGCTATCAGCTCGGCCTGAAATATGTGGATGTTGCCGGCATCAGCAACCTCGATTTCGGCGTGGAATACAACCAGGTACGCCCTTACTCTTATGCCCACTATGCGGTAAACGGCACCTATCCTGTAAACAGCTATTCGCATTACAACCAGCACCTTGCCCATCCGCTTGGAGCCAATTTCAAAGAATTGCTGGTGAACCTGAAGATGCAACCGGTCAGATTCCTCTTCACCGAACTTTCGCTCATGTATGCCCAATACGGCGATGATGCCAACGGCAGCAACTGGGGCCAGAACATCTTCCTGGATTATACAACCAAAGAACGTGAACTTGGTAACTACACCGGGCAGGGCATAAAAACGGAACTGTTGAACCTTCAGTTCCTCAATTCGTTAATGCTCCGCCACAACCTTTTCATCGACATCGACCTGAAATACCGTAAACTCATCTCCGAAATAGAAACCCGATCAACCGAAGATCTGTACATTAGTGCCGGCCTGAGATTGAATCTTGCAAAAACGAAGTGGGAGTATTGATTTGAGCGGAGAGCGAAGGGCAGAGGGCGAAGGGCTTAGGGCAGAGGGCGGAGAGCGGAGGGCGGAGAGCGGAGGGCAGAGGGCGGAGAGCGGAGAGCGAAGGGCGAAGGGCTGAGGGCGGAGAGCGGAGGGCGGAGAGCGGAGGGCGGAGAGCGGAG
>JAHYJC010000105.1 GCA_019429275.1 Lentimicrobium sp. | reverse complement strand
ACTTCAATTAAAAACCCATAAGGCCTTGTATTGGGCGGGCTTGACCGGCCTATTTTGTAGTATATTGATAAGATTGTAGGGACAGGGCTTGACCTGTCCCTTGCTTGATCTGTCCCTTTTATCCGACGAAAAAGCAAAAGCAGCCCTGAAAAACTCAGAACTGCTTCAGCGATTCCGGGAAGATGAAACACTACCTGAAAGGAAAAAACCGGTACTGCTGGAAATTATTGGGGCCTATATCGGATGTTTAAAATTCGGGCATTTCCGCTAGCGGGTCCACACTATGCCACCTGGCAATCTGCGGGTCATAAAACCGTGCTCGCAGATCATACCAGTTTACACCAAAAAAATCGTGTTCCCTCCCGGCCTTATATGCTCCAAAACAGGGTATTCAAAGAACGTATAACGCCCAAAAATACAGCTTTTTCCCTTTTAATTGAACACTTTTAACCAATTGTTATTTTTAAACTTATTGAAATAATTCGTATTTTTGATTTAGGTATCTGGATTTAAAAAAATGTTGGACACAATGAAAACAAGCGGAATTTAAACAGAATGTAGAACTGATTTTATGCAAACACTAACCATAGAACTTACCGGAACTAATTCATTGAAAGCAATCAAGGATCTGGAGCATAAGCGACTTATCCGAATTGTAAAAGATCCTGATTTTAATTCCTATGCTTTACCCGGTGAAGAAATTAGCGAAGAATATTTTAAAAAATGGGTTGAATATGCAGAAGAGTCCCCGACTGTAAGTTTAACCGAAGCTAAACAACGATGGGCAGCACAAAAGAAAAAGCTCCAAAAGCTTATTCGTTAAGGGTAACTAAAAACGCTCTCCAAAATATTGATGACATCACTGGTTACATTGCCTTTATTAAACATCAGCCTTTAAACGCCATTCGTGCAGGTGATAAAATATTCGAGACCATAGACCGGATTGAGCAAAACCCACTGGCCTATAGGGAATGTGAAGAAATTCCAACTAAAACCAAGATTTACCGCAAAGCGGTTTGCATGAGTTGGCTTATCATTTTTAAAATTAAAGCTTCTGAAATTGTTATTCTTGGCATTATTCACGGCAGCCCTAGGGTTTCAAAGATAAGAAGTCTCAAAAAAGTCAAATAAAACTATTCTTACGACAAGCAAACCATGGAACGCATTAACGATATACAAAAAATGGATGCAGATACCAAAAACATCCTTTTCAATGTTATTGATACCTACATCCAGAATTTTAAAACCAGGCAGGCGTTTGTGAGGTGATCAAATATTACATCCTTTACGCTATTGACGGGTTTATCAGTTCAGTGAAATTTAAAAATATTGCGATGTTGTGAATGAATTATCTATTACTTCATAAAAGAAATTATACTTTTAGTTTTAATTTCAATAAACAACAAATTCTCCGCCGAATCGCACATATCCTTCAATTTGTAATAAACTTCAATCGAATTTCCCTTTTGGTAAAAAGAAAAAGTGTCTAATCCCATTCTCATAATACGCATATTTACTCTTTCTATGTACCTGTTTTTTGAATGAGATTTAGGCAAAGTTTCTACAATAGATAATTCTTTCTGTTTGCCATGAGCATTAAAAATAATCACATGTTTTTCTGAATCAAAATAGAACACTCCTAATTCATTTATCTTAACATTAGTACCCAAATAACCATTTAGCTCTTTAATGCACTGGTTTGAACCTTCTGCTGTAAATGTACTGTTTTTTATATCCTGAAGAAAGGTCGGATGATTAGTCCTTATGCTTTCCAAGTTTCTCTTTAATCTTTTGATAACAAAAAGAAGATGAAGTCTATCTGAAATTAGAATCAACAGAACAACAACAAAGAACCCCCAAATTTTGGAAAGAGCTGTATATATATCCATGCAAGAAATTATTTTATGATACCGTATTGGCGATAGTAAAATTGTAGTTTATTATCAAACCTTGCTTCAAAAGCTACTTTTGTTTTACGTGCATGCTCAATCGCTGTATTTAAATTTCCCGGAGTCGGTAAAACAAACAATGGGTAAGATGGAATGCTTAATACCGCATAACCAGACATAAACCCATGAATTGAAGACACATTCTTTAATGGATAAGTAAACCTTCTGTCTCTCAAAGCCCAATGCGTATCTTTAAAATACTGTTCATCAAACTGCTTCCGTAATTTAGGACTTCTTAAGTTAGTATAATAATTATCACTGGAGTTAACTACAAAAGTATTTCCACGCTGAATAATCGATGTTTCCATGCCTAACTCCCATCTTTGGCCTTCAAGCGAGGGGTCAATAGTTTCTTGAACCTGCATCCAAGATTTGGAAAATTCTTGCGTGTGTAAAGACCACTGAGTATTATTCCTATTCTTATTCATCGTAAAACCACTCAAAAGTGTTGACCCATCACTTAACTTCCCTAAAGAGCCACCTGCCTCATCTGAGACAAAACTATTAATTTGACCAAAAGTTGTGTTATTAGATAAAGCGCTTTCAGCCGACAACATATCAAAAAAGCGTTGAATGTCTTCCGGGTCATCAGTAAACCATCCATTAGCTCTGCTTTCCCACAAACCATCCGGGTCTATAAATAAAATAGGATTATTAAATCCATACCTATAAGGTGTAAGGTTTGGGGCTAATTCGGCTAATGCATCGGGACTATGCCACCTTCCAATCTGCGCATCATAAAATCTCGCTCCGTAGTCATGCCAATTGAGCTCGAAGTCATCCTGAAACTCCTTGCCGTTATACAGGTAGCGGTTGTCTTTCAGGGCGCCGAGGGTGTTGCTAGTGCTAAGGCTGGGTATGAGCATGCCGAAGGGGT
>JAHYJC010000015.1 GCA_019429275.1 Lentimicrobium sp. | reverse complement strand
TATATCCTGTAAATTCCAAAGTCAAGATCATTGGCATTGAACTGGAACATTTCCTTTAGGAAAAACTTTAGCAGGTCTATTGAATTTTCTTTACTCATTATCTATAAATAAAATTAGTAAATAACATAATTTTCTAAGGTCCATTGGCTTGGAAACAACTCTCTTGAAATCTTAAGCATCAGTTTGCTTACCAATGTTTGCAAATGTATTCTTTTTGTGCGATGTGTTTCATTTTATTCTGACTGAAAGTAGCAAATTATCTGCTGACAGCAACTTGCTACTTAAAATAACTTCTCCTTCAAACGTGAAGTGAGTTTATACTTCGACATTCATTTCTTATCCTTCAATATTTCGGTTTGTTAATCAATTAATCCCTTTCAAATGTTTGCAAGTATTCGGCATTGATTTCTTCCTGCGGGTGATAGAATGAAGCAACATTGTAAAATCTTGCATTAATCCACTTGTCAACTTCCTTTGTGGAGTTCGTGTCTTTGTACTTGTATGCTCTGACTGTGTAAATGCTTTCATGCTCCAATGTCCAAAGTGAATATTTCATTGTTTTCATAAGAAAAAGCCGGTTATTACTCTAACCGGCAAGAGTTCTAAAGTTATTCATGTAAGAGTTCTTCTGTTTGGGTAATATCAAATACAGTCCCACCGAAGAAATACGGATCCGTTTCGGTTGCTTCGGGTTCGCCTTCTTTTGGTTTGCTGATGGCAGGTACCCAAATCGCCAGGCCATGCTCTCCTTTGCGAACCTGACGCCCTGCCTTCCTCCATTGCTGAAAGCCTCCGACTATAGTAACTTCGGGATATTGGAAAACGCAAAGCTCCGTATTGTGAGATGAAAGCGCCCTTCCTTCGATTGTTACTACGCTGCCTACCCGGGAAACAAATTCCTGCCGATCTTCTGCCGGCAGTGAGGCAAGCTTCTTTCTGATTTCGATTACTTTGTCCTTTGCACTCATTGTTGCTGTTGTTAAAGGTTTGTTTACACCCCGCCTGGCGGGGCTACTCACAATTCAATCCGGACTTGTAACCGGCTAAATCAACCCTTCATCGGCAAAGCTGAAATATCTATCTTCAAGACCAAGGATTACGTGGTCAATAACCGTGACATCTGCAAATTTTAACATCGCATTTACTTTGTCAGTTAATTTCTTGTCAGCATCGCTTGGCGAAAGACTCCCTGAGGGGTGATTGTGAAAAAGAATGACTGACTTTGAAAGCAAGTCTGCTGCATACTTCAGGATAAATAATGGTTCAACGATTGTTCCATTAATTCCTCCGTTACTTAGTTTGGCATAGCCTGAAGTATTGTTGGCCCTATTAAGAAACAAGGCGTAGAAACTCTCCGATACTTCAATATCGTCCTCCCAAAGGTCTTTGATGAAGTCAGCAGCATCTCTGCTTGACTTGATTTGCGCCTTCGGGAAGGTTGTTGGTTCGGATACTATCCTGAACCTGCTGATTGATGATTTGTACTTTTTCATTGTTGCTGTTGTTTAAGACGCCCCCCGGTTTCCCGGGAGGCTGTTTGGTTTGACTATTCTTGATAAGGTTCAAATTGGGTAAGAAGGCTGCCGCTTGAATAAACTGAAAGCAGGTAACGGTATCTCTTAGGATCATCCCGGTAATCATCGAACTGAGGCTTTATATATTCAGCAACAAAATCGTCGATTGTATAACAAGATGTAAGGAAATTTAAGTGCCTTGCCAAGTCAGTCAAGGAGCTTTGGAATAAATCTATGTCGATAATTCCGTTTTCAAAATCTGTAAAAAGTCGCTTTGCTTTTTCGTAAATTTCTTGTTCTTTCATGACTGCTGTTGTTTAAGTGAGTAATGTTTGACCATATAAACTTACATCGTAAATAATTGATTTCCAAATATTTAACTAATTATTTTTCAAATATTTGCAATTATTTTTCACTTCGGCATCTGCCTGCTCCTGAGCAGTTCTCCCTTCCGAATTGTAACAAATTCATTCTCAAAAGGCCTGTTTTCTAACCCGTACCGATATAGCTTCGAGGGAGTGGTGCCAATATCAAACTGACAGAAAAAAGAGAATATGGCAACGATACTGCCGAAATAATGGTGCTTGTTTGTCTCCTTGTCTAAGACGTGATAAATTGTTGATTTCATTTTACTTCCTTTTTGATTTATACTACTATGTTTTGCGGGCTGGCCACAGATTAAAAGCTGTAATCGTAATACTCTTTTAGTACTCCGAAAATGATGTTGATTTTCGAATAGGTTATTTTCTCCCTTGTAAAGCCTTCCACGACATTTTTAGGGTAAACTTCTCCTGCGTAGATAGCATCTTTCTGCTCTTGTGTAAGCACTCTTGAAAATGAATAGGTATCAGGGTGTTTCTCCATGAACTCCTTTGTATATGTGACAGAATGAATTATCTGCCTCCATGCTTTTTGTCTGTATACCAAATGCTTTACTTCATCTGTAAGTTTCTCGTACTTATAACCCTGACAGTCTGACATTCCGTGGCTGTCGGTTCTTTCAGGTGCATATCTCTGAATGGTGCAAGTCTTTTTGGCTTCGTCAACTTCGGTAACTTCGTAAGCTTCTCTGTCCGTCCAAAGTAGGACTGTTGCTCCCTTCCCTACTACCGGAATGGAATTATTGTTGCCCATTATCAGGTTGAAAAACGAACCTGTCTCTTTCTTGTCCTTGTTGATTGTGGTTTTCATGGCTTAGAATTTATTTACGATTAATCCTTCGTTACTTACATAGAGGCTATACCCTTTGATTACCAATTCGGAAAAGAGGCCTGCACAACATCTTTTAATTGTTATCCGGTTGTCTATTTTTACCTTACCATTTTCAGGTACGTGGTTGATTTCAATCTCCGTCGAGTGATAGAGAGCAATTAACTTGATTGCTTGTAAAAAATCTTCTTCTTTCATGGTTGCTGTTGTTTTGTGGATCCGGATTGCTTCGGCTCCGGTTTGACTTTTATTGGATTGCTGTTAATATCAAAGTCTTTTCGCCAACGTTCAGCCTTTCAGGAAAGTGAACGAGCTTTTGAGTTACAATTTCTACCTTGCTGAAATGCTTTTCCGAAAGGTTGATATGACCTGCTTCAATCAGGTCTTTCAGGAGGTCAGATTTCCAATTCTCAACTCCGGCTTTGTAGTGTTTGAATTCTCTATCAAAACTTTCTTTTTGCATGGAATTTTGGGTTTTCAGTCCGTCAATCAACTCGTCTTTCTTTTCAAGAATGTGAGTTACAGATTCCTGCAGGATTACTCCTGAAATGGTTTCTATCGGAAAGTCAGAATTGATGTTTGAAATCATGATATCAATAATCTGAGGTGTAAAAAACTGCCCGATATAACTATCTTCTGTTTCAGCAATTTTCTTAATTGCTTGCAGGGCTTTGATTTCTTCTGACTTGCTCATGGCTGTTGGTGTTTAGGTTTGTTTGACCTGACAAACTTAAATATATGTTATGTTTAATGCAAATATTTATTCTGTTATTTTCATAATATTTCTTCTGTTATAACTTATTTATATGAAATACAAATAGTGATTTTTGACAGTAATCTTTATAATTTACTTTCCTTTTCTTTTCTCTTATTTACTCTACTCTACTCTGTGGTATTTCTGTGACAGAAATCCATTTGTGTAGGTTTTTCTGTCACAGAAAAAAGGCCCAACCAAATGAATGATTGAGCCTACGCTGATTAATGAAGTGCTTAACTTCAGGCCAAAGACAATTTACCTTTCAATGTGCCTCCCTTGAAGTTATCTTTAATGAAGTATGGTTGCGACTTCCAACCGGTGGCCCTTTCCCTGTTATTGTCAACCCAATTCACAAAGCCCGCAGGAGGCTCTTTCACGCTGTTTTGACTGTCAATTGGTGTGATTGGCTGTCCGGATAAAATCTGTTGCTCCATCGTATCGTATTCGTCCTCGGAGGCCATTACCGGTACAGTATGGCAGAGGCATTGAGGGTGCCAACCGGAGAAACTAAACTCCTTCGGGTACTTCCCTTTGAGGTCGTCGCAAATATCAAAAGCAGGGTGTGCGTTGGAAAGCCTGACTTCATAACCAACAACGAAAGGGAGTGATTTATAGCGTTCATTTTCAGCCTTCCGGTATGCCATGTTTATTTCAGTCCGGACAAGCCTGTGTGCATTTTTATAGCTTGACCGATAAACGCCATTGCCAGGGCTGTACTTCTTTGCTGCTTTGGATAGGTGAAGTTGACCAAACTCATCTCCTACCCTGCGAAATAGCTTATCAGGCTCACGCAAATACTTCTGCATGGATTGAGCAAGGTCAATTGAGCTTTGGCCACTCTGAATGCCTAATTGAAGAGCTAACTCCATTTCTCCCTTGAACTGATTGGTGTAATTCCAAACCCTGTCAGATAGACCTAAACCGGCATTCTTCCGACTAAGGAATGATTCCATAGCTTTTGACGTTGACCCGAAATTCTTTGCCGAAACTTTCTCAAAGGCCTTCATGGATATTGAGCCTTTCAAAGCTTTCATAGCCTGTGCAATGGCTTTCTCGTCACCCAATAGCCATTGCTTGGATATGCCATTTATAACAACAGCTTCCAACTTGTCTGCCATGTCATTGAATATGGCAGCAAACTGAGCCTTGAATTGAGGGTGTTTGGAGTAATTGAATACAGCACCGGGAGCCATAGAAACAGAGCCTCCTATCCGGGCAATTTTACCAATCGCATCGGCATAGAGTTCGTTTATCTGCTTTGAATAGGCTTCAACATTGCGTATATGCTTTAAATCAAACGGGTCAACAGGAGGCATTAATTTTCAAATCTTACGACATAACTCAAAACCCTTTCCATCATGTCGTCATAACTACAACGAACAATATAACTATTGCCATCAACCATTCTTAGTACGGTATAGCGTTCGTCAGTAAATCGATTGAAGGCAATGGCATTATTGAGGTCAATACAAATTTTCCCTCTTACATAATCTGCATTACTATTGATTTCATTGTCCCTTTGGAGAAAAAGACAATCAAACTCTTGAAAATTGCTCATCATACAAAAGTTTCTCCTATGGTATTGACTAATTCTTTTGAAATTTCTTCCATTTCTTTAACTGCATCATCAGCAAGGCCGGTCATGGAAACAGCCTTTGATTGTGAGAGTATTTGTTTGCCTCCGGTTGCAGCGGAAAGCATCTCAATTGTCTCTTTAAGATTTTCAGGAATGTAAGGTGTGATAACTGCCTCAATTTCTGTATCGAGAATGATTGTTTCCTTCGCTACGTTGAATTTGGAGCAGTAAGATTTCAGGATTGACAGCCTTCGTGTCATGGCTTCATCAAAGATTTCGAGCTTGTTCTGAGCCTTCAGATAAGCGTCAAGGAATAACAACTTCAATGCAATTCCTGATATGTTTGTAATACCCTGAACAGCTTTAAACGAAATGTCCGGGGTTTGTGTCATTGAGTAGATGAAGTTTTGCAGGGTGTCAATCTCCAACTTGATTGTATCTGGAGCGTTGGACCATGTCAGGTATTCGGCATCGCCTCCCTCTGATACGGTAATCACTTTGCCTTGCTCTCCCTTTTCAGCAAAACCGGTAACGGTTCCTTTCACTTTCACCATCGGACTGCCAAAGTAATCATTCGTGTCTGCAAAGTTTGAGATCAAAGTTTCTAAACGGTCAATCATGCTTTGAACATCACTCCATTCAGCTTCTTCCTGAGAATAGTAAACAACCGGAATTTTGCTGAGTATGTTCGGAGTGCTGATTTCTTCAATCCAACCTAATTCCTTGTCCTTTTTGTAGCGTTTGATGAAATCATTCGTAAACAGGTCAAGATATTCTGTTTTTACATTCTTCTCTCCTTCAACTATGGTGTATCCTCTCCCAAAGGCAACCATGTCGTCAAACTCGTCAAAAACAGGATAGAGGGTATCTCCTCTTGAAGGGCTGAATATCCGGCAACGTAAACGGTAATCTCCAACCTTTTCAAGTTTGGCTTTCTTCCAAAAGGCTTTATCTTCAACAGGGTACCAATATTCTGCAACTTCGGTTTCACTGAACAAAGCCCTGGCAATTTCACGGTTTAACGAGCTACTTTTATTCTTCTTTAGAAGGTATTGAATCATCGTCAAAGCTGTATCATCAGCCGTTTGGTCTGCAAGCGTAATTGATACAGGATTTGTGAATAAGAAGGCAACAGCCCGGTTCACAATGATCTTTTGAAAAGGAATGGAAAGCCTTGCAACAGAGACCTCCTTAACACCTCCTTTCCCGTCCATCGCTCTTTTGTTTTTTCTCTTGTAAGAGATCATAACATCGTGCATGGAAGGGTCGTATTGAGCACTTATTTCTTTCCTGTCAACTTCCTTTTCGGAGGCTTTTATAGCCTTGACAATGTTCTCAGGACTTTGGTTTAAAATGTCTGAAATCTGTTTCATAAAATTACCATCATGGGGCAAAACTAAAAGAATATCTTTGACAAGTCAACCGTTTTTTTACCTGCAGGATAAAAAGTATTTGCAAGTGCGTCAAACTTGTCGATTGACCGGCCTAAACGGGTTTTGATGTCCTCCTTCGGTTCAATGATGATTGAACCATCGGACTGAAACTTCCATTTTATTGCGGTTGCTTCTTCAATTAATTGGTCGTCTAATGGTAGGCAAGCATCGTTATTGTTGGCAGGGTTAAGCCAATCCCTTACACACCAAAAAAGGTATGCCCGGAGGTTGGCAAACTTGTACACTCCGGTAATGTCATTCAGTCCCTTCGCTCCTGACGAGAATTTGCAGGAAAAAGCGTTGTCATACCCAAGTTCAATCAGCCTTGAATAAACTCCTGCTCCCTCTCCAATAGTATCGATGAAAGCCTTGTTCTCCGGGTCTACTTTGAGGGCATTTGCTACCATTCCTGATATGGCCATGTGATCTGCCTTGCCTGCTGCAAAATGAACGTCAAACTTCCAAACATAGCTTCCGTGCCTGTGACAGAGTACACTTGAATCCCTTCCCATTCCGGCAACGTCAACGCCTAAAGATTTGGGGCCTAAATTCTCCCTGTCAAGATATTCAGTTTTTTCAATCCACCGCTGATTGGCAAGTTCAACCCAATTGATAGGAATAAGAGCATCTTCTGAAACTTTGGGAAACATTCCAAGCACCTTGATACGGAACAGGTCATTTGGCCGGTATAGCAGTTCAGGCTTTTCGGGTACCTGAAAGCGAAAGTCGCCTTCTCCTTCGTTAAAATCCCTCTCCTGAATGGTAGTGCACCATTGGTTTACCTTGTCGCAAATCCATTCATAATCGACCTGCCCGGGAAAAATAGTTTTTCTGGCAAGTACATTTGGAGCATCTAAGGAGCTTAAACGAAACTTCGTGAAACGTGCGGATTTGTGCGATGAAGCAGCATAACCGGTTGTAGTGTTTGGATTGAATACCAACAACATTCGGCTGTTTTGCTGCAAGTTACCTTCGATTGCCTCATATATTACTTCAGGAATACCCGAAGCTTCAGTAATGACAAACATCGTGTTTACTGCGTGAAATCCTGACCAGGCTTCGGGTGAATCACTTGCTTTGAAACCAACAAGAAACCAATCTTTGAAGTAGTCAAAACGGATCCCGTCAGACATCAGATTGCCGGGAAGGAATTTTGCCCTGTTATACATTTTGGTTATTTCAGGCATCATGATATTTTTTATCTGTCGGCCTGTAGGAGCAGTAAGGGCAATTTTGGTAGAGGCAATCATCTCTCCTTCATCGTCAAAGTCAGGTGTAAGATATAGGAAACATAAGGCAGCAGCAGCAGCGACAAAGTCCTTGCCTCTTGCAGTACCTGAACGAACAGTTACCATTTTGTTATGCTGTACGCCTCTCAGGATAGCTTCTTGCTGCGGGTCCAACTTGATTCGGAGAATGTCCCGGGCAAACCTGCACCAATCCTCCTGATAGTAAAGAATGTTTTCGGCAAACTCAATTTGATTCATCGGCTTGCTGTCCTTCCATTTGCCTTCTGAGTTTACTTGCAACTTTCATCGCTTCAATGAAAGCATCGGAGCCTCCGTGCTCAAACTCCTGCCGTTCAACGTATCCTCTGGCCTTCGCTTTGGTCTTTAAGTAGAAAAAGATTGAAGCTTCTTTCTGCTCCCTGATGTTTTTCATCAACATTGTTTCGGCAAAATCAATATTGCTTTCATCAAAATCAATGATCTGTTGGTTGAATTTAGGGTACTTCTTGCACCATTCGTAAAAAGCATTGCGGCTGATACCAACAACCTTGCAGGCCATAGATACGTTGGATAGAGATTTGTCGTAGGCCTCCAAAAATGCCTGTTGTCTTCTTTTGACTGAAGGCCTCCTTGCGGAAGCCTTTTTAACTGCTTTTGTCATGTTTTGTCAACTTGAAAATAAGTCTCCTTGTGTAGAGGGATTGTTATTTCGATTCTCAAATTCAGCACTTCTCTGTTTTGCAACGGCAATCCATTCCTGGCTATTCCAACGCCTTCTGCATTCATTTTTATAGAACTCCTCGTTATTGAGTAGTTTATGATTGGCTACGTAACTTCCTTCTTCAAAGAAGTTGTTGATTGTTTTACCCATTGCCTTTCCTTTCCGGGTGTGAATGTCAATGGCATAATCAGGAATTTCCTTCTTATTCATATCAACGAACCAATGACTGTCGAAGTGGTAATTCAAAGCCCAATCGGTGTGTCTACTTTTGGGAGCATTAGTAAGAAACAATACTGCCTGAACGTATGGCAGTCTGCATTGCTTCTTCTTATCAGGTCTTTCAGAAAGTTTTTCGAATTGAACTTGCAGGGCATTGATTATAACCGGAGCCATCGGATAAGCAAGTCCAATATCTTCGGTTGAAATTATGACAAGCCGTTTCCAAACATAAGGAGCGTAACCGGAGTTGTACAGTTCAACAGCCCAATACATTGCTTCCTTTTCATTGCACCTGCGAATTTCCTTTTGAAGTGCTGAAACACATTCAAAAAGGTCATAGCCATTGATCGTCAATACTTGTTGTTTCATTTTGTGTTGCTGTTTAAGTTCATGCTAACTTATTAATAAATAGCGAGTTATCCAAATTTATTTATACTTTTTCCTTGCATTTTCGTAAATAAGTTTTTGTTTTGTGGTGTATTCTGCCTTCTGTTCAGGAGTAAGATTTCTGAGGCTTGACGAGCCTGAGCCGATGTGAAAGACAAATGAATTGGTAACTCTTGCGTGTTTGATGTTATGGTGTTTGAGTTGGTCTGCATACAGGTTGTCGGAGTACCAAAAGGAAACTCCTTCGTCAAAGTAGCCAATACGTTCAATCATATCACGTTCAACAGCGATGCACCAACCCATCAGGTCATGATTAACTCCGTAGCCTTCGACAATAGGTTTGTGGGTGTATAGGCTTCTGAGTGGATTGGTAGGGGAAAGTGATTTGTAGCCTGTCCGGAATACCTGCAGCAAGGCCTCAAAGAAACCTGTGTGGTAAATCAAATCATTGTTGCAGAGTAGTGCGTATTTGGCTGAACTGTTTTTCAATCCGAGGTTAAGCACTTTGTTGTAGTTGAAGTCGAAGTCATAATTCAGCACTTTGTCGGCAAGAGGGTGTGAAGTGGGTTTGTTTTGTTCGACAACAATAACATTGAATTGTATATTGCTACTTGAACTTCTGAGGCTTCTGATT
The DNA here is from genome assembly GCA_019429275.1 of Lentimicrobium sp. Taxonomy (GTDB): domain Bacteria; phylum Bacteroidota; class Bacteroidia; order Bacteroidales; family Lentimicrobiaceae; genus Lentimicrobium. The sequence goes on along the minus strand of JAHYJC010000015.1, from coordinate 82,657 downwards.
GAGGCTGCAGTAGTAATAAGGCTCATATAGTCTTTGCTGTTTGCAGGAATGATAACGTCAACGGTCATTACAGGTTTTCTGTTTTGGGTTTGTATGCTTCAATATCAATATCGTAACCGAGAGTGTGGGTTGCTGACTTCATGAATACTTTTGGAAAATCCCTTTTCAGGAATTCAATAGCATCTTCGGCATCTTTTTTTCTGTCCCGGATTTGGTAACCTCCTTTGTTGGTATAGACTTCGACATTAACTCCTGCAAGTCCGTATGTGAGGGCGTGGAATCCTTCTCTCCATAGGTAGAGTTGAATAGCGGTGTCGTCGTAGTGAGTAATCTCAGGGCAGATTTTGTTTTGATTGGTTCTGACTAACATCGTACCCCAGGCACCCTGATTTTTGTACACGAATTGCTGCTGTTTGTTTTTGACGAAGTAGAAGGCCCGGGCTGAAAGGAATCTGACAAGTCCGAGTTTTTCATCATTCTCAAAGGCAGTTGGTATATCTCTGAGCAGGTTGTTAAAAACATCGACCTTGAAAGCCGACTTTGCCCTGAAATCAATGAATCCGTTAATATCATCGTCCATGAAAAACTGCAAATCGTAGCCGTTTTCTTTGGCGTATTGAGTAGCGATAAACATGGCATATCCTTTCCCTCTGTCATTTTCAGGGAGCGTAAACAGCCAATCTTTCTTTGGCAGGGAAAGGTTGTAATACCGTTTCTCCTGAGGTTCAACGAATACTTTTACATGGCAGTTTTCAGGCAGGGAGCATTTAGCGAGCCATTCAGTAGTTTTGAGGTCATACGGCCTTCCTTTTGAAGGTATGCAGATCAGAATTTTCATCAGTACGGGAATATGAGTGACCTTTCGCCAAAATTGACGTTCTTCTTAATTGCGGTTGCTTCTTTGAATTTGATAACTTCTCCGAATTTCTTGCGTAGGTATAGGGTGTTCTTGATCATGCTTTCCCGGGTTCGGTAGTCATTACAACCGCCCAATGCTTTGAAGTTACCTTGCGTTTGAAAGGTGTATCTGTTGTCGATAAGGCAATACCGGTGCTTGTAAATCGTCAGGCAGGATATGTAATGATCTTCTCCTTCTGACATTGAGAGGTCGTAACTAAGTCCATGCCCTTTCATGAATCCACAAAACGAAGCATTCATGTAGCCAACATGGTCAATCGGTTTGAAGGAGTTGTACTCAAGAGGGTTTTTGACTTTGCCGAAGGAATAGACCTTTGCGCCAATATCTTTAGCGATGCCTGCGGTAGTTTCAAGAATATCTCTGACAGTAACAGAATCTTCAATATTGTACTCCTCATTCGGGAGGGTAAAGTTCCTTCTTACTGCTTCAACATCATCATCAATCATAAAGACATCGTCCCATTGCTCAATAATCCATTGCCTTGTTGGTGTAATCCCTTTGATGTGTTTTGGAGTGCCGATTACTTCGGTATCAGGGTAATTCTCCTTGTATTGTTCGACTTCGTAGTGTGGCACGACAAGGACAAGGTCAGGGAAAAATTGCAGGGTTTTTACATTGTTGAAGCGGCCTTTGCTCGGACAAACAACAGGTATCTTATTCATGGTTAACGGCCTCCTCCCAAATCTCCTGAAAATTCTGAACAGTCAAAACGTGTGCTTCGCCAACTCTTGAATTTTTGTAGTCCTTGTGCCTTTGAAGTTTGAGGACATTGCGAATCCAATTGAAGTCCAACTCATTGTTGCAGAAAATGATAATGGAATTGTACTTCTCATTGAACTTAGGAACAATCGGCATTTCAGCTTCATCATTCGTGATTGCATTGAATTTTTGGTCAAACTCACTTTCGAGTTTACCGACTTCCTTTTCAGTAAATCCAATGTCAAAAAGGAATTCCCGGTCAAAGAATTCGTTCAGCAGGTCAACATCAAATTCAGCCTGATTTTTGTTCAGCCTAAGGTTAAGCTCCTTCTCCTTTTCGAGGTCAAGATTTACTTCGATACAGGGTGCAGTTTCGTGTCCCATTGCTTCGGCTATCTTCTTCCTCTGATTACCACCGATAACAATGTTTTCTCTTTCCGGGTGCATATTGACCACAAGCGGTTGCACGAAACCGAAATTCATCAGGGACTTCTTAATTTCCTCCCTCTGTTTTGCTGATATTTTGCGAGGGTTGTAATCAGGCTCAATCAGTTCAGATAGCTGCCGGTAGATGATTTTTAATTCTTCTGACATGGTTATGATTTTTGTGTAAAAATACGATGCATTGCATCAAAAACTACCACTATGGTAATTTTTTACTAAGAAATTATAGTTTTCAGCACATCTATGAACGTTTTCGAGTGTTTTTGATGTGAGTAGGTTTTGGGGTGTTACCCGGATAAGCGACCAACCAAGGCAGGTAAGTTCATTGTACTTCTCCATATCAGCGATAAATCCCTTTCCCCGGGTGTGCCTTCCACTGGTGAAAGCTCCACCTTCAACTTCAATGGCAATCATGTGAGTTGGAATGGCGTAGTCGAGCCTCCATCTTCTTTCGGGAGTGAACCGGTATTCCTTCACTACATCAAGTCCATTCACTGATTTGACTATTTTAACAAACATGTCTGATTTTTCCGAACCAATATCCCTTGTAGGTTTCGATATTTTGGCCTTGCGTGGGGTGTTTGGTTTGTTATTCATTTGTAGGACAGTTGTTTGCGATATTTTTTTCGGGTGCAGTAATTTTCTCACAACACATCCAGCAGATTTCTAAATCAACTTCTAAAGGCATTCCGCACTGCGGGCAAATGACAGGGCAATTAGGTTTTTCCGTTTCATCAGGAAACAGGGTATGGTTGTTCTTCTTCTTTGCCATTGTTGTTGTCACCTATTTTGCAGAAAGTTTGAAGAATTCGGTTTGTGACATTCCCCAATTTCCTTTCAATCTTGCTTTCATGGCCTCAATCTTCAAGTCAAGTGTGGATAATTGACAGCAAATATTTGTGTACTCGTCAAGTCCTTTTACTTTGTCGAGCTTATGGTAGAGGCTTTTTCGCCTCATTTCAGCTTCGAGAAGTTTTTCCCGTTGCTCAATCAGCCAGGGTCTCATTTTGCTTACTGCTTTGGAATCTTTTAACATGATTTAGGATTGTTATTTCAATAGAATAGCTTCGTTAATCAGGTCGATATAGTCCTGAAAAACTCCGCTTAAGGTTTGTGAGTTTTGCTTTAAGTAATACCTTTTTGCATCGAGTAATTCATGCTTTCCCATGTCAGCCAGCATCTCTTTAAATTTTTGGAGGTGTGATTCATGACTTATCTGGCTTGTACATTCTTCTGCTTTGGGTTTGTTTGAAAGCACCTTTGCAGCAAGGCCAATAAACACTTCAGATTCAGCCATTGCGTCCATTTTCTCCTGCTTCTTCATTTGCTCGAAGCGTTCATACTTTTCATCGAGGTAAGCCCTGAACCATTCAAAGATTGTCTGACCGTCAATCCGGTTGTAAACGATGCCATACTTGCCGAGCTTCGCATTTTTGAGGCATAGAAGCAAATCTTCAAAGGTTTCCAGAGGGTACTGCTCAATCCATAGGGAAGCAGTTTGAACGGCCTGTGACTCATTGATACCTCCCTTGACATTGAAGTACTCTGCAGCCACGAGAATGGCTCCGGTAACTGCTTTCAGCATATCCTTTTCGCCAAGTTGTTTTGTTAGTTCTGCAACGTGCATTGATTTGATTGCAACGTCCAAGGTCAAGCCCTTCTCAGCAATCATCAGCTCCATTGTGTCCTTCTTTGCGGAACATTGAGTTAATAAGATTGTCTGCTGTTTGGGCCTTACCTGCAAGGCTGCTGTATTGTTTTGGATTTCCATAGTTCTCTTTGTTATAGCGGTCAATAACCCAACTTAAAATTGCCTTGTAGTCAGATTTGTATTTCTTGCCAGATGAACCTTTGTAGTTATCAAGAATTTCAATAATTCGCTTTGCACCTGGCTCTCCATTGGTTGCAACGAGGCTCCTGTATTCTTCTTCCGAAAGCAGGACTGATTCGGCAAACAATATCTTTTTGCCTTTAGGTTTGATGTTTCGATTCTCACTTGCCGGTAATTCTTCGATAACTTCAGCGTCCACGATTAAGATTTCAGGTTCAGATTTTTCGGGAATTATTTCATCTACTTTACTTTCCTTTTCTTTACTTTCCTTTACTTTACTTTGTGGTTTTTCTGTCACAGAAATACCGGGAGTGTTGGAATTACTGTGACAGAAACGCCCGTTCTCACGTCTTTCTCTCGTTTCGCTTGCTTTCCTTGCCCTCATGCGTTTGTCATAGACAGGTGATAGGTAGGCATTGAGGCTGTTGGAATAGATGAAGTTTTCGCTGTTCAAAAACAGGAGTTCCCGATTAAGGCAGTATTCAATCATGGCTTTTGCTTTTTCTGGCTCAATGGAAAGTTCGGCTGCAAACATTTCAATTTCGTCCTCGCTATATTCAAACTCGTTTCCGTCCTGCTCAGTCAGGTATTCCAGAACCATCGACCAAAAGGCATATCCAAGCACCTGCCCGAATTTATTTCGCAAGGCCTTGACTTTCCTGTGGTTACGCATGGTAACCAAGTGAGGAAAGTAGTCGCAATTATTCTTTTCAATTCGTCCCATTTGTGGAATGGATTAAGGGTTGTTTAAAACAGCGTCCACCACTTGAACGCAAGCTCTGTAAACTTCTCCATGCCGGACTTAAACAATTCACTTTGCCGGTCAATGAATATTTTGAAAACTTTAAAGTTTTTCTTCGATACGCCTATCAGCACATCTTTCTCTGCTCCTGATAAAGTCATGTAAACAGCCCTTTGCCGGTCATAATCAAAATGCCGGACAGCGTCCTCAAACTGCGCCTGAGTTGCTGCTGCAGTGCTTTTCAGGTCGCCTCCAAACTTTGCGGAAGGCATCCACAAATCAAACTTGCAGCGCATAGGGAGCGTAAAAGGGAGGTTGCCATAATGAAGGTTGGCAAGTTCAATAAAGACTTTCTGGGTTTCGGATAACTTTAGCATTTGCGAAGCAACCGGGTCCGCCATGAAAGCCTTCTTCATCTGTTTTGCTGTTTCAAACTCCTCAAGGGTGTAAATAACATCATCGCAAGTCAACTTATAATAGTTTATCCGGTGTGGCTCGGTTATCATCGCATCGATAAGGGAGCCGAATCGATAGGCATTTTCTTTACCAAAATCAGACCTATCAGCGCACAACAGGTAGTCTTTTAGTGCCGATAGGTCTGAGTTCGATACTTCATTTCGGGTGAAGTAGTTGTCCATTATTTTGCCTTTGCAGTTTTCACATAAGTAAGGAATGGAGAATTGATTTCTTCACCATGCTTGTCGAAATAGCTTTCAGCGAATTTTCGGGCAAACCCAAACTTCTTCTCGAGCTGTTCAGGTGTCAATCCTTTTGCTTCCTTTTCAAAGTAGAAAGCAAGCAGCGCCATCCACCCTGCCGGGCCATTGACATTGATTGCTATTTGCTCTTTGATTTTTACTGCTGGAGCAGCAACCGACATACTCTCCGAAAATAGGGAGTTAACTGTTTCGGTTGATTTGGTCACTTCGACTTCGGCATTGGCTTTATGCAACAACTCCTGCGATTTGCGAAGGGCATCTGCTTCGGCTGCCCTTTCCCTTTCCTCAGCAATTTTCTTTAATCTTTCGGCCTCCTGTGCGTTGGCATTTTCGATTTCAAGGAGTTCAGCGTGTTTGGAGTTGAATAGGTCAATGATCTCCTGCCTTCTGTGATTATACAGTTCAACGAATTTCTTTTGAAACTCAGGGATCTTGCTTGCCATTGCAGCCTTTTTGATTTCGAGGACTTCTCCTGGCATCAGGTGTATGTTTTGATTGGAATAAGTGAATAAGCCGAAAGCGTTTTCTTCAAAGCTCATATCCAAATTCATGATTTCGGTACTTACTTCATCAAAGGTTTGGAGGGTAACACCGGCCCAATACCGGTTCAGGCTGTCAATCGAATCTTTCAGGTATTTAGCGAAGTATTCGTTCAGCTTTATTTCGACATCGGCCTTGACTTCAATTCTTGCCTTCTCCTTTGCAATCCTGAGGGCTGCAAGCCTTTCTTCATCGGCTTTCTTCCGGGCAAGGTCGGCTGCAAATTCATCGAGTTTGCCTTGAATCTTTGCAGGGATTGTGCCCTTGCCTTTGACATCCAAGTCTGCTTCGAGGCTTGTAAACTGTTTGCTTATTTCGCCAATGATCTGAGTAATGGGTTTCCGGTTCTCATTCATGACTGCGATAGTCTTGCGAATTTTAGCGATAAACTCCATTCCCTGATTGTAGGTAATTTCGTTCATGCCGGCATTCATCTTTTCAAGCAGGGCTTGTCCGGCATCATTTGCCCTCTGCACCCTTGTCCGATTTGTTGTAAGGATTTCGGGGGCTGTTTGCATTAAAACCTGCAAGTTGGCAGGAATGGCAACCGCTGTATTGGTTGCAGTTTTGGTCAATTCTTGTGTTTCCATTGCTGTTGTGGATTAAAAAATATCATGTTCGACTTGTGCAGGCTCAATCATTGTTACTTCTTCGGCATCGGCCGTGGCTTCTTCAGAGGTTACAGGGGCAATCTGCGCTGCATCTTGAATTTCAACTCCGTAATCGATGTCCTGCTTTTCCAAAACTTCTTCAGTAATGGTCAACACTCCGGCAGTCCTGACTTTCGGATAAGTGCGGAAGGCATGTTTGATCATCTTTCCGGCAAGGAAGCCCGGGTCAATCTGTCCTGCATTAGAAGTGTAGAGAGGGTTAACCTTTCCGAAATTTGCCTTGTCAGAGTAATTTTTAAGGCGTTGGATATCCTCAGAAACGAGGTATTCAAAATCAATCGTACCATCATGCCGGGTAATCCTGATGAAGGCACCTATGATATTGTTCGACTTGCGGGGAATTAAAGCCTTGTAGTGAATCCTCTTGCAGCCATTGTCGTCAAGGAAAGGTTCAAAAGTGTCTCCTTCGTAAACAATGACCGGATTGTCAGCGTGTCTGATCTGACCTGCCCTCATTCGCATTACCAGTTCTCCGTAAGGGCTGACAACAAGGTAAGCCCGTTTCTCCCACCTTGGCTGTTCTTTCGTTCCTATATTGGCCCTTCTCGGTACGACATAGGCAAGAGGCTTGGTTCCTGTTTCAAGACTAAGGCCGTTAACGGCTGTGTCGAGAAAAACTCCGTAGAGGCTCAAAGGGGTGCATTCCTGCAAAGACTTGTTTTCTGCAACAAGTCTTTTGAAGTTGAAACATTCTTTGGCGTAAATCATTTCGCCCTGTGCCGTTCCATGAATGGAATTGTACAGCGAAACGAATTTCTGTTGTACTGCCTCGTTCTCCGGCAGTTCGAGAGGTTTCAATGCATTCAGCATCGCACCTGTCAATTGCATTTTGTCGCTCATTGGTTTGAGATTTAGGGTTAATATTCATATTCAACTTCGGCTTCGTACCTCATGATTTCTTCAAGAAATTCCTCACAGTCATTGACTGCTTCAATCTCCTTCGTGATATCAATTTTGGTTTTTCTGCCGTCGATTTCTTTCGTGGTGTAAATAGCAATGATTTCGGCTTCTGGGCCGTGTCCGGGCGTATACCATGTATCAGGTTCTTCCGGTGTGTATTCATATTTCACTTCGAACTCAAAACCATTGACTTCGATTAAGATTAAATTGATGTAGCTCATCTCCTTGCAAGTTTGAGTTTATACTTTTCGATTCTATCCTGCCTTTTTGTGGTAACTTTAGGTTTGGTGCATGGGTTTTGGTGCTCAATCCTGAGCAATTCAATTTCTGCCAATGCCGTTCTCAAAGTTTCTTCGAGGCTATCTATCCTGCTCATTGAGTAGTTTGGTATAAATTCGACCACTTACATAGAGATTCAAAAGGACAAATCCATAGAATGCGAATTGCCTGATCAGAGGTGTGGTTTCAGGGAAACCAATGCATAGGCTGAGTAAACTAACTGTCAGCCAAATACCTGTTGCTGTTGTTTTGGTTTTCATGTTTGACTATTTAGAGTTCACGAATGACCGCAAACTGGGTTTCTGAAATTTTTACGGTTCTAAATCTGCAAGCTGATTTGTGAAGTCGAGTAATTGTAGCCATGACAGAAGTCCTTCTTTCTTTCGGGAAATTCACAGCCTGTCCGGGTTGTAGAGAGAGTAGCAGCGATACTAACGGAGGCCTGTAAGGAACAACTTCTTCGGCCGAATAAAATTTTTCTTGCATATTAGTTTAGTTTAGCATATATTTGTTTATCTTATGCAACGCAAAACATAACTTTTGTTTTGTTTTGATAATGCAAAGATAAGTTATATTTTGTTTAATGCAAATATTTATTACTTATAAACAAAATATTTTTTGCGCCAACTAATACTAATTCCATGATAACAACCATTGAAACGAGAGTACGCCTACGCCTTGAAGAAATTGGAATGATGTTTAAGGTATTTTGTGAGAAAATCGATATGTCGGACGTGGCAGTAAGAGGAATTTTCAAAAGAAACGACTGCCGGTTAAGCGACCTAAAAAAAATGGCCAACGTCCTTGGAGTGTCTACATCCTATTTGTTGGGGGAAAGCGACGAACCACAGAAATTGGCTGTTCAGGAAGAAAATCAGTTGAAAAAGGAGGTATCTTATCTCAAGACTGAAATTGTCTACCTAAAGGAAATAATCAGGCTTCGGGACAGTATTGAAAAAAATCAGTCCAAATGAAATATGTCAGCGATATTCAAAGGGAGGTTACGGATAGGTTTCTGCTGACTATGTACGAACTTAAGGCTCGGAAGAAAATCAAAACCAAAACGGAGTTTGCGGAAAAGATAAAATACAGATACCCGCACCTGCTACGTTTGGAGAAAAACGAGAATGTAGCAATAAGTATTGATGCACTTTATTACATCTGCAAAATTTTTGATGCAAATCCGGAGTACTTGCTTACGGGGAAAGGGCAAATGTTCTATAAAAGCTAAATTTTTGCCTCAATCAAAAACTCAATCAAAATTTCTATTAACTGCTAAAATGTTACAAAAACATGGATTTATATAGTACTGATTATCAATACATAAAAAATCTAAAAAATGATTTAGCGGAATCTCCTTATCCGCACACAGAATTTTTCAACCCGCGTTCAGCGGGTTTTTTATTGCGTGTTATTATGGAACGGGAACATAATCGCAATGTTAAAAATCATACAGGTTGGAATCTAACGCTGCGCCCCTCTGGGGCTCTTAAAAATCTACTTTTCATCATTTGCTGCCAACGTTTCGCCCCGCTGGGGCTATGATTTGGATTAGTCTTGTCGGGCTTTAATAAGTTCAGAAAAGATATTTTATAAAACGGAAGAACACTGATTTGAAAAGAAATGTTTTCAATAATCCATCTTGGAAATTCACGCTGCACCCCGCTGGGGCTGAAAAAATCTCCGCTTTATCTACACTACCAACGTTCCGCCCCTCTGGGGCTGAACATTCGATAAGCACTATCTGGCTTAGATAAGAGAAAAAAGGGGAAATAGCAGGAACAAAAAAAACAGGGCACGACATTGGTACAGTATGCTATGTTTGAAAATCAAGCCCCAGAGGGGCGCAGCATTGGTAGCCAAGTAATGCACGGAAGAACATCAAGCCCCAGAGGGGCGCAGCGTTGGCAGGTTGATGCATGACGGGAGAAAATCAAGCCCCAGAGGGGCGCAGCATTGGTAGCCAAGTAATGCACGGAAGAACATCAAGCCCCAGAGGGGCGCAGCATTGGTAGCCAAGTAATGCACGGAAGAACATCAAGTCCCAGAGGGGCGCAGCATTGGTAGCCAAGTAATGCACGGAAGAACATCAAGTCCCAGAGGGGCGCAGCATTGGTAGCCAAGTAATGCACGGAAGAACATCAAGCCCCAGCGGGGCGCAGCGTTGGCAGGTTGATGCATGACGGGAGAAAATCAAGCCCCAGAGGGGCGCAGCATTGGTAGCCAAGTAATGCACGGAAGAACATCAAGCCCCAGCGGGGCGCAGCGTTGGCAGGTTGATGCATGACGGGAGAAAATCAAGCCCCAGAGGGGCGCAGCGTTGGTAGCCAAGTAATGCACGGAAGAACATCAAGCCCCAGAGGGGCGCAGCGTTGGTAGCCAAGTAATGCACGGAAGAACATCAAGCCCCAGAGGGGCGCAGCGTTGGTAGCCAAGTAATGCACGGAAGAACATCAAGCCCCAGAGGGGCGAAACGTGAAAACTATTATAATCTTCCTATTAATCAATATTATTCCAATTCTACCTTTCCTGCCTGGTATTCTGATGAAACTGGAATCCTACCAATATCAATACTCTTTAGAATTACAACCCTTAGACAGATGATCACAGCCTAACCTATTTCACCAACCTGTCCTTAAAAACTTTTTCGAATTTTTCCAGCTTGGGTACAATCACAAAATTGCAATAGGGAGCATTCTTATTGTTGTTGAAGTAATTCTGGTGGTAGGCTTCTGCCTTGTAAAATGCCTTGAATTCGGTGATTTCGGTTACAATCGGGTTATTCCAGGCTCCGCTGGCATTGAGTTCTGCTTTAATGGCTTCGGCCGATTGCCGCTGGGCTTCGTTGTGCCAGAAAATTACTGAACGGTATTGTGTTCCCACATCGGCGCCCTGACGGTTGAGTGTGGTTGGATCGTGGGTTTTCCAGAAGATCTCAAGCAGGGCTTCAAAACTGATTTGCTGTGGGTCGAAGGTAATTTGTATCACTTCAGCATGTCCGGTAGATCCTGAAGAAACCTGATCGTAGGTAGGGTTGGGGCGTGCTCCGCCTGAATATCCCGATACCACTGATTTTACGCCCTGAACGCGCTGGAAAATAGCTTCGGTGCACCAGAAGCATCCTGAGCCAAAAGTCACTGTATCCAACGAAATAGTATTGTTTTGCATCATTGTAGCTGATTTACTGCCGGCATTGCCGGTATTGCAGGCAAAAAACAGAGCCGGCACCATTATGATTGATATTAAGTTCATTGTTTTCATTGTGTGACAACTATAACAAAAAACAACGCCTTCGGGTTCAGAAGACGTTGTTAATACTTTATTAAAAATTGTTAAACAGATCTTGCGTTTACCTTGCCATGGTTCCGCATAGCTGGTAAAGTACCCTGGCACCAACATTTCCATCCCAACCATCGTTACCGGGAGCTACCTCGCATAAATCGAAACCAATGATCTCTTTACCACTGGCTTTCAAGGCATTCAGCAAAAACATCAGTTCTTCAAATTCAAGACCACCAGGTACGGGAGTACCGGTATTCGGGCAGAGTTTCGGATCAAGTCCATCAATATCAACCGAAATATGCACCTTGCCGGGGAGTCTGTCGATCATTTCCTGGCAAATGCTGTCCCAGTTGTCGCCGCAATAGATTCGTTTTCTATTTTCGCGTTCGTAAAAAACAGAAATTTTGCCTTTATGTTGCCGTGTATAATTTTTCTCCTGTTCGCAATAATCCCTTATGCCAATCTGCACAATGCTGCTGATTTGGGGAACAGTTTCAAGGGCATTGTAAAAAATGGAAGCGTGAGACCAGGTGAATCCTTCGTAAGCAATTCGCAGATCAAGATGCGCATCGATGTGGAGAATTCCGAAATCACGATGTTGCTCACCCTGTAACTGTATATATCCCAGTGGAATGCTATGATCACCGCCCACAAGTCCGACCATTTTTCCCTGTTTTTGCCAGTACCTCGCTCTTTCCTTCACCCATAAATTCATTTTTGCACAAGCCTCATTCACCTGTTCAAGTTTTCCGGAAAGCACATTGTTATCAGCAATCACAGCCCCTTCTTCAATGGCATTGATGATATCACCTGCGTACTCTTTTACTTTACGCCCCAGCAAAACCAGATCATCAGGGCACTCATCCATAAAAATGCCATGTTTCCACAATTCGGGATAATCGTGATGATGCAGATCAATCTGAGTGGAAGCTTCCGAGATGGCTTCGGGTCCTTCAGCCGTTCCGTTTCCGAAACTAACAGTAACTTCCCAGGGTACCGGAATGATAATGATATCTGATTGTCCGGCAGTAAACGGTAGTCCAAAAAGTCCGAGCCCGGCAGTAGCTGCGGCATTGGGATCAAAAGAGGCAATTATTTCTTCTTTTGTTTTATCGTGTTGCATAATGAACATTTTTAAGAATTAATGTGCAAATGTAATCATTAGCGCCACAAATCGGAAGCAGTGAACCCGGATGAGGCTGATACCTGACGAATTTACGACTACCTCTCAACCTGCAATGATTTGTCAGGTAACCGTGAAAACTGCCTGTAAATCACAAAAAGAATTTTTCTGTATCTTTGGGAAAGCAGAATCTGTCTCATCACCCACACACAGACAAACACCTGCTGATAAAGAATTGTGATAAACATCAGATAAACCTTTGAAAGAAAAATGAATACTTACGAAAAAGTACTTGAATGGCTGAAAATTTACTGGAATATTGAATTGTTTCAGGTGGGGAGTAGTCCCTTTACCACCAGAACACTGATACTGCTCCTCATTTCTCTTTTCCTGGTTTTTTACATTTCAGCAAAAATCAAGCATTTCCTGGTTAGGAGGGTTTTTCCACGCTATGGCATCGACATTGGTATCAGTCAGGCAATTGCAACAATCATTAGGTATGCTGTATTGATTCTGGGATTGTACATAATTATTGAGACTTCAGGAATTGACCTGAGTGCAATTGGCTTATTGATAGGTGCTTTGGGCGTAGGTATTGGATTTGGATTGCAGAATATCACCAATAATTTTATCAGCGGCATTATAATTTTGTTTGAGAGACCAATTAAGGTTGGCGACAGAATCGAGCTTGATGATCTTGCCGGCAATATTGTGGATATTTCTGCCCGTGCAACCACGGTTTTAACCAACGATAACATTGCAGTCATTGTCCCTAACTCTGATTTCATAAATATGCGGGTCATCAACTGGAGTCATAACGATAAAAACGTAAGGCTTAGGTTTCCTGTCGGTGTTTCGTATAATGAGGACCCCGAAATCATCAGAAAGCTCCTTACCGAAGTGGCAGACAATAACCCTGGTGTGCTGAAAACCCCTGAGCCTCAGGTTCTGTTTGATTCATACGGTGATAGCAGCCTGAATTTTAATCTTTTAGTCTGGACTGAAGAATATTTCGATCGTCCTCAAATCCTGAAAAGCGAATTGTATTATGCCATATTCAGGAAATTTAAGGAAAACAATATCGAAATTCCGTTCCCCCAGCGCGACATACATATCAAGGCGGGATCATTGCTGAAAAGTGCAGAAAATGAGAAATGAACCAGAATCTAATCATTAATCATTGCAAACTAAAGATATGCAGAAGCTGATTGTTATTTTCAAATCCTGAAATTAACTATTACATTTTCTGCAAAAATGTATTAAAAGAAAACAGAAACCCATTCAACCCTGGCGGGTTAATTCAGATTTTCCGCATGAGAAAATTCATACTTATAATTATAGCAGCTATCATGCTGGCTGGCCTGCAGACAAATGCAGCCTATTTTCAGAATCAACCTTACCAGATAATCCAGCCTGATGGAGCGGTCATAGACTGCTTTGTTTCGGGAGATGAATATTTCAACTGGTTGCATGATGCTGAAGGCTTCACCATCATTCAAGGTGAAGATGGATACTTTTATTATGCGATATCTGACAAGGGCAACATTGTACCCTCCATTTTTCGCGTAGGATCAGCTGATCCGGCAGAAAAAGGGCTGAAAAAATGGATAAAAATAAACAGGGAAGAATACTTTTTACGGCAAAAAGCGCTTGAAGTGAGCGATAACCGGTCTGGTCGTGCGCCGCACTCAGGGACTATGAATAATCTGGTCATTTACATTAAATTTTCGAACGATACTGAATTTACTGAAACAAGGCAAACGTATGATAACCTCTTTAATCAGGAAACAGGTAGTTCAGTAAAATCATATTTCAACGAAGTTTCTTACGAAATGCTCACGCTGAATTCATCACATTATCCTGAATGTGTGATGACTACAAATCTTTCCTATACCGATTCTCATCCGCGCAGTTATTTTGAGCCTTATAATGCAACAACAAATCCGGGAGGATATAATGGAGATAATGCCCGTCGTTTGCGCGAACATGCACTTTTGCGTGATGCCATAAACTGGATCAATGCTAATTCGCCTGTACCCGCAGGATTGAATATTGACGGAGATAATGACGGGCGCGTTGATAATGTTTCTTTTGTCATAAGAGGAGGTAACGGAGCCTGGGCCAGCCTGTTATGGGCACATCGCTGGGTTCTCTATACCTACGATGTTTACATTAACGGGAAACAGGTATGGGATTACACGTTTCAACCGGAAACCCAGGTAAATGTTTATACGCTATGCCACGAAATGTTTCATGCTCTGGGCGCACCCGATCTTTATCATTACAACGACGGAGGTTTAAATATAAGTCCTGCAGGCGCATGGGATCTTATGGATGGCGGCTCAGGACATATGGGTACATACATGAAATGGAAATATACCGGTAACACCTGGATAAGCAGCATCCCGCAAATCACAACATCGGGCACCTATACCCTGAATCCGATCACCACTCCGACCAACAATTGTTATAAAATCGCCTCTCCTTATTCGCCTGATGAATACTTCATGGTTGAATATAGACAAAAAACCGGAACTTATGAGTCAGCCATTCCTGGAACTGGTTTGCTGGTTTACAGAATTGATCCGGATTATAACGGGAATGCTTCTGGTCCGCCCGATGAAGTCTACATTTACAGACCAAACGGTACCACTACAACCAACGGAAGTCCTTCAAATGCCCATTTCTCTCAGCAAACAGGACGAACAACCATCAATGACGGCACAAATCCTTCTTCTTTTTTGCAGAACGGAAGTCCGGGAGGATTAAACATTTACGACATTTCTTCAGCCGGAAGCACCATTTCTTTTACAGTAGGATTCAGCAATGTTGCCGATCCTTCCGGATTTACAGCTACAGCAGTTTCAGTTTCTCAGATAAACCTCAACTGGACGAGAAATACCGAACTTAACAATGTTATGCTGGCTTTCAACACAAGCAATACATTCGGATTACCTGCAAATGGATCCCAATATTCACCAGGCAGTACAATTGACGGCGGAGGTACAGTTATTTATTCGGGTAATGCAGAAAACTTCGAGCATACAGGTCTTCAGTCAGGGACTACCTATTATTACAAAGTATGGTCCATCGGCAATTCATATACCTATTCAAACGGAGTAACAGCAAGTGCTGCAACTCAGTGTGAAGTATTTATATTACCCTTTTCTGAATCATTTACTCTTACACAATTCCCGGCTTGCTGGAGTCAACAAACAGCCGGAACCAATACAGTTGCCAGCTGGAATTTCTCTCCAACCAGCAATGCAGGTGGTGCAGCCGGTGAGATGATGTTAACTTATCAGAATGTCAATCCCGGCACCAACAGGCTGGTATCTCCTGCAATCAATACAACGGGTATAATTCAACTGAACCTGAGTTTCAAACACATGCTTGACGATTATGGTCCGGGAGCCACCCTCAGAATTCAGTCAAGCACCAATGGTGTTGCCTGGACCAACGAAGCCTGGTCGCTGCCCACCAACTCCAATTCTATTGTCGGGCCAGCTACTGTGAATACAAGTATTACATCAAATCTGAATTCTCCGACAACCTATGTTGCCTTTACCGTTCAGGGGAATCTTTATCAGTTTGATAACTGGTATATTGATGATGTTTCACTGTCAAATGCTATTCCTGAATACACCATAAATACATTTTCAAACCCTTCAAATGCAGGAACTACGACCGGTGGAGGCTCTTATCCTGCAGGTGCTCAAATTTTGGTTACAGCAGCACCCGTCGCAGGCTATACATTCATTAACTGGACCGAAAACGGAAACGTGGTTTCAACATCGGCAAACTACTCCTTTATGGTAAATGCAAACCGGAACCTGACAGCGAATTTTGCACTTCAGGAATTTACCATTTCGGCTTCGGTTAATCCGACTAACAGCGGAAGTGTGTCAGGAACAGGCGTTTATGCTTTCGGAGCAACGGCAAATCTACTGGCTGCAGCCTCAACGGGATACGACTTTATTAACTGGACCGAAAACGGAAACGTGGTTTCAACATCGGCAAACTACTCCTTTATGGTAAATGCAAACCGGAACCTGACAGCGAATTTTGCACTTCAGGAATTTACCATCTCGGCTTCGGTTAATCCGGCTAACAGCGGAAGTGTGGCAGGAACAGGCGTTTATGCTTTCGGAGCAACGGCAAATCTGCTGGCTACTGCCTCAACGGGATACGACTTTATAAACTGGACCGAAAACGGAAATGTAGTTTCAACATCGGCAAACTACTCCTTTACGGTAAATGCAAACCGAAACCTGACAGCGAATTTCGCACTTCAGGAATTTACCATTTCGGCATCGGTTAATCCGGCTAACAGCGGGAGTGTGGCAGGAACAGGTGTTTATGCCTATGGAGCAACGGCAAATCTGCTGGCTGCAGCCACAACAGGATACGACTTTATTAACTGGACCGAAAACGGAAACGTGGTTTCAACATCGGCAAACTACTCCTTTACCGTAAATGCAAACCGAAACCTGACAGCGAATTTCGCACTTCAGGAATTTACCATTTCGGCTTCGGTAAATCCGGACAATAGCGGAAGTGTAACTGGCACAGGTGTTTATGCCTTTGGAGCAACGGCAAATCTGCTGGCTGCAGCCACAACAGGATACGACTTTATAAACTGGACCGAAAACGGAAATGTAGTTTCAACATCGGCAATCTACTCCTTTACGGTAAATGCAAACCGAAACCTGACAGCGAATTTCGCACTTCAGGAATTTACCATTTCGGCTTCGGTTAATCCGGCTAACAGCGGGAGTGTGGCAGGAACAGGTGTTTATGCCTATGGAGCAACGGCAAATCTGCTGGCTGCAGCCACAACAGGATACGACTTTATAAACTGGACCGAAAACGGAAATGTGTTTGCTACCAACCCTGAAATTTCTTTTCTTGTTACAAATAACCGTGAATTCGTTGCTCACTTTATTCAGTTTTTTGAGGTAAGCGCTTACGCATATCCTGAAGAAGGGGGATACACCAGAGGGTCAGGTATATATAATCAGGGTGAAACAGCAGAACTTCAGGCAATAGCTAATCAAAATTTTACATTCATAGATTGGTTAGAAAACGAAAACTTCTTTTCTGATAATCCGGTTATTTCTTTTATCGTAAACAGCAACAGGACATTTATTGCACGATTCCAGCAGGTGGTGAGTGTTGACCATCAGGATTTCACAAAACTCAGGCTTTATCCGAATCCTACTTCGGGAGAACTCTTTATAGAATCAGAATCACCTGGAAAAGGAATCAAATCATTGATAATAAACGGGTTAACTGGAAACATTTTGCTGGAAATCCATTCGGACCAACCGGTTAGAAAGCTAAAAGCTGATTTAAAATTCCTTTCTGAGTCAGTATATTTTGTAAAAATTAAGTTTGAGGATGGAGGAGAAACCATCAGAAAAATTATCCTGAAAAAATAATTTTTACTATAATTTTATTAACAATTCTCAGGTCCTGACTGTGGGCGAATGATCAGGGCATGAATTGTCCTGATGCTGAACATTTACAGGGCAAATTTGTTAAGAATTCAACCGATTGAATCAAACTTTTCAACATATATTTTCAATAAAAATCTACAATGCCCCATTATCACAAACTCGGTCAAATTCCGCCCAAACGCCACACACAGTTCCGGAAACCCGATGGCACACTATATTCTGAACAACTGGTTTCTACCGAAGGTTTTTCTGATGCCTATTCCCTAACCTACCACCTCTACCCTCCTACCGGGGTCAGGTCGATTGATCCACCTTCAGATATCAAACCCGAAATTGCTGTACAGAACAATATGCAACACAGGAGTTTTCAGGGGTTCGAAGTCAAACCAACCGACGATTATCTGAAAAGCCGGGTTCCAGTCCTTGTCAACAACGATCTCAGCATCATACTGGCATCGCCCCGAAAATCGATGGAAACCTATTTCTTTAAGAATTCACAAGCCACAGAAATGATATTTGTGCACGAGGGATCGGGAATTCTAAAAACCATGTATGGAGAGCTGAGCTTTGGCTATGGTGACCACCTGATCATTCCCCGCGGAATCATTTACCAACTTCATTTCGATACGCCTGACAATCGCTTGTTTATGGTTGAATCCTATTCACCCATCAGGTTTCCGAAAAGATATGTAAACAAACTCGGGCAATTGGAGGAACATGCCCCTTTCTGCGAAAGAGACATCAGAAAACCTGAAAAACTGCATACCCATGATGAAAAGGGCGATTTCCTTGTCATGATCAAAAAAGAGGATCAACTGTTTCCCTATCATTACGCCAGCCATCCTTTTGATTTGATCGGATGGGACGGATTTCACTATCCTTACGCCTTGTCAATTCATGATTTTGAGCCTATTACAGGAAGGATTCATCAGCCACCGCCAGTGCATCAGACCTTTGAGGCCCACAATTATGTGATGTGTGCATTTGTGCCCCGCTTATATGATTATCATCCACTGTCAATTCCAGTCCCCTACAATCACAGCAACGTAGATTCTGATGAAGTGCTTTACTATGTTGACGGTGAATTTATGAGCCGAAAGCATGTTGACCGCGGACAGATTACCCTTCACCCGATAGGAATCCCTCATGGGCCACACCCGGGAAGTGTTGAGAAAAGTCTGGGATCCAGAGAAACCAGGGAACTGGCTGTTATGGTAGATACATTCAAACCATTGTGGATTACGAGGCAGGCCATGGAAATTGAAGATCCCGGCTATTATAAATCCTGGCTTGAGGAATAATTTATTTACACCAAAACTTTTATTATCAAATATTTAAAGACTTTTTCCAATGACTTTGAAAGATGATTTTCTGCCCATCAACGGCACCGATTATGTAGAATTTTATGTAGGCAATGCAAAGCAGGCTGCCTTTTACTATCAGACTGCCTTTGGTTTTCAGCCCTTAGCTTATGCCGGTCTTGAAACCGGATTAAAAGACCGCACCTCTTATGTGCTGGCTCAGGACAAAATCAGGTTTGTTTTCACCTCTTCGCTGCTTCCCGATAACGAGCCAGGAATTCATACCATGAAACATGGCGACGGAGTTAAGGTTGTTGCCCTCTGGGTAGATGATGCGCGTAAATCGTGGCTCGAAACCATTAAGCGCGGAGCAATTTCTTATTTTGAACCCCGCGTTGAAAAAGATAGCCATGGCGAAGCAGTCCTTTCGGGAATACATACCTATGGAGAAACCGTACACGTTTTTGTGGAACGAAAAAATTATAAAGGCCCTTTCCTTCCGGGATATGTTGCCTGGAATCCTGAATACAAAACCAAAGAAACCGGTCTGAAATATGTAGATCATATGGTTGGCAATGTGGGATGGAATGAAATGAACAAATGGGTTGATTTTTATGCCACCGTTATGGGATTCACGCAGCTTGCCTCATTCGACGATAAGGACATTTCAACAGAATACACTGCCTTGATGAGCAAGGTGATGACCAACGACAACGGAAGAATAAAATTCCCGATCAATGAGCCGGCTGAAGGCAAGAAGCGCTCGCAGGTTGAAGAGTATCTCGACTACTACGGCTGCAGCGGTGTACAGCATGTTGCCATGGCCACTGACAACATTTTAGACACAGTAAAGGATTTGCGCAACCGCGGGGTTGAATTTCTCACAGTTCCCGGAACTTACTATGATACTGTGCTTAACCGAGTTGGAAAAATCGACGAAGAAATACTGGCCCTGAAAGAGCTGGGTATTCTTGTTGACAGAGATGACGAAGGATATTTGCTGCAGATTTTTACAAAACCGGTGGAAGACCGCCCCACAGTTTTCTATGAAATCATTCAGCGTAAAGGCGCCAAATCATTCGGCAAAGGCAACTTTAAGGCATTATTCGAGGCCATTGAACTTGAACAAAGCAAAAGAGGGACTTTATAATTATGAAATTGTATTATTCAATTTGCCCTTTTAAAACATTATAACTGAAACTATGACAAAACTTCAATCAGGAATTGAAATTCCTGAAAACAGTGATTTTACCCTCGAAAATCTGCCTTTTGGCGTAGCAGAAGTTATACCGGGAAAATTTGCAGCTGTTACACGTATTGGCAATCAGGTCATCGATCTTGAAATACTGGAAAAACTGGGCATCTTCAGCGACTCTGCTTTTGATTTCAATAGTGTTTTCAATAAACAAGTGCTGAACGATTTCATTAATTTAGGTAAACAGGCCCATAAAGTAGTCAGAAAAAGGCTTCAGGAGATTTTTGCCAGAGATGCACAGGTTGATAAAAAACTGTTTGCTGCAATTCACAGTGCGGCCATAAAACCTTTTACAGAGGTGCGTATGGTGATGCCTGTGCACGTTACGGATTACACCGATTTCTACTCCAGCATTGAGCATGCCACCAATGTAGGCATGATGTTCCGCGACCCGAAAAACGCCATCCTTCCCAACTGGCGGCATTTGCCGGTAGGATATCATGGGCGTGCTTCCTCCATTGTGGTTTCAGGAACAAATATTCACCGTCCGCTGGGGCAGACGCTGCCGGCAGGAGCAGAAATACCAGTATTTGGCCCCAGTAAAATGCTTGATTTTGAGCTTGAAATGGCATTTGTGGTCGGAAAAAGCACCGGACTTGGAGATCGCGTCAAAGCAGAAAATGCTGAAGATTATATTTTTGGATTCCTGCTTTTCAACGACTTGTCAGCCAGGGACATTCAATCCTGGGAATATGTGCCCCTGGGCCCGTTTCTTTCCAAGAATTTTGGTTCAGTAGTTTCTCCCTGGATTGTAACTCTTGAAGCGCTGGAACCTTTCCGGACAGAGGGCCCGGTGCAGGATCCGGAAGTGTTGCCCTATCTGAAAACCGAAGGAAAGAGGAATTTTGACATCAATCTGGAAGTAGCTATCAAAACATCAAACAACGATGAGAATGTGGTATGCCGTTCCAATTTCAGGCACATGTACTGGAACATCTGTCAGCAGCTGGCTCATCACACGATAAACGGCTGTAACATCAACACCGGTGATCTCTATGCTTCGGGAACCATCAGTGGCCCGGACCCGGGTTCCTATGGATCTATGCTTGAGCTTACCTGGAGAGGCACCAAACCCATAACTCTGAAAGACGGAACAGAAAGAAAATTCATCAACGACCTTGACACATTGAGCATGCGTGGTTTTAGTGAAAAAGACGGAATCAGGGTCGGATTTGGAGAATGCATCACCCAAATTTTACCAGCTAAACCCTGAAGCCTTGATCATTTGGTTTTCAATTTGTTGCTCATTTAATTTTTGGAAAATAATAAGATTACCCAATTATGTATAAAACCTTTGATTCGGCTTTAATCCCCCATTCCGAACTTCACAAGCTGATGCTGGGTGCCATTGCACCACGGCCCATTGCCTTCGCCAGCACAGTAGATGCCGAAGGCAGGCCCAATCTGGCTCCTTTCAGTTTTTTCAATGCATTCGGGGTAAATCCCAGCACCATCATATTCAGTCCTTCGAGGCGGGGCCGCGACAATACAACGAAAGACACTTTTGAGAATCTGAAGCAGGTTTCCGAAGTGGTAATTAACGCAGTGACTTACAGCATGGTAGAGCAAATGAGTTTGGCAAGCACAGAATTTCCAAAGGGAGTTGATGAGTTTCAAAAAGCAGGATTTACTCCGTTGATTTCAGAAAAGGTAAGACCTTTCAGGGTTAAGGAATCTCCGGTGCAATGGGAATGCCGGGTGCGCGACATCGTTGAAACCGGAAAGGGCGGTGGAGCAGCCAACCTCATCATCTGCGAAGTTTTGCTTGTGCATGTGAATCAAGAGGTTATGAACTCTGCAGGACTTATTGACACCCGAAAAATTGACCTGGTTGGCCGTATGGGTGGCGACTTTTACGTTAGGGCGCATGGTGATGCCCTGTTTGAAGTTGAAAAACCCCTTACAAAACCAGCCATCGGTATCGATGCACTACCCTTATCTTTGAGAAACAGCACCATTCTTACCGGTAACGAGCTCGGCAGACTGGGTTCGTCCGAATATCGACCAAACGCTGATGAACTTGAAAAAATCCGGTTGTTTCCTTCAATAAAAAATATCCTTGATAATGAAGGCCTGAGCGATAAAGCAAAGCTTGAAAATCTGCATCTGGAAATCAGGAACATGCTCAGAGAAGGGCGCAAAGATATGGCTCTTGCAGCAGGATTCCTACTGTAAATCAGGGATTTAAAATTAAAGAAATAAATACCGGCATCAGGCTTGGCTTCTGTTTTCTTAAAAACAAAAAAGCCCGGCCACCACTGACCAGGCTACACTAACCATAAACACTATTTTTATTTATAACCTCTGAAATTCAAAGGTTGGATATCCTTTTTTCCCCAGGTTGTTGTAAAAATCAATAAACCTTAGCTTATAATACAATCCGTTCCGATCGCGGATAATATAATTCCAGTGCGACCTTACGGTATAGGTTATATTTCCTGAGGTAACATCGCCGTTAATTTCTTTCCAGTCATAACCAATGACATCCCCTGACGAAGAAAGTGTGAGGCTTTCTGCCCTTTCACGGTCTATTTCAGCAAAAGGCACAACCGTATCAAGAACCGCCTGAACCAGGGTATCATTCAACAAAACTCCGTTTACAAGATAAGGATAGGGGTCTCCTGCATCGGTAAAAAGCAATGTGGTATATGTGGTAAAGAGCAAATCCCATTGTTCAGCCTGAGGTTCAATCTGTGGGTTGTTGTACCCATTCTCAAACGAAACCGTAACAAATCTTCGCAACGGGTCAACCGAAACCTGGAAAATTTTCTCTTGCGATCCATCGGGCTTGGCGATTCGAAGGCTCACTTCCTGCGTAACAGGGTCGATCAGGGGCTGTATTTTCAGAAATCCGAGTGGCAGGCCATCAGGGTCAATACCCCGGTCAATCAATATGACTTCTTCATTTGAACTGATTCCTTTCGCATCTTCATTCCACCATTTTCCTATGGCGTTGCCTTCAGGATTGCCGGTAGATGCATCGAATCTCCAATCCCAACCGGTGGTTGAAAGCGGAACGCTGAAATCGCTGATTCCTGTGCGTGCTGCATACATGAATATCGAAGTGTTCAGCCAAAGGGTCAAATCGCCGGGCTTTGTACTCATTGCAATATCCCAGTCTGTGCGGTGATTTGATGCTTTTACATCTCCTTCAGAAAGACTAAAAAATGATTGAATGGTATAATCGGGAAGCATTTCAATGACCACAGTTTCAACATTGCCGGGTTTCTGAGGAACTACAATTTCATCCTCCTTAAAGCAGGAAGTAAGCGTAACGATAGATATCAGCAAAATACTAGCTGTCTTTATTTGCCTTTTCATTTTTTGAAATATTGAATGAAAGTTTCAAAAAGAATGTTCTGCCCCATGCCACAGGTACATTGCTTCCGCCTCCTGAATGAACACCACCTGAACCACCTGCAGACGTTATGTTTGTGACATCAAACAGATTTTTAACACCTGCATTGACAGCCAGCCTTTTCTGCATAAAAGTTTTTAAAAGTGTCAGATCAAGATTGTGGTACGAATCCATAAAACCTTCGCCAATCTGCCCGTCACTAAGCATAATAATTCTGGCTGTCTGACCCGTGAATTTATAAATGGCAGTGATATGTAAATCAATATCATCCATTCGGCAGGTAACTTCCGAGGTGAGTTCCGGAGACCAGTAAAGTTTCATATTTTCATCTCCGGGCAGGTTATTTGCCTTTCCGGTTCTCCCCCATCCGAGCCTTAAATCGAATAAAGGATAAAGCGATGACCGTATACTTGCTGAATATCCCATGGTGCGGGCCTGATCCAGATTAAAATAGGTATAGGACCCGCCGCCGGTTTCTGCCAGGGTTATCTGATCCTCAATGTTGTTCAGGAAGAAACGGAATTCAGTTTCAGTAGCATAGGTAACCTTCTCAATTCTGTGCGTTGCCTGAAGTTGAATGTGGTTTGAGTTTTCAGGTTTAAGATCGGGGTTGCCGGTAATATCATGATTCACATCCACAAAAAACAGGTACAACTCTTTAAGTGATGGGGCCCTGTATCCGCTGGAATAGGAGGCACGAAACATCATTCCCTTTTGCGGGCCGGCTTTAAGATGCAATGCATAAATCAAAGGAGAGTTGAACCTGGTATTGTAGGCATACCTGAAACCCGGTTGCAGGGAAAGCCACTCCACCGGCTGGTACTGAAATGTGGCAAACCCGGCAATATCGGCTATATCATGTTTCTCATTTCCTATTCGATCACCGGTTGCCCATTCTGCATTTGCATCATAACCAAACTGAGTACCAAATAATCCCGATTCGCTTCTGTAAGAGTACATTCCCCGCGAAAGAAACGATCCAAAACCTGTGGTATCATATTCGGTGGGTGTTTTCTCAGGAATAGTCAGATTGTTGTAATACAGGGTTCTTATACGTTGGTAATACGAAAGCGAATTGCTGGCTGTAAAAGGATTTCTGCCCTTTGTTGAAATATCAGATTTGGCAGTCATTCGATTGGTGCCGAAGTGATTGTCGAATGCTCTTTCATAATAGGGAGGCAATAAATTTCCTTTAATCAGAAGCAATTCATCAAAATAACTGAATTTGGTTTTAAGTATGATTTTTTTGAGAGACAGGCTGTGATTCAGGTCAGTATTCACCTGGCGACGTGGTTTCCATAGGCTTGAGCGGCCTTCCTCTTCAGGTGAATATCCTGCAAAGAAGTTGCGACCAGCCTGAACACCAAAAGCATTCTTGCCTCGTCTTATGCTAAAACCTCCGTCAAAATTAATAATCCCAACAGACTCAAGGTAGGTTCCTGCATTGGCAGTCAGTGAATTTCCCGGAATGTCCTGCGGAATGATATTTACAACACCTGCCAGGGCATTGCTGCCATAGATTACCGACATCGGACCTTCAATAATTTCAACCTGCCTTGCATTCTGTAAGTTTATCTGGCTCAGGTCAATACTTCCGTTCAAACGTCCGATAACCGGAACACCGTCCATCAATATTTTTACGTGCTCACCCGATAAACCCTGAAGACTCATTCCTGTTCCGAGTGAAGCATCCTGCGAAAACCTGATGTTCATCTGGTTGCGCAATAAGCCGGTAAGATCATTGGCCGCACTTCGCCGAAGTTGCAACTGGTTGATCACATTTACCCTGTAAAGTGAACGGTCAGCACTGCCCGGATTATACTGGGCAGTAACCACCACTTCATCCAGTGAGAATACCTCAGGCAATAAGCTGACCACAGCTTCTTCACCAGGCAAAAGTGTATCATTAAAGCTCTGATAACCAACATAAGTCACCTGAAAAATGGTTGGCTTTGTAACAGTGAACTTCACAAAACCATCCGGATCGGTTACAAAGAATTTTGCCGCTTTTGATCCTGGTTCAGTAGCTTTTACGTGGGCAAAAGCAACAGGCATTCCCGTGCGGCTGTCAACAACACGCACAGGATTTCCCTGCCCTAATAACATCAGAGGTAACCAGAAATATATAAATAATATCAGTATTCTCCCTGTCATTAGAAAATAACAACTTTATAGGTTGATGTGTTTTTGCTCTCGGTCAGGCGAAGCAGATATGTACCTTTGGTAACTTCAGGGAAATGGAACTCATGCATAAGTGAACGATCAAGTTTTTGTTTGCTGATGATTCTTCCACTCAGGTCCATTAAAACAACTGCAGCACCATTTAAAGGGCTATCGAGTTCAATCTTTACAAAATCTGTAGCAGGATTCGGATAGATTTTAACACCCTCTATCTGATTGAATGATGCAGAAGCAGTTGCTAAGGTTCTCACATTCAATGTAGTTGTGCCGGTTCCTGATCCTGAGAATGCATCAAATACAACTTTGTAAACTGATCCTGCTTCTGTTTGAACAAAATATGCAAGTGAATCTTCTATTTCCCATTGAAAGGTTGTCATGTTGATGGTTTTCCAATCATGGCCAATAACATCAATATCAGCAAGAAATTCCAGGCTGCTGTAATCGGTGAAATCGGGAGCAACATTATCAGCCTGTGCAACAGTATTTCCTGCTTTATGTTTCACACCGTTTACAGGATATGGGGTATTTTGCACCATAGCCATGTAACGGGTAAAGACAATATCCCAGCTACTTGCCACAGGGTCGCGGTCTACAATTCCTGTATTGAAGGAAAAAGCCATTAAAATCCTGTCGTTGTAAGGATTTACAGAAAGAGTATCTGTAACATCGTTTGAACCATCCAGGTTGGCATACCTGATGATAAATTTGTTCTCTGTGGAAATTTTTCTGACAATGTGAAGTTTTCTGTAGATGCCGTCAACCGGTTTGATAAGATAAAGCGAATCGCCTATCACATCGTGTGAGGTCATGCTGTATACACCCCAACCATAATCAGGATGACCAGTAGCATTCCTGTTGAAAGCACCTTCTTCCCAGGAAGTTGTGGTGTTATAAAGCTTTTTCCAGGAAGTCATTCCAATAGTATCAAAAGCAGCCCAGCCATCGGCAGCTGCATTAGGATAGGTGTACAGTTCAACACCAGAGCCATCGTTTGTAATGATACCGGCACTGAATGCATTGGTATAAAACGCTATATCCCAGCTATTTCGGGGAGAAACTTTAACCACACCATCGGTGAGGGAAAAGAATACCTCATTTGCGTATTGATTGCCCATAGAAACAGAATATTCTGTTTGAGCGACAGCATTTCTGCTTGCCAATGAAATGAATGCCAATAGAGTAATAAATAGAGTGAAAGTAGTTTTCATCGAAAAGTTTTTTAAATAATGAAATAAACGCCGGATGGGATTGCCAACGGAAAATGAAATGAAAAAGAAAAGGCAGGAATCAGGAAATGGCAGGCGGAGCCCGGAGCCCATGGTTGGCGGGAATGCCAAGATAGCTTATTGTTGAAGAGTAAAGACCAGAATGTAAAATTTCAGAAAATTCCGGATTCAGCAGATTCCGGCATTCTTCAACTGAAATTGCAGGAGCCTGGAAAAAATCAAGTGATGGCAGGTCGGGAGAAATTTCAGTCATTTCTTCCCTTTTGCACAAAATACCATTAGGAATTAAGGTTCTGCCAAAAATATGGTGCTGGTGAAAATTAATGAGAGAACCAAGGTATATCCAGAATACCAGCAAAGCAGTCGCAAGAATTGCAACCTTAGCACACCGATATCTGAAACCCGAATTAACCATAGTATCTTTAAGTAGACCCTTTTTTACCTTTTGGCAGGTACAAAAGTACTATTTAACATATATGTTTGTCTTTAGAATGCTTCTAAATTAGCTTAATAGCCAATATTTTTATTTGATGATCTTATCTTCTTATATTTCAACAATTTATAAATATACGATTGTTTAAATCATTATAAATTAGGTCTCAAAAAACAAAAAAAAGGCTGCCATGTTTGCATGACAGCCTAATAAATTAAAGCTCAAACTTATATAGTTAGGCTAATTTAACATTAACGGCGTTTAAGCCCTTTTTGCCTTCCTGAAGTTCAAAAGTTACTGAATCGCCCTCATTTACACGGTCGATAAGACCTGTAGCGTGAACAAAGTACTCTTTTCCGGATTCGTCATCGAGAATAAATCCGTAACCTTTTGATTCATTGAAGAATTTTACTTTTCCTGTTTTCATGTTATTGGTAATATTAAAAAATAAGCGCAAATATAAAGTAATTATTTAATTAAAACCCGGATTGTAAAATTTTTTTTATAATTTCTTAACCCGACACAAAAAAATATTTTGATGCTAATAAAAATTAATAGAAATAATAACAATTTAAGACATTGATTTACAGTTGATTTGACCTATGAGAGGCTTTTTATAGCATTTCTCAGAAGTTCAATTTTTGATAAGGCATCTGACCTCTTTCTTTGCTCATTTTCAACAATTTCAGGCTTTGCATTGGCCACAAACCGTTCATTTCTTAGCTTTTTATCGACAGATTCAAGAAATCCGAGCATATAATCAAGCTCCTTTTTCAGTTTTTCACGTTCTGATTCAATGTCAACAGCATCGCCCAGCGGAATATAGTACTCGGTGGATTTTATCATGAACCCGGCCGAAGCTAAAGGTTTTTCATCAACATATTTTATTTCAGAAAGGTTGCCGAGCTTAATCACAATTTCATCAAGTATGCTCGCCGGATTTTCACCCCTGACCTTCAGTTCTACCTTATCTTTCAAGGGCAGGTTCTTTTCTTTTCTTACATTTCTGATTCCAATGATGGCAGCACTGGCATGATCAAATGCCATAAGCAATTCTGAATCAGCTTTAGCTGATACCGGCATTGCACTAACCATAATGGATTCACCGGCTTTCCTTTCTGTAAGCAACTGCCAGATTTCCTCGGTAATGAAAGGCATAAACGGATGCAGCATCTGCATAAGTCTGCCAAAGAAACCGATGGTTGCTTCCAGGGTGGTTTTGTCAACCGGCTGCTGAAATGCAGGTTTCACAATCTCAAGGTACCATGAGCAGAAATCATCCCACACCAATTTATAGGAAGCCATAAGGGCTTCTGACAATCTGTATTTATTAAAATTATCTTCAATTTGTGCCAGCGACTCATTGAATCGGGCTTCAAACCAAAGTGCAGCAGCCGAAGCATGCGCGGGTTGAGCAAGATTTTCGTCAACAGTCCAGCCTTTTACCAAACGAAGTGCATTCCATATTTTATTGCTGAAATTTCTGCCTTGTTCACAAAGGCTCTCGTCAAACGGAAGGTCGTTTCCGGCCGGAGAGGTCAGCAGCATTCCAACCCTTACACCATCAGCCCCGTATTTTTCAATAAGTGCAAGAGGATCAGGTGAATTACCCAATGATTTCGACATTTTACGTCCAAGTTTATCGCGGACTATACCGGTAAGATAAACATTCCTGAAAGGAATTTCCTGCTGGTATTCATATCCGGCCATAATCATACGCGCCACCCAAAAGAAAAGAATTTCAGGCGCAGTAACCAGATCGTTGGTCGGGTAATAGTATTTGATGTCAGGGTTTCCAGGGTTTCTGATGCCATCGAAAACAGAAATGGGCCAAAGCCATGATGAAAACCAGGTATCCAGTACATCTTCGTCCTGGCGAAGATCTTTTAAGAGCAATGCAGCATTGCCTGTTAATACCTTAGCTTTGACCAAAGCCTCTTCGGCAGACTTGGCAACTATTATCTCACCGGTTGGAAGATAATAGGCAGGAATCCGTTGTCCCCACCACAACTGCCGGCTAATGCACCAGTCACGCACATTTTCCATCCAATGACGGTAGGTATTCTTGAACTTTTCGGGATGGAATTTTACCACATCGTTCATAACACTTGCCAATGCAGGTTTGGCCAATTCTTCCATCTTCAAAAACCACTGCACCGATAGTTTAGGTTCTATTGCGGCATCGGTACGCTCCGAAAATCCTACATTGTTTTTGTAATCATCTATTTTGAGTATATGACCGTGGTTTTTCAGATCATCAACAATTTTTTCGCGCACCAGAAACCTATCCTGACCAATATACAACAGGGCCTTTTCGTTCAGGGTACCGTTGTCGTTGAAAATATCAATAGATTCAAGGTTGTGTTTCAGTCCGATGTTATAGTCATTGATGTCATGAGCCGGAGTAATTTTAAGGCAACCTGTACCAAATTCCCGGTCGACATACTCATCTTCAATCATTGGAATGGAGCGATGAATCAGGGGAACCAACACGCGTTTTCCACTGAGGTGACTGAATCTTTGGTCTTCAGGATGGAAACATACAGCAGTATCGCCCAGGATGGTTTCGGGCCTGGTGGTGGCAATGGTCACCCATTCATCAGCAGTTCCTTCAACCTTATAGCGGATATAATACAACTTTGAACTCACTTCTTTATAAACCACTTCTTCATCGCTCAGAGCGGTCAGCGCACTGGGATCCCAGTTTACCATTCTAACTCCCCGGTAAATCAAACCTTTGTTATAAAGATCGATAAATACCTCAATTACAGAGTCATACATGGATTCATCCATGGTAAACTTTGTCCGCTCCCAATCACAGGAGGCTCCGAGTTTTTTGAGCTGTTCAAGAATGATTCCTCCGTGTTTCTCTTTCCACTCCCAGGCATGAGCCAGAAATTCTTCGCGCGTAAGCGAGGACTTTTCAATTCCTTCCTCTTTTAATTTTGCAACAACTTTAGCTTCAGTAGCAATTGATGCATGGTCGGTACCAGGAAGCCAGCATGCATTTTTTCCCTGCATTCTTGCACGCCTCACCAATACATCCTGAATGGTATTATTAAGCATGTGCCCCATGTGAAGAACACCGGTAACATTTGGCGGTGGAATTACAATGGTGTATGGCTCCCTGTTATCGGGAACAGAACGGAAATAATTGTTGTTGAGCCAGTATTTGTACCATTTTTCTTCAATTCCTGAAGGGCTGTATTTAGCGGGAATTTCCATTTTTAAAGAGCTGTACTGTTATTTTTAAGAAGGTGCAAAATTAGTAAAAAACAGGAAACCTTTGTAAAGTCCTCAGAAGCCCGGAGTGATTAATTGCAAAACCGGGCAAGAAATTTTTCGATTATAATATCTTTGATTGTACATTTGTTGCAATGAAAATGACAGATCACCTTCGTATTGCAATAAATTCAACAGCATATTATCTCCTGTCATATCTGTTTGTTTTCATATTTCACCAGGTTGCCACAATTATTGCGGCAGGTTTTTTCGAATTTCACGTTGAGGTTGATTACTCAAGGATTATTTTCATGATATCGCGTTATGAATGGGATTTTGATTCTGTCAAAATTATATTCAGCGCCGGCCCTGTTGCAGTTCTTATATTGTCAATAGTTATGATTGTGTTTGCGTATCGATACAATGAATACGTCGGATCGCTTAAGCTGTTTTTTCTATGGGGATTTGTTCATTGCATTAGCATTGTTCTTGGTTCAGCTTATGCAGGAGCATTACTGGGCGAAGGATTTGGCCATGTTTTGCTATGGATGTATATGGCCGATACAGCAAAACTGATCATCAGCCTGATTTCGCTTTTTTTACTTGCAGCTACCGGCTATTCAGTTGCCAGAATGTTTCTTTTGAGCGCCAATATCTATTATAAACTGCTTTCCGTTGAGAACAGGCTTTCGTTTGTGATTGCCCAGGTAATTCTTCCATTTATCCTGGGATCTTTTTGTATATTGGCCTTAAGGTTGCCTTTAAACCTTTATGAAATCATCAGGATACTTACGCCCCTCATTGTTGTTTTAATGGTTCTGTTAAGCAGTTTCGGCTATTCAGTATTCTACTTTGACGAAAACCCGCGAACCATTAAAATAAACGGCAGCCTTGTGGCTATTGCTCTGATCGTTTATTCATTATACAGGATAGCCCTGCTTTCTCCGATTTATATCTGATTATTTAACCATTATCAGTTTGTGTGAAGTTACGCCTGATAATGTTGTTACTTTAAGATTATAGATTCCTGGAATTGCATTCAACGCAGTCACTTCCAGCTGTTTCTGTTGCATGATCTGACTATAAACAACTCTTCCACTCATATCTGAAACTTCTACTGATAGCATAATCTCATCTGATTCAATTTTGAAACCATCACCTGATGAGGGATTGGGAAATATTATTATCCTATTTCTCATCGAATGTGTGATCACTCCTACCCCATCATCGCAAGACAATTCAGCAATCCAGCCCGGAAAATTGTTTGCTTCATCAGAAATAAAAACGAATGTAATTGCACCACCTTCGGTTGAACTAAAAATATCTGATGGTATTTCATTGCCGCAAAAACGACCGATCAGAGGATATGTAGGATCAGGACCATCATAAACAAAAAGTGCATCCTTTTCACAATCAGCACTTTGCTCAACATCAAAGGCAATAAAATGTACCCTGATTACCTTTTCGGCATCGGCTGCATAAAAGGTGGTTGTCAGATTTTCATTGTCCTTATAATTTTTGTCCGGACCCTGGCTATCATAAAATCCTGCAAAACAGGTTGTTGAACCGTCAACTCCGATATAATAATCAGGAGTAACTGTAATATAATCAGGTTCATTCAGTTGATTACTACCGTAACTGTTTTCAACAAACAGGCTCACATCCCAGATTCCTGGCTCATTGTAAGTTACAGTTGGATTTACTTCGGTTGAAGTCGAAATATCAGCACCTTCAAAAGTCCACAGCCTGAAGGTTGGATTACCAAATGAGATATCAATAAATGCAACTTCGCCCCCTACAGGTACTGTAGTAGTTGAAGATGTGAAGGCCGCAAGCGGAGACCCGTTCCACAATTTAACATCGAGGCGAACACTGGATTTATCGCCAACCATAACATTATTAATTACCTTGGGAAGGTATCCTTCGGCAGTAAAAGTAATATTGTAAGATCCTGCTTTAAGCAAACGGTGATAATTACCCACAGGAAGCGAAGTAAAGACCATTGAGCTGTCCATATCATGCCCGAAAATTGAAATCTGGGCTTTAACAGGCTCGCCGGTAAGTGTATCGGTAACAATTCCTCTCACGCCGTATGTAACCTGTTCCATATAATTTAACAAGGAACGGTAGTTATAATTCCAGAAGTTGAGCAATTGCGAAGCAGGAGGCAGCTTTGTGGCTGAAATTTCGAGGGTAACTTCTCTGCACTGTTGAAAATAGTTCATATAATCCTGTCGTCCGCCATTGATGCTGTACCAGGCGTATCCGTTGGTAATTCCGTTGTTGTAATCGTTGAAATAACCCGAAGGGCTGAATGCCTGAGCCGTATCGGCATATTCGTGGCTGACCATAACCCACCACTGGTTATCGGCAGCAAGCCGGCTCCAGGTATCCCAGGGATAATTGACAACTTCGGCTCCACCATGAAAATTGGCTCCCATCACAAAACTTCTTTGCTCAGCAAAATTCATAAAAGCCAGGGTTTCGGGTTGCCAGGGATTGCCATCGGGATGCGGGCCATCGGCCGGGTCGGGATAATTCCGGTTCAGATCAACAAAATTTGCATTGTATCTTCTGGCTCCATTTACAGTGTTGTTGCCACCGTAGTAGGTACCATCGGGGTTTGCCAGGGGGTTAATCCAGATGTCGATTTCATTTACAAGTGCCGTGACACGTGGATCCTGACCATAATTAGTAAGTAGATAATCAATCAAATGCAACATTAATACATAACCAGTTGTTTCATCACCATGCATGGTTGAAGTATAGAAAAACTCCGGCTCATCCTCTTCAATGCCCACATTATCCGAGATTCTGGCAACCAATAACTCACGTCCGCTTGGCAAAGTGCCGATATTGTATAACTTACAAATATCAGGATAGGTGGCAGCAAATTGTTCCATGAGTTGCACATAAACAGGGTAAGTAGGATAATAATTCCAGTCGAGCACTTCCCTGGTATCGGATGACATGGCCGGATCAATCAGATCTCCCGGATGAGGAAGCAGGTTGAAGCTTCTGCTTCCCAGTTTTCTGAGGTTTTCAAATTCTTTGCGGCTGGCATAAGCATAAACAGTATCGCCTGAGATTTTGTCGATACTTATAATTTTTGTCAGTACATCAGCAAAACCGGCAGCTCCGGGAAGATTGAAATAGATTTCACCATCATTTTTAAATAATTCCGCTGTACTGGTGGACCCGGTCTGGTTTTGCGCGAAAATAGCAGTGGAAGATAGCGCGAGTAAGAGAGTAATAATTTTTTTCATTATAAAATTTATGGCTTGCTTTATTGGGTTTTATACTTCAATCCCTTTATCTTTCAATTCATTGATTAATTGCGCGATCTGATTCTGAACAGATTTATTTACCTTAACCACAGGGAGCCTGAGGTTGTTCTGTACAATCTTCATCTGTTCAAGTGCTGCTTTAATCCCTCCCGGGCTTCCATCAGCAAAAAGCGCTTCAATGAATGGCAGCAGCTGGTAATGCATCCTCCTGGCTTCATCCATCTCACCATCAATAGCAACTTTTACCATCGTTGAGAAAGCTGCCGGATAGGCATTGGCAACCACCGAAATTACACCATCAGCTCCTGCTGCAATCAATGGCATGGTAAGGGCATCATCTCCCGAAATAACCAGGAATCCTTTAGGTCTGTTGCTGATGATTTCCATAATCTGGGAGAAGTTTCCTGATGCTTCTTTAATTCCGATAATGTTATCGAAATTTTTGGCAAGTTCAAGGGTAGTTTCAGCTTTAAGGTTAATACTTGTGCGCCCCGGTACATTGTAGAGGATGATTGGCAACGGGCTTGCACTTGAAATGTGTTTGTAATGCAGATATAAACCCCTTTGTGACGGTTTGTTATAATAAGGCGTCACCGAAAGTATAGCATCAATACCCTCAAGATCAGAAACCTGCAAAAAGTTAACCACATCCTGTGTATTGTATCCCCCCAAACCCATGACAATGGGAACCCGGCCAGCTACCTGATCCTTGACAAACTGAACCACCGCATACTTTTCATCTTTTGATAGTGTAACCGCTTCTCCTGTAGTGCCAAGCACCACAAGGTAGTTCACTCCATTGGAGATGGTATGTTCGGTTAATTTTCCCAAAGATCCGAAATCTATGGTTCCCTGCTTGTGAAACGGAGTGACCAAAGCGACTCCTGTACCTGTTAATTTTTTTCTCATATGTTTGGTTTTTCCTGATTCCTGGGTTAAACAAAATTAATAGAACCTGTGTAATGCACCATTTGGTTGATAAGTTCTTTGGTTGACAACTCTTCATTGCTCTCAATCTGCAGATCGTAAGGACCGGTAGTTTCTGATTTGCCCCGACCAATTTTAAAACCTGCTTTAGAAAGCTCTGCCATGTATACCAGGGGAAAGTCAACCGGATTACTCAAATCGAAAAGAAGGTCAAAAGGCTGTTCGATGAATTGTTCCGAAAATCTTGTCTTTGGCCTGAAAAACAAATCAATATCTGTGTAAAGCAACAGATCATACGCCAGTTTTGGTGCATAATAGGCTGGTGCATGTTTACTTCTGCAAAATCCGACAACGTGAACTTTTTTACCCTGCAGTTGTAGTTCTATGGCAAAATTTCCCACTGTATCATATTCTTCTTCTGAAAGCATGCTGAAAAGGATGCCTATTTCTTTGGCCTGTTTCAGATTCATGGCAGCCCTGTTCCTTTGAAGGCGAATGCTTTGCTTACGAAGAAAATATCTTCCAAGGCGAACACGAATGGAATCGATAATTTTCAAATAAAAATGAGATTTAAAATAGTATGAATAACTTCGTTGCAATAATCCCTGTCTTGCAAGGCATAAAAATATAAAACTTTTAATCGCTTTGCCTTACTTTTTTTAATTATTCGCCTTTGATGCTGAAATTATTTCACCAATATAAAGGCGATGGTAATCTTTAGCGGGATAATGTTTTAATAAAG
The DNA here is from genome assembly GCA_019429275.1 of Lentimicrobium sp. Taxonomy (GTDB): domain Bacteria; phylum Bacteroidota; class Bacteroidia; order Bacteroidales; family Lentimicrobiaceae; genus Lentimicrobium. The sequence goes on along the minus strand of JAHYJC010000015.1, from coordinate 47,117 downwards.
CAGCATCCAGGAATCCTTCAGGTCTAATATCCTGAAAATACAATTTCCGGCAAACAAGAAAAAGTTCAGATTCTTCAAACGTTATGGCACCTTCAGGGGTTTCAATGATGTTGAGTCCGGTTTCTTTAAACTTATTTACGTCTCTTCCTGAATGCTCGCCACAGAAATTAAGGGCTTTCCGGTATTCATTGCTGAAAAAACTACATGTAAACAGAGAATTTTCTTCCAGAAACTGAAAGGTAAAACGCTGCGGCCTCACAAAAATAAAAGCAACCGGTTTGTTCCATAAAAATCCTGTTCCACCCCAGCTTGCAGTCATGGTATTACATTTTTCTTTGGTTCCTGCTGTAATCAGCATCCATTCAAAACCAATCTTTCTTACCGGATCTATTTGTAAATCAGTCTGTTTTATTTTTGAAAATTCAGTCATTTCCGTTTTCTTTTTTTACTTGTTTAAGCACCAGAAGATTCATTGGGTTTGAGCCAAGGCCCGAAATATTTTTCCGCGTAAACCTCAGCACCTGATCATAAAACAGAATGATTACGGGCGAATCGACCATCATCATACCATCGAGTTTCGAGTAAGCCCCAACCCTGATTGAATCACTTATTATAGCACTTGTTTCCATAAAAAGGCGATCAAAATCGCCGCTGCTGTACTTTGTATAATTGGGGCCAGCAGGCGTATGATTTTCCGAAAAAAACAATGAAAGGTAATTCTCAGCATCAGGGTAATCGGCAATCCATGAACCCCTGAAAAATGGAATCCTCGACTGGGCAATATTTTCGCGTAGTGTAGCAGGTGGACTTACATCAATTTTTATTTCAATCCCCAGTTTCGTCAATTCACTCTGAATAAACTGACATAAATCAAGATAGGAGGCATTGGTCGAAAGTGTTATCGGCGGCATTGGTTTAGCTGATGAAAATCCAGCTTCGTTCAATAATTGTTTCGCTTTCTCAGGATTAAATGTATATCCGTAATTTGCATCCACATCATAACCCGGCATTCCTTTTGGGATGATTCCCTGATTACCAGGCTCTCCAATGCCATTCCGGAGGTAACGAATCATTTTTGACCGGTCAAATCCCATATTGATGGCTTTTCTGACACGAACATCCCGGAGGGGATTATCTTTCATCAGTAAGGATGAAGTATCCATCAGTATACCCAGGTATTCAGTGTTCAGATATGGCTGAGTGCTCATGTTGATTACACTTTCATACTTCGAATTAAGATTTCCTGAAGGAGTAAGCAATTCATCCTTATAACTGGCATCAAGTCCCGACATGAAGTCAAGATTGCCTTTCACAAACTCAAGAAAAGCAGATTGTTTGTCAATGATAAATGAAACAGATACAGCATCAAGGTATGGCAGTCGGTTGTTCTGATCATATTCGAAATAATTTTCATTTTTCAGCAAAACCAGCTTCACCCCTTCTTTCCACATTCCAAAACGAAACGGCCCTGTTCCGACCGGATTATTTCTGAAATCGGTACCATATTTATCTAAAGCTTCCTTTGGCAACACTGAACAATATTGCATTCCCAGCATTCCCAGAAATGGCGGAAAAGGTTTTTTCAGGTGAATAACCAACGTGGAATCAGCCTTCGCCCCAATCAGAGGCACTCCGTCCTTAGTCTCAACATAGCCCAAAACCCATGCACCAGGCGAAGCTATTGAAGGATCAACAAGACGTTTAAGACTGTATTCGAAATCCCCGGCATTTACTGCCCGACCCTTACCTTCAGCAAAACAGGAATTATCATGAAAAAAAACATCACGCCTTAAATTGAATGTATAAGTTTTACCATCCTCCGAAATATTCCATTTTTCAGCAATACACGGACGTATGCTCATATTGCTGTCGAGTTGAACCAATCCGTTAAACAATTGATTTACTGCCCAGATATTTGCCTGATTTCGTGCAAAAACAGGATCGAGCGATGTAATTCCTGCCGATTCATTGTACCTGAATACAGTTTTACCATCGCCATGATCAGATTTTATTCCGCATCCGGTAAGTGAAATAAAAATCAAAACTATGAGCCAGTTATGACGATTCATGGTTCAGTTATATTAGGAAGCAAAGTTAACAAACAAGCTCAGAAGAGGGTTTCAGACGAAAAATAAATAATTAGATTTTTTTGGTTCAGAGGTAAACCCGTTTATTATATGAATTAACATTAACTTTGGGAACCAAATTCAAAATTATGAAAATACTGAAGTATGCTTTTCTGATGGTTTTGATTACCACACAATTGAAGGCGCAGGATTTGCAATTCACCGGCAGTGAATTCTGTGCGTATGGTAAACAAATGCGGCCCGACATCAACATTTCGGAATTCCGTTCACCAAATTCACCCAAACATAGTTTTGATGTTCTGAATTACGAACTCGATCTTGATATTTACCATTGTTATTCATCGCCCTATCCCAAATCATTCACAGCCAGTTCAACAGTAACTTTCAGGGTAGACACAGCCTTATCGCAAATCAAACTGAATGCAGTAAACTCTTCACTTCAGATTTCCAGTGTTGGATTATCTGCAGTTTCATTTAGCCACATTCAGGACACACTGACAATCGAGCTGGATCAACTTTACCAACCCGGCAGTATTGTGGATGTTAGCATTGAATATAGCCACCTGAATGTTTCGGACCTTGCATTTTATGCCGATAATGGCTTTGTCTTCACCGATTGTGAGCCCCAGGGTGCACGCAAATGGTTTCCCTGTTATGATCACCCTTCTGATAAAGCAACGCTCAGCCTCCGTGCAAAGGTTCCCTCCAATGTCAAACTGGGCTCAAACGGAAGACTGGCAGATTCGCTGACAATCGCTGATACAACCTGGTACACATGGATAAGCCGTGATCCGGTTGCTACTTACATTATGGTGATTTCATCAAGAGTTAACTATAATCTTGATATCGTTAACTGGCAAAAGCCCGGTAGCGATGAAGTACTACCAATCAGATTTTACTATAATCCGGGTGAAAATCCGACTTCGATGAAACAAATGATTATTCCGCTGGCAAATTATTTTTACTCGATCTTTGGTGATCATCCATTTGAAAAAGATGGTTTTGCTACTCTCAGTCCACAGTTTCAATGGGGTGGAATGGAAAACCAGAGCCTCACCAGCCTGTGCCCAAATTGCTGGTATTCGAGTTTAATAACACATGAGTTTGCTCATCAGTGGTTTGGTGATATGATTACCTGTGCCACCTGGGCCGATTTATGGCTGAATGAAGGTTTTGCCACTTTTTCTGCCGCCCTTTGGGTAGGCGAGGTCAGCGGACCACAGGCATATAAAAATGAATTGATCTCCAATGCAAACTATTACCTGGGTCAAAACCCTGGGTGGCCGATTTCAAACCCTGAGTGGGCATTCACACCTCCTTCAAACTCAGTGCTCTTTAATTATGCAATCACCTATATGAAGGCCTCCTGTGTTCTTCATATGTACCGCTACCTGGTAGGCGACACACTTTTTTTTAACAGTATTTATGAGTATGCCACCGACACCTCCAATTTTCGTTACAAAACTGCTACAATTGGTGATTTTACAGATAAAGTAAGTGAGGTAACCGGGCAGGATTTGCATTGGTTTTTTGATCAGTGGCTGCTTCAGCCAAACCATCCGGTTTATGATAATTCCTACAGTTTTAAAGATATGGGCAACGGTAACTGGAATGTAAATTTCCTGACTTCACAGGTACAAACAAATGCACCATTCTTCAAGATGCCTCTGGAGCTCAGAATTACCTTTGAAAATGCCACCGACACCCTGGTAAGATTGATGAACAACGAAAATAATGAGTTTTTTGCATTGGAGTTTAACAAGAGGCCAATAACCCTGGTTTTTGATCCCGATAACAACATTCTGCTCAAACAGTCCTCAACAGTTGTTTCAAATGAATACATTCAAACTTCCCCTCAAATTCATATTCTCATTGAACCCAACCCTGCAAAAGAGTCGGTTGAATTGAAATTCAGGCTGGAAACAGAAGCTACGGTATCATTGGTGATTTATGATATGAAAGGGAATAGAATTCTCAAAAACACTTATGAGCAACTCTCTCAGGGACGGCACAATAAACTAATCAATACGAGAAATTTTGCGGTAGGTACTTATTTGGTTTCTTTACAGACAGATGCCGGAAAATCGGTTGGTACGAAGCTGGTTATCATTGAGTAATCTGATCAACAGTGACAGGAATAGGCTAAAATCTGGCAGATCAAAAAAACTAAATCATTTTTTGGCCAAGCTTATAAACCTTAGATAACCATTGAGAACGTTTCTTCTCTGATGAGGTTTTCAGTGCACCAATGGTTGTTATCCTGACAGGCCTGATTCCGCAGAACTCAAGAATTCCCCGTTTCATGGCATTGTGACCCGGACGGCGGTAAACCAGCCAATAATACCATGGAGGAGTATCCATCGTGATTATCATTCTTGCCGATCTTCCGGTCAGCAATTTATCCCATAGCAAACTCCCCTTGCGGTATTTAAATGCAAAACCCGGAAGAAATGTACGGTCAATAAAACCCTTGAGCAAAGCCGGAAATGTTGACCACCAGTTTGGGTAAATTAAAACTATGTGTTCTGCCCAGGTAATAAGTTCCTGCGCCCTGACAAGATCAGGTTCAAGTTCCTGTTTGCCCCTGTAACCTTCGCTAAAGTTGAGTTCAAATTTCAGGTCTCTGAGTATCAGCTCTTTTACCTCAGCACCTGAGCTTTCAGCGCCTTTTCGGTAATTCTCATACAACAATGCTGAAAAAGTATCGCGAACCGGATGTCCGAGGATGATCAGTATTTTTTTCATAATAACTCTAATGGCGATAAGAAAATTAGTAAGTGATTTGCAATGGATTTGAAACTTTCTTATCAGAAAGAGCAATATGAATAACTTCACTCATAAGTTCAACATAATGAAACTTAAGGCCTTTAATATAAGATGGTTTAATTTCTTCAATATCCTTACGATTATCAGCAGGAAGGATAATCTCTTTGATTCCTGATCGACGGGCCGCAAGAATTTTTTCCTTGATACCTCCCACTGCCAACACTTTGCCCCTAAGGGTAATCTCACCGGTCATGGCCAAACGGGGCTTTACATTTCTTTGGGTATATGCAGAGGCCAGAGCAGTCAACATGGTAATACCTGCAGAAGGCCCATCCTTTGGGGTAGCACCTTCTGGAACATGCATGTGCACATTCCATTTTTCAAATATTTGAGTATTAATTCCAAATTCTGTTGAATGTGCTTTTAGATACTCAAAAGCGAGCGTTGAAGACTCTTTCATCACATCACCAAGGTTGCCGGTGATTGTCAGGTTACCTTTACCACGACTAAGGCTGGTTTCAACAAAAAGAATTTCCCCACCCACTGGTGTCCAGGCAAGGCCTGTAACTACTCCGGGTGCATGGGTCTGATCGTCCTGTTCTTTTTGATATTTTACCGGGCCCAGAATTTTGCGGATATCCTCTTGATTAACATCAATATTATAAGGTTCATCACCAGCAATAAATCGGGCCTGATGCCGGATGATTTTTGCAATCTTCTTTTCCAGATCGCGAACCCCTGATTCCCGGGTATAGCCATCCACAATTATTTCAAATATTTTTTTGTTAAATTTCAGTTGATCCGGCTTTATGCCATGTTCTGAGAGTTGTTTAGGCAGTAGGTGTCTTTTGGCGATTTCAAGTTTTTCTTCGAGCAAATACCCGTTGATTTCAATGATTTCCATCCTATCGCGCAAAGCAGGATGAATTGTACTTAAATTATTGGCTGTTGCGATAAACATAACCTTTGAAAGGTCATATTCAAGCTCAACAAAATTGTCGTAAAATGAATTGTTCTGCTCAGGATCAAGAACTTCGAGTAACGCTGCTGAAGGATCACCATTTACGTTGGCACCAATAACCTTATCAATTTCATCGAGCACAAAAACCGGATTTGATGCTTTTGCTCTTTTGATGCTTTGCAACACCCTTCCAGGCATGGCTCCAATATAGGTTTTCCGGTGCCCCCTGATTTCGGCTTCATCGCGCAAACCACCAAGTGAAATTCTGATGTATTGTCTTCCTACAGCCCTGGCTACTGATTTTCCCAGCGATGTTTTACCAACGCCCGGAGGTCCGAAAAGGCATAGAATTGGCGATTTCATATCACCTTTTAGTTTCAATACTGCCAGATATTCAAGAATGCGTTCTTTGACGGTTTCAAGCCCAAAATGATCCTGATCAAGTACTTTTCTGGCATGCTTAAGATCAAAATTATCTTTGGTAAACTCATTCCAGGGCAAATCAATAAGTACTTCCAGATAGTTCAACTGCATGGAATATTCCATTGCAGCCGGATTCATGCGCTGAAGTTTTACAAGTTCTTTTTCAAAAACCTCATCCACATTTGCAGGCCACTTTTTGGTTTTAGCTTTATTTCTTAATTCCGCAATATCCTGTGTATGTGTATTATCGCCCAGTTCTTCCTGTATGGTTTTTAACTGCTGATTGAGCAGGTAATCTCTTTGCTGTTTGTCGAGATCAATTTTTACCTTTTTTTGTATCTGGTTTTTGAGTTCAATCATTTGAAGTTCGCGGGTTAGCAAACCCAGCACTGTTCTGGCGCGTTCAACCAAATCGTCAATTGAGAGCAGGTTCTGCTTCTCATCAACCGAAATGTTCAGATTTGAAGAAATGAAGTTTACCAGGAAAACCGGACTCTCAATATTGCGTACTGCAAAAACAGAATCAGAAGGCAAATTTGGTGACAGGTTAATGATCTGAATGGCTAAATCTTTAACCGATGATATGAGCGCATTGAATTTCTTATCTTTTGTCAGTAAGCGGTAGCTTTCAAATTGCTCGACCTTTGCCACAAAATAAGGGTCATCTTGCAGGAATTCCGTTATTCTGAATCTCTTCTTACCCTGAATGATGGCAGTTGTGCTGCCATCAGGCATTTGTAAAAGTTTTATTATGTATGCAATGGTGCCAACATCATTCAAATCCTGAATTCCAGGATCTTCTATTTCTATATCTTTTTGCGAAACGGCTCCGATAATTCTTGAGCCTTTGTAATATTCTTTAATCAGTTTTATTGACTTGTCGCGTCCAACCGTTATGGGAATTACAACGCCCGGAAACAACACCGTATTTCGCAATGGAAGTATCGGAAGTATTTCCGGAACTTCTTCGGCATTCATTTGCTCCTCATCCTCAGCCGATAGCAGAGGTATAAATTCAGTTTCGTTTTCAATAAGATCTGTAAATCCAAATCCGTCATTGGTCATATCAGTAATTATCTATAAGTTTTGTACAAGTTGTCAGTTTATTCCATAATTGAATGACAATCCGATATTGTCAAAATTCATGCCTGAAAAAAAACCGGCACTGTTAAAAGTACCGGTTAAACAATAAATTATTTAAAAAGTTTACATGCGACGGTATCCATGTGTCAGGTTGTAAACATCCTCAATGAGCTTTGCATCAATTTCAGAGAGTTCAATGTTTCTTCTACGGTACATTTCTTTGGCAACTTCAATGGCTTTTTTCGGAAGGAAAGTTGAAAAGCCGCTTACACCACCCCATTTAAATGAGGAGATGAAGTTCCGCTGATACCCTGATCCAAAGACATTTGAACTGACGCCAACCACGGTACCACAATTAAACATGGTATTGATGCCACATTTTGAATGGTCGCCCATAATGAGTCCGCAAAATTGTTGCCCGGTATCAATAAATGATTCAACGGGATAATTCCAGATTTTCACCTGGTCGTAGGTATTTTTGAGGTTTGAGGTGTTTGTATCAGCTCCCAGATTGCACCATTCGGCCAGTACACTATGACCCAGGAAACCATCGTGAGCCTTATTGGTATAACCAAAAATTACTGAATTGGCAATTTCTCCACCCACCTTTGAATAAGGACCAACAGTGGTGCTTCCATAGATTTTGGCACCCATTTTTACGAAGGAATGATGACACAGAGCAAAAGGCCCTCTGATATTGCTACCTTCCATAACAATGGCTTTTTCACCAATATATATTGGTCCTTCTGTTGCATTAAAAGTCGAGGCCAGTAATTGAGCACCTTCTTCAATGAAAATATTTTCAGGGGCAATGGCAACACAATGAGAAGGAATGGGCTGAGATTTTCTTCCTTTGGTAAGCAACTTAAAATCAGCGTTTATTGCCTCTTTGTTTTTTGCATAAATATCCCATATATTAACTATCTCAAGAAAATCTGTATTTGAATTAATTTCATCAATTTCACCGGTCTTCTTTTCAAAATCATGATCATTCAGACACATGGCAATGATTGTATCTCCAATTACCAGCGCCTGACCTGAACGTAATGACTTAATTTCTTTAATAAGATCAGGATTTGGACAGATAGCACCATTGATAATGGTGTTTTCCTCCTTTTTTACCAATGGAAACTTAGAGGCAAGGTAGTTGTCGGTAAGTGTAGAGGTCTTACAATTGAGATATTTTTCCCACTTTTCTCTGATTGTCAGTATTCCAAAACGGATATCCGCAACCGGACGCATAAAAGTAAGTGGTAAAAAATTTTCCCGACGGGCTTCATCAAACAGGATGTAATTCATATTATGTTGCTTTAAGCTGTTGTTCATTAACCAATTGACAAAATTAAATAAAAAAGCCCTTTGATTAAAAGGGCTATAAAAATATTATCAACAAGTTTATGCTGAAAACTTTCAGGCTTTGGGCCTGTTTTCAAAATGCTTCTGATACTTAGTCTTAAATTTATCAACCCTTCCGGCAGTATCAATAAGTTTGATTTTACCTGTGTAAAAAGGATGTGAAGTATTGGAAATCTCAAGTTTGACCAGGGGATATTCTTTTCCGTCTTCCCAAACAACGGTATCCTTTGTGGCTACAGTTGACTTTGTGATAAAAGAAAAGTCATTTGACATATCTTTAAAAATAACCAATCTGTAATCCTTAGGATGAATTTCTTTTTTCATGAGTGCAATTGTTATTAATAATTCCCGATTCAGAAAACAACCGGATTTAATTATTGTAAAGCCGTTAAGCTTTATCCCGGCATTTTTGGGTTTGCAAAAGTAGAAACATTTTTCTTAATCACCAAAAATTGTTCAACTTATTTTTTTGAATTTTTTATCAATTTTTTAACTCAATAATTCCTTTACGCCGTGAAACATTTTCTTACGTTTTCAAAAATCGCTGGTAAGAATATTCTCTGAAACTGAAATCAGAACTGATCTGCCTTTCTTAAAAATTCAGAAAATTCTGAGGAGCGACTGAACGGCTCCAAGGAAATATTGCCAAAAGATTTTTCGCCTTTCAACGCATCAGGTTCTGCCAATAATACCTGCCGGCCTGCCAAAAGTTTTTCCCGCTCATCAGATATATTATATTCATTATAGTGGATTACTCCGGTTGCAGGAGAGCTACCATTTTCCTTGCAAAAAAGCAGAAATCCATTGTCGATAAAGGTCTTACCTGAAACCAGTAATGACGACTTAAAATATTCATAATGATTGAAGTACCTGGAATGCATGGCATGCTCCTGATATTTCTCCAGCGACTTCAGCAATCCTTTAAAATCATACCCTTCGGGCACAAGCAATTCCCGCACATTATACAACGACCGGCCAAAATAAATGCATAGATCGTTAGCCAGCAAGTCAATTTGATCTGGAGTTTCTTTACCTGTTATTAAAGCCACTCTGGATATTTCCGGCATCACTTCATTGAAAACAGGCTTTCTGGTAAAATATTTCAATTGATTTTCTGTGGGTCGCTCACCAACAATAACATAGGCTATGGCATTTACTTCAGGCCGTGAACCAAACATGGCTCTTCCTGACAAATAAGGAATTTTTGATTCAATAAAATAAATTATGCCCTCGTAGAACTCCTTGTTGTATTCTTCTGATTTAATCACACATCTGAAGCCCGCTAAAATTGCAATAATCAATAAATCAATACCTTCGGGTGGAGATAGCGGCCTGCACCAGAAAACAATAATCTGATTCCTGATTTCGAAGAAAGGCAAATATTTTGGTTCAATTTTGTCAAGTGCATCTCCCAATGATATAAAGGCAAAAAGCAATTGCTTCATCGTAAACCAGGGATGCGAAACTGAAACTTTATCGGCAAGATTTATAAGTTCACTGCAGATGACAACGTGCTCAGCATCAGTATTTATTTGATGAAAACATTTCGAAAGCAATTGTAAATTTGCAGCCAATGAATCTGATGCATGCGTCTCCATCCTTTAGAATTTTTATGCAAAATTAAAATAAGCCTATATTTACACGTTAATATTTTTTTAAGAACAAAATAATTATGGCTTTCAGAAAAAATCTCACTCTTTCTTTCCTTTTTTGCTGTTTTCTGGCTTCACTAAATTCTCTTGCGCAAAACAACTCTCTTCAGGCAGCTGAAAAAAATCTTGCTGAACTGCTCAACGCAACACGCTCAGCAAAAATCGATTCAGTCAGATTGGAATTAAATAAGCAATTTAACACCCTGCTTGCAGAATCACTCTCATTGCCCGAATCCAATATGTGGCCATTTGATTCGCTGAATATTGGAAAATTAAATTCAGCCGACGGGAAAATAAGGATTTTTAATTGGAATATTCAGCAAAACGATAGGACTAATCTTTATTCTATGATCGTTTTTAATGTGAGTAAAAATAAAATTATTACTTTGAAAAATCAGTCCCCTATAAGGGTTCTTGACGAAAATACGATTTTCAGAAACGGGGAATGGCCCGGCGGCCTTATTTACCGGATTATTGAGCGTAAGGAAGGCCATGAAAACTTATACACGCTACTGGCCTGGCATGGCATTGATCCTGAGGTGAATCGAAAAACCATAGAAGCTCTTTCGTTTGACCAGGAAGGAGTTCCTGTATTTGGAGCTCCGGTTTTCAAGACAAAAAACGGGGTTCGCAACCGGGTTGTTAATGAATATTCGGCCGGTTCAGCATTTACACAAAACTATGACCGTCAAAAAATCACACTTTCAAATGTCAGAAAGTCAAAACGAAAAATTGATGACCAAATGATTGTACTTGACCGATTGGTTCCCCTGAATGAATCGTTGGAAGGACAAAGGTGGGCTTACGTTTCGGCAGGCAATATTTATGATGCCTATATTTTTATTGATAAATTCTGGACTTTTGTGGAAGATATTTCTCCACGCAACCCCGAAGTAAAGGGGAAACAACCAGCAAAGAAACAGATATCATACGAATTGTTTCCTCCACAATAAATAATCAATTCATCCCGTAAAGGAATTTATTATTTTTCAGTTTTCAATTTACTGAACTGATAATTCTGAGTTTAAGATACGACTTTCAACTTTTTTACTCTTCCGAAATATTTATGCCTATTTTTTTTAAAAAAAATCATGTGGCTGAAATTTAGTCATTTGCTTTGAAAAAATAAAAGTTTTTATTAACTTTCGGAGGTAAACAAAACTTAATACCTTTGTTTCGGAAATCAAGATTCTTCAGGACTCAGACGAAAATAATATATAATTCAAAAAACCTAAATTATTATAATCATGAAAAAACACAATTTCAATGCCGGCCCCTCAATTCTGCCTCAGATAGCAATTGAGAATACCGCAAAAGCAATTCTTGACCTGAATGGAATTGGTATGTCGATCCTCGAAATTTCGCATCGCAGTAAAGATTTTCAGGCAATTATTGAAGAGGCAATTGCTTTGTTTAAAGAGTTACTCAACATTCCTGAAGGCTATCAGGTGTTGTTCCTTGGAGGTGGAGCCAGCCTTCAGTTTCACATGGTACCTTCAAACATGATGAATAAAAAAGTTGCATACCTGGAGACCGGGGTATGGGCAAAAAAAGCCATCAAGGAAGCCAAATTTTTCGGCGAAACAGTTGTTGTTGCATCATCGGCCGACAAGAATTTCAATTTTATTCCTAAAGGATATTCAGTACCTGAAGATGCTGATTATTTCCACATCACAACAAATAATACTATTTACGGAACTGAAATCAGAACTGATTACGATTGCAAGGTTCCACTTGTAGCCGACATGTCGAGTGATATTTTGAGCCGTCCTATGGATGTTTCTAAATATGCACTGATTTATGGTGGTGCCCAGAAAAATCTTGGTCCAGCCGGTGTAACCTTTGTAATTGTCCGTGAAGACATGCTGGGTAAAGTTGACAGGCCTCTACCAACCATGTTGGATTACCGCACGCACATTAAAGAAGGTTCAATGTTCAACACACCTCCCTGCCTGCCAATTTTCACAGTAAAAGAGACCCTAAAATGGATCAAATCACTGGGTGGAGTTGCTGCCATTGAGAAAATGAACATAGAAAAGGCCAATCTGCTTTACAATGCCATCGACAGCAGCAAAATGTTTGTTGGAACTGCCGAAAAAGACAGCCGCTCGCTGATGAATATCTGCTTTGTAATGAAAGATCAGTATAAAGACAAAGAAGATGCATTCATGGAGTTTGCCAAAAACCGGGGAATGGTAGGAATTAAAGGACACCGCTCTGTCGGTGGATTCAGGGCTTCTACTTACAACGCACTGCCAAAGGAAAGTGTTCACGCTCTTGTTGAGTGCATGAGCGACTTTGAAAAAGAAAATGCCTGATTACTCTTTTCAAAATTTATAACCGGCCTGTTTCGGCCGGTTTTTTTTATCTTTGTTTTTTAACAATCATCATTTATCATTTCTTTTCTGGTACAGTAACATTTTGATAGGCAATTCAAACCACAGGATAAAATACCTCAGGGGCGACGATGAATTTCCACCACTGAGCGAAGCACGTTCAAATGGCCTATTGGCCGCAGGTGGAAGTTTGAGTGTTGCTCGCTTATTAAAGGCATATAGCAGTGGCATATTCCCATGGTATGATGAATGGTCGCCCATCTTATGGTACTCCCCACCCGAAAGGTGCATCATTGAACCTTCGGCCATGGTGAGAACAAAATCCCTCAGGCAGAGAATCAGAAATGGTGGATTCAAAGTAAGCTTTGATACTGATTTTGAATCAGTTATCAGGGCATGTGCTCAAATAGAGAGGTCAATTGGTGATGGAACCTGGATTGTGCCGGAAATGATTTTAGCCTATAAAACGCTACATGCCGAAGGTTATGCCCATTCAGTAGAAGTTTGGGAAGGAGATAATTTGGTTGGTGGACTCTATGGGGTTTCAATTGGTAAAGCTTTTTTTGGCGAATCGATGTTTCATCGAAAAACCGATGCATCGAAAGTTGCTTTGCACTATCTTTGTAACCTTCTCGAAATGAAAAAATTTTTCTTTATAGATGCCCAGATGAAAACCTCACACCTTATGAGCCTGGGAGCAACCATAATAACGAGAGAACAATATCTTTTGAAGCTTCAAGAAGCATTAAGCCAAGAAACATTGAAAGGTTCATGGACAAATCTTTTGAGGGAATGAACGAAAAACAGAACATTTTTATGTCAGAAGCCATAAAACTGGCTGAAGAAAATATCAAGTCAGGAAAAGGTGGACCCTTTGGTGCTGTAGTGGTAAAAAACGGAAAAATTATTGCCCGGGGCTCAAACCATGTTACAAGCGATAATGATCCGACTGCACATGCAGAGGTGGTGGCAATCAGAGAAGCATGTAAAGTTCTCGGAAGTTTTCAGCTTGATGACTGTGAAATATATGCATCCTGCGAACCCTGTCCCATGTGCCTTGGGGCAATTTACTGGGCAAGACCGGCAAAATTATATTTCGCTGCCAGCCGGCACGATGCTGCTCAAGCAGGATTTGACGATAATTTCATTTATCAGGAAATCAGCGCTGAATTCACTGATAGAAAAATAATTACACAACAGATGTTTCGCAATGAAGCTCTCGAAGTTTTTGAAATCTGGAAAAAATCAGAAAAAAAAATCCCTTATTAACCAATAAATTAAAGTTATGGCTTTTGAAATTACAGGAAAACTCGTAGAAAAGTTCGAAATTCAGAATGTATCTGATAAATTTAAAAAACGTGAATTTGTGATTGAATACAGAGATAATCCCAATTCAAGTTTCTCTGAATTTCTTAAATTCCAGCTGACACAGGATCGCTGCAATCTGATCGACGTTAATCAGTTGGGACAAGATATTAAAGTTTGGTTCAACCTCAGAGGTCGCAAATGGGAAAAAGACGGCAATGTCAGCTATTTTACCAATCTTGAGGCCTGGAAAATTGAGGCTGCATCAGGTGGCATGTCTTCTTCTGCACCGGCATCTCTGCCTGATGTTGCTTCATCCGATTATACCAAGGATGATCCCGGTAATGATTTACCCTTTTAATCTAAGATTCTCGCATGAATTGAAACAGCCTGGTTCTTTTGAAAACGACCAGGCTGTTTGTTTTCACAATTCTATAGGGGTGTTACAGAACATCTAATAAAAAACTGAACTTGCTGCCTTTGCCTGGATTACTTTCTACGACGATCTTGGACTTATGCAAATGCATAAATTCCTGACAAAGAATAAGTCCAAGCCCTGTTCCGGTCTCATTATTGGTGCCCGGATTCTTAAGGTTTCCGTCCAGTTTGAATAGGCGAGATAACTCATCTTCATTCATTCCAATGCCAGTATCCGTTACAGAAATTTCGGCTTTATCTCCAACATTATTAAAACTTACTGTTACCGAACCACCATTGGGTGTGAATTTCACAGCATTGGTAAGCAGATTACGAAGTACGGTAAACAGCATATTTTTATCAGCATTTACAAAGACTTCCTTAGTAAGATCTTTGTAAAGTGTAATTTGTTTGTTCTCAGCCGATGATCTGACAACATCAATTGAATTTTCAACCAACTCAGACAGACTTACTTTCTCAGGCTTAAAGTCAATTCGTCCGGACTGAGCCCGTGACCAGGTTAATAGATTATCAAGTAAAGAATAAATCTGCTGACTTGAAATTCTGATAATATTCAGATATGATCTTTTTTCAGCGTCAGTTATTTCATCAAACTCGTTGGAAGCCAAATCTGCAAATCCAAGCAAAGAGGTAAACGGATTTTTAAGATCATGAGCAATGATGGATAAAAACCTGTCCTTTGTAGTAATCAGACTTTCCAACTCAGCCTTTTGCAGTTCAATTAACCTGTTCTTCTCTTCCAGATCGACATAGGTTTTGTTTTTAGAATAATATTTTCTGATGATGATAACCAAAAGAAGCAATACAAAGAGGGCAAAACCTATCAATGCCATTTTCGAATTTGTGTTTCTTTCAATTTCAAGAACCTGTTCAAGATTCTGCCTGAGCAACCTCTCGGTCTGAAGTTCTCTCATCGCAATCCCTTCCTGTGGATTTGACTGGATTTGCTGCAATTTGGACTGTTCAATAAACAAGCTGTCTTTCAATTGAATGTAGCTGTTTAGATATTGATAAGCCTGAGCAGACTTTCCAAGTTTCATTGAAACACGAGCCAATTCAGCATAAGCATCAAGTATAGTACTGCTCTGCTTCGTCTGCTTTGCAATATCCAGTCCTACATTTAGGCTGACCAATGCTTCTTTATTTTTACCTTTCTTCAGATATACTGATCCCAATCCAACACGAATGATAGATTCATAACTTTTATCACCCACCTCTTTGGCCATGCTTAGTGCTTCCATCAGGTATTTTTCTGCAGGAATAAGATTATTTGAGAATGCATATATCTTTCCCAGGCCGGTTTTAATGTTGATCAAAGCCATGATGTCAGATTTCTGAGACAAACCACGGGATTTTTCAACACTTTCCTGCATGTGACCCAAATCTTTACTTTTATCGCTGAGAACACCAAGATTGAGGTAACTTGCTTCAAGACTTTGATTGGTGCTCAATGAATTGAAAATTTCCTCAGCCCTGAGGTAATAGCCAATAGCTATTTCGGTTCGCCGCAATTCATTGCTCAGGTAGCCCAGGTTTATGTATGTATTGCCAGCCTCCCGAAGTAACCTATTATTTTCAAAATAGATCAGAGCAAGAGAATTATGATTAATTGCTTTATCAAAATCGCGAAGGATACTGTAGATAATACCCAGATTGTACTGAGCATTAGACCAGGAAACTGAATCCTTTCGGGTCAGATAGATTTCAGACTCCTGATTAAAATAATCGATGGCAGCACGATAGTCGCCAAGTTGGAAAGACACTCTGGAAAGTTTTTTTAGTATTTCAAACTTCATCTCATCTGTCCGTGCCGACTCATACTCAAAAATAAGACTATCCTTTAAATTTGATGGTGAAGAAAATGCCTGATTTTTAAAACATAGAAGCCCCAGCACCATGAGAATGGCAAGTATTCTAAAAAAACCGGAGATGCCTTTTAAAGTCAAGTCGATAACATTAAATTTATAACTTCATTTTCAAAAGGGTCATTCAAATTGAAATCGGGCAGGAATGTATTGCTGCTTTCCAAAGATTGCACCCATCCGGTTTCCATGCCAAGCAACTCCATTTCACTTATAATTTCATTGTATTCAGCAGGAAAAAGATACCTGTTCAAATCTGGATGATCAGAAATTGCGCTCATTGGATGGTATTGCGACATAAGCGAAACATGAACCCTGGGGCTTAACTCTTCAGCAATGAACCTCATTACTTGTTTGCTGTTATCCGTGTAACCGGGAAGTACAAGATGCCTGATAATCAATCCTGAAACTGCCTGTCCGCTTTCATCGATGTGAAGCGGCGTTCCCTTCTGACGAAACATCTCTTTCAGGGCTTTTTGCGCAACATCAACGTAATCAGGAGTATGGCTAAGTTCTTTCGCAAGGTTGTTATCTGAATATTTCAAATCGGGAAGATAAACATCAATAATTCCTTCCAGTTGTTTTAAAACATCAACCTCATCATAAGCATTTGTATTGTAAACAAACACAGGATTGCGACCTTTTTCTTTCAATGCCATGATGATTTGAAGCATTTGCGGAATCATATGCGATGGTGTAACAAAACCAACAGCTTTACATCCCATATCAAGGTGGTTGCACACTTCATGAATGATACGTTCCAGTGTATAAAAATCTGAATGATAAGATTTGCAGTTCCTGCTTATCTGACTGTTCTGACAGAAAATGCAACTCATATTGCACCCCTTAAAAAATATATTGCAAATCCCTGAAGTTCCACTAATAGCAGGCTCTTCACCTTTATGAATGCAAATGGAAGCTATCTCAAAATCATCAGAAGTGTTGCAGTAACCAAATTTCCCATTATAACGTTCAGTGCCACAACGCCTTGGGCACACCAAACATTCAGTCTGTTTTTGTGTATTTGAAGATGGGATTAAGGGGGTAGAAAACTTCATAAAAACAGCAAAATTTACTCTTTAAATACAGATTAATCTGTCTATTCTTGGTATTAATTACTTAACTTATGAAAAGTAACTCTATCAATTGAAATCGATCTAACAAAAAAAGTCACTAAAATGAAGGTTTCGGCTTAAAAATGATTAAAAAGAAAATAATCAAATGATTAACAAGCCTTTACCCATTCAATCTTTGTAAAATGATTAATCAATAAAATAGAGTAATTAAAGAAAAGTTTACAGCCCCCTGTTGCAAAAATTCTATAAAAACAAAATTTTCAATTAGTTAACAATTAAAATCTGTAAATTATTTTTACAAAAGTTGAATAACCAATTACTTCAACCTTCAGTTAATATAGCAAAAATATCTAACAAATTGTTAAAATGCAAGCATCATCTTTAAAAAACAGATGATTTTGAAATTATCAAAATTTTAAGAGTAATAAATTGAGAACATTTTATCAGGTAAAAGTATAAGGTTTCTGATACCTGACTTAATTTATGTAAATTGCTCATATTTTTTGAAAATCAGGAAAACCATGCCTAGCAGTCGAATTAAACGATTAGCCACAATCTTACTTTTAGCCACAATAGGACCGATTTATGGGCAATCTGTTTACATCAGCGGACAACAAAACGGGACACTACAGGCTGATACCATCTACCTGTCAGGAGACGTCATCATCAATGCTTCAGATAGTCTGATTTTCCTTCCAGGATCAAAAATTATTTCAACCGGTCACTTTGGTTTTGAAGTTAAGGGCTACCTTATGGCCAAAGGTGAAAGGAATAACCCAATTTCGTTTACCATTGCCGATACAGCTGGCTTTGCCAATTTTCAAAATGAAAGAGGCGGCTGGCAAGGTTTCCATTTTAATGAAGCAAACACCAACACAGATTCAACTTTGTTCGAATATTGTTTTATCAGCTTTACAAAAGCGTTGAGAGATTCTGTTAATAAATATGGTGGAGCGTTTAACATAAGAAACCAAAGCAAAATAAGAATTCAGAATTGCACCTTCCGCAACAACTACGCCCGGCTTTGGGGTGGAGCCATATTTTGCGAATCAGCAAATGTAATAATCGATTCCTGCTTGTTTGAGAATAATTTTTGTGGAGAAATTACTCCCCCTTATGGTTATGGTGGAGCAATCTGCTTCAGGTATTCGAATCCAAAAATCACAAATTCAATATTTCACAACAATCAATCAACAGGTATAGGAGGTGCTGCTTCCTTCGAATTTTCAGATGCCCTGGTACACAATAATCTTTTTACTGAAAACAGAAGCGGACTTGGAGGCGCACTGGGTTATATCCGTTCACAACCTATTAATTCGGTTGCAAATAATATCTTTTTTCGTAATAGCTGTGACTTTTTTGGAGGTGCAGTTGCCTTTTTAAGGTCGAACCCGCATTTCATTCACAACACCCTTATTGAAAACTCAAGTGATTCATACGGAGGAGGAATATACTGCAATGATAGTGCGGCACCTGTAATCATCAACAGCATTGTCTATAGCAATTCTGCAGCAGTCGGCCAGGAAGTTTACATCTGGGATATATATTCGGCTCCGGTATTTTACAACTCAAACATTAAAGGTGGCAAAGAGGCTTTTGGTGGAACCGGAGGAACTGGCTATTCTGCTGAATACATTAACAATATTGATACTGAACCAAACTTAATCCAGACACCACCCTATTATTGCATGTTGATGGAGGATTCTCCATGCATTGATTCCGGCACCCTGGCTTTTTCAGGCCCGGCCTACCCTTCCTGTGATTTTGTTGGAAATCCAAGAGTGAGCGGAGAAAATCCTGACATGGGTGCTTTTGAATTCAAATCAAATCTTGGAGAGGATGAAATTCTGAATTATTACTGCTTTTTAGCCTATCCCAATCCATTTCACAACCTGGTAAAAATTAAATCCAGGCAGCCTATGCTTTCAAGTGTGACAATACAAATTCTAAAAATGAATGGAACCTTGATCAGGGAAATTAAAGTACCAGTTGGGTCAGATGAATTTATATGGGATGGTAAGGATACTGCGGGAGCATATGTAACTTCTGGCATTTATATTTTCAGAATTAAGAGTAACAACTCAATCATTAACCTGAAAGTTATCCGGAGCCTAGGAGCATTCAAATAGCAGGACTTCAATTTTACATTATTAACCAGAGTACTCCTTAATTATTAAAGAAAAAATATTTAGATATTTAGATGTCTATATATTTATTTATCAACAACTTATTGAATAGGGCTTATAAAAATAAATACTTTGAACAATTTCGTTAATTATATCCGCAAACTTTATAATTAATTTTGAAATCTTTGTCTCATTAAAAAATATTAATAATTTTACAGCATAAATATAATATATCCATTATGAAAGGTGTAAACTACTTATTTAAATCTTCAATTGGAGATGAACCCCTGAAAAATAATCAATTGCGCAAACTCAATCTGAAGCAGGCTGTTATCAGGGAATTATACCATCACAAGCAACAATCTATTTATAACCTGAGCAAAACCATTAAAAAGAGCACACCAACCATAACCAGGGCCATTGATGAACTTGTGGCTGATGAGATGGTTAGGGAAATTGGTATTGGCCAATCAACCGGCGGAAGAAGGCCAAGCATTTACGGGCTCAATCCACCATCAAGGTATGTAATGGGTATAGACCTTGAACGTTATTTTATCAAAATAGGAATTTTTGATTTTGACAACAAGCCGGTTTCGGAAATAATTGAATTGAATAAAGGGCTGGATACCCATCCTGATATACCAGGGTATTTAACAGAGAAGGTCAATGAAATGCTGGAAGCCCATAGCATTGATCGCAGTAAATTACTGGGAATTGGTATTTCCCTGCCCGGCCTGATAGATATGAGAAGCGGAATTTCATACACCTACCTGAATACCGGCAAACCAACTGCAAATGAGCTCATGGAAAGGTTTGGACTTCCTGTATTTCTGGAACAGGACACCCGCGCCATGGCATGGGGCGAGCAGGCTTTCGGGCTGGCCAAAAAACATCAGAATGTACTTTGCCTGAACATAGGATCCGGAATTGGATTAAGTATGATTCTGAACGGAAAAATATATACAGGCCATTCAGGCTACTCAGGTGAATTCGGCCACATTCAAATTGATTCCAACGGGCAGCTTTGCCATTGTGGCAAAATTGGATGTATTGAAACTGTTGCATCGGGAAAAGTAATGATAAACAAGGCCCGCAAGGACCTTGAGCAGGGCGCAATATCACAGATTACCGGCCTTATTAACGGCGATCTGAATAAAATAAGTATCAGGGTAATTCTTGATGCAGCCAGAGATGGCGATCAATATGCCATTGACCTACTTGCACGCATTGGCGAATCCTTAGGCAAGGGCTTATCCACACTTATTCACCTTTTTAATCCTGAGCTGATTATTATTGGAGGAGAAATGTCAAAAGCTGCAGGATATATTGTAGCTCCGATTGAAAGTAATCTAAACATTTATACGATTTCAAGAATCAGAAAAGATGCCGTTATTGTTGCTTCAGAGCTTGGTGACAACGCCAGAATTATGGGCACAGTTGCTTTGGTAATGAACAATATTTTCGGTTAGTGGCACAAAAAATTTAAGCGGACATTTTAAAGCTTCATTCATTTGATAAATTGATTTTATATGTTGCTACAATCTATCGACTGGATTATCATTGCAATTTTTTTCACAGTTTTGCTAACCATTGGATATCTGGCTTCAAAAAATGCAAGCCGGAGTGCAGCCGATTTTTTTGTATCGGGCAGAAGTATGCCCTGGTGGCTACTGGGTGTTTCAATGGTCGCAACAACCTTTTCATGCGATACTCCTAATCTGGTTACAGATATGGTCAGGCAAAACGGAGTTGCAGCCAACTGGCTTTGGTGGGCGTTCCTGTTAACCGGAATGCTCACTGTTTTTATTTATGCCAAACTCTGGAACCGTTCGAAAGTTATGACCGATCTGGAATTTTATGAAATAAGGTATAGTGGAAAAACAGCTGCATTTCTCAGAGGATTCAGGGCCATTTACCTGGGATTCTTTTTCAATGTAATGGTAATTGCCAGTGTGTCGCTGGCATTTATAAAAATTGCTGCAGTTATGCTTGGCCTTTCACCTTCAATCGCATTGATAATTGCAGCGGTGGTGGTTGTTTTTTACAGTGGACTTGGAGGATTAAAATCAATTCTTTACACCGACTTGTTCCAGTTTTCAATGGCCATGATCGGTGCGTTCGGAGCAGCCTGGTATGTTACTCAATCGCCCGATATCGGTGGGCTTTCGGGCTTATTCAGTCATCCGGAAGTGAGCACAAAACTCAGCCTTATTCCTGATTTCAGACAAACCGACCTCTTTCTGAGTATTCTTATTGTTCCGCTTGCTGTGCAATGGTGGGCAGCCTGGTATCCGGGAGCTGAGCCCGGCGGAGGAGGCTACATAGCTCAAAGAATGCTTTCTGCCAAATCTGAAAAACACGCCATTGGTGCCACCCTGCTTTTCAATTTCTTCCATTATGCATTAAGACCATGGCCATGGATTATTGTCGGGCTTGCCTCCATTATAATTTTTCCTGATATAGCCTCTTTGCGTGAAGCTTTTCCAAATGTTCCCAAACAATTCATACAGAATGACTTTGCTTATCCGGCTATGCTGTCGATTTACCTTCCTGCCGGGTTCCTCGGTCTCGTGGTAGCTTCGCTGATTGCTGCATTCATGTCAACAGTTGCTTCTCAGATAAACTGGGGGTCTTCCTATATGGTAAACGATTTTTATGCACGTTTTATCAATAAGGATGCAACCGAGAAACAAAAAGTTCTGGTGGGCAGAATTTCAACGGTCGGACTTATGTTTTTCTCAGTAATTCTTGCTCTCGTCCTTCAGAATGCATTACAGGCATTCCAGTACATGCTCATGCTGGGTGCCGGCACAGGCCTTATCTATATTTTAAGATGGTTTTGGTGGCGCATCAATGCTTTTACCGAATTGTCGGCCATGGTGGCTGCCGGTATCTTTTCACTGTCTTTTATTGTTATAGAAAATTTCATTCTGGTTAATGATGGAACCGGAATGGTCAGTGCTTTTGGCATTGGTTTTTCAATGATATACTGGAACATCATAAAGTTTGTAGGTGTTGTTTTGTTGACAACCATTGTCTGGTTACTGGTCACCTTCCTCACTCCCCCGGCCTCAGATGAAACATTACGAAGCTTTTACACCCGCATCCGGCCAGGCGGCCCTGGCTGGAAAAATGTGGTTGATAAAGCTCAGGCTGAAGGCATTACGCTAATAAAGAATGAAGACCTGAAATGGGATGTTCCAACAGGCATTTTGTGCATGCTGCTTGGCTGTGTTGCCGTTTACAGCGTTTTATTCTCCACCGGAATGTTTCTTTACGGTAGATCTTCAACCGGACTTTTCTTTCTGATCACAGCAATAATATCATCGTTTTTGCTTTTTAAAACCTGGAATAAATTAAGAACCTCATAAATTAAAACAATGAAACCAACCCTGGTAATTCTTGCTGCCGGAATGGGAAGTCGATACGGCGGCCTGAAACAAATCGATCCGGTTGGCCCTTCAGGCGAAACCATCCTTGATTATTCTGTTTACGATGCCATTAGGGCCGGTTTCAAAAAAGCGGTATTCATCATCCGAAAGGACATTGAACTGGAATTTAAAGAGTCTTTTATTAACAAATTACAAAAATATACTGAAATAGACTGGGTTTTCCAGGAACTCGAAACACTGCCTCAGGGCTTCAGTGTTCCCGAAAACAGAACCAAACCCTGGGGTACCGGCCATGCGCTTTTAATGGTTGCCGATAA
Source organism: Lentimicrobium sp. (assembly GCA_019429275.1). Taxonomy (GTDB): domain Bacteria; phylum Bacteroidota; class Bacteroidia; order Bacteroidales; family Lentimicrobiaceae; genus Lentimicrobium. The sequence goes on along the minus strand of JAHYJC010000015.1, from coordinate 23,937 downwards.
AGTAAAAGAACCTTTTGCAGTTATTAATGCCGATGATTTTTATGGCGCGGATGCCTACAAAACTCTCGCTGATTTCTTTTCAATACAAGAGAAAAACAAGGAGAGCAATTACGCGATGGTAGCCTATGAGCTGGCAAATACGCTCTCTGATTTTGGCAGTGTTTCAAGAGGCATTTGTAAGGCTGATGAAAATAACTGGCTGAAAACCGTTACTGAAAGAACAAAAATTGAACGAAATGATTCAGGAATTGCTGACCTGAAACCTGATGGAACCAAATTTGAACTGGCTGAAAATGAACTTGTTTCTATGAATCTTTGGGGTTTTACTCCTTCCATATTTAATCATCTTAACATTGAGTTTGCCAACTTCCTGAGAACAGAAATTGATCACACCAAATCTGAATTTTACATACCGGGAGTTGTTGATCGGCTCATCAAATCAGGAACTGAAAAAGTTAAAGTACTCAAAAACCCGGGCCAATGGTTTGGCATTACCTATAAGGAAGATAAACCCATTGTTGTTGAAAAAATCAAACATCTGGTAAAACAGGGAATCTACCCCGAAAAGCTCTGGGAATAAAAATATCATGTCACAATACGCTGATAAAATAGCGGCCAGGTTCCTGGAGGATGTAAAAAACTGTTCTACAATTCCATTGACCATCGGCCATATTAACCGCACTTTCAAAGTTGTGATCGATGGAACCCCAAAATTTCTGCTTCAGCAAATCAATACAAACGTTTTCAGTAATGTTGAAGGTTTGATGCGCAATACTGATCTCGTTTTAAAGACTCTCAAAATCAGTATGGAGGTTGTTGAGAATGGACTGATGGTACAGAATCTTGTGCCGTTAAAAAACGGGTTATTATATTTAAAGGATGAGCAAAATAATTACTGGCGGATGTTTACCTACATTCCAGATGCTCAAACCATTGAAGTTGTTAGTAATTGCAGCGAAGCTTTTGAAGGCGGAAAGGCTTATGGGAAATTTCTTGTTGGAGTTTCGGTAATTAAACCGGAACAATTGCACATTACTTTACCCGATTTTCATTCTCTTGAAATCAGGTATAAAGCGTTTACCAGTGCCCTGAAATTGAACCTGAGCAAGCGCAAAACAGATGCCAGCGAAGAAATTGAATTTGCAAATTATCATTTCCCCGATATGATGCTGATTCCCCGCTTGATCAGCTCAGGTAAAATCCCCAACAGGGTTGTACACAACGACACCAAATTCAATAATCTGATTTTCTCAAAAAACGGTAAGGCAATAGCAGTAACTGATCTGGATACGGTTATGCCCGGATCAGCCCTTTACGACTTTGGCGATTCTATTCGTACAGCAGCAAATTCTGTAAGTGAAGATGAATTAAATCCGGTTAATGTAAAGTTTGAAATTTCTGTTTTCGAGGCCTATGCAAGAGGGTACCTGGAAGCGGCAGGCCATATTCTTAACAAAGATGAAACAACCAATTTCCCAGAAGCTTCACTTTTTATGACCTATCTGATAGGGTTAAGATTTTTGACCGATTTCCTGAATGGTGATATTTATTTTCAAACGCACTATTTAAATCATAATCTGGTCAGGGCGAGGGTGCAGTTTGAACTGTTCAGGAAGATGCAACAACAACTGGCCGGGATGCACGAAATAATAAAAAATATAACTTCCTGACTTTTCTCTTATATATTTCTGAAATTTAAGATATTACAATCATGAAAAATCTGAAAACAACATTTACAATGACTTTTGTCATTCTATCATTTTCAGCGCTGGCTCAATTTTGGTCTGCAAAGGAAAAACCTCACATCATTCCTCAGCCGGTTTCTTATGAAAATGGACGCTCTTCATTTAAAATCAATGCCAGGGCAGGCATTCAGATTTCACCATCGTCAAAAGAGCTCGGAAAAATGGCGGATATTATCAACGAAAGGTTAGGTTGGTTTGGCATTCCTCAATTAAAGACTACTATAAACCACAACAACACACCTGCAAAAAATACAATTTGGCTAAGTGTTGGTGAATATGGCGATGAGATTGGGAAAGAAGGATATTTGCTTGAAATCAACAGGAAATACATTTCTGTAAAAGCCAATACCGCAACCGGTGTTTTTTATGGCATACAGAGCCTTATACAATTGTTACCCGAAGCACCCGAAAAACAGTCAATTTTAAAGTCCGGATCAATAAAAGTAGCATCCTGTAATATCACCGACTATCCCCGATTTCCATACCGTGGACTACACCTCGATGTTGGACGCCATCTGTTTCCGGTTGAGTTCATTAAAAAGTACATCGACATAATGTCGATGTACAAAATCAATAATTTTCACTGGCATCTTACTGAAGATCAGGGATGGAGACTTGAAATTATGAAATACCCGCTTTTGACCGAAACCGGAGCTTATCGTAAAAGCACTGCTACCGGTAGAAACTCCGGCCAGGATAATATGTTTTACGGAGGCTATTACACACAGGATGAAGCCCGCGAAATTGTTGCCTATGCCTTAGCACGTCAGGTAAACATAATTCCCGAAATTGAAATGCCCGGTCACGCGCTTGCAGCGCTGGCTTCATACCCACATCTTGGTTGCACCGGAGGTCCTTATGAAGTGGAAACTACCTGGGGAGTTTTTGAGGATATTTACTGCGGTGGAAATGATGAGGTTTTTACTTTTTTACAGGATGTTTTGCTTGAAGTAATGGATATTTTCCCTTCAAAATATATTCATATCGGAGGCGATGAAGCACCAAAGACAAGATGGGATGTTTGCAATAAATGTCAGAAACGGATAAAAGATGAAAATTTAAAGGATTCTCAAGAACTTCAGAGCTATTTCATAACACGACTGGAGAAATTTCTGAATAAGCATGGCCGGCAGATTATTGGCTGGGACGAAATTCTTGAAGGCGGACTGGCGCCGGGGGCTACCGTTATGTCATGGCGGGGAACCGAAGGAGGAATTGCTGCTGCCAGATTGGGACACGACGTCATCATGACTCCCGGAAGTCACTGTTATCTTGATTATTACCAGGGTGATCCGGCTAGTGAGCCCTTTGGCATCGGAGGATACAATACACTAAAAAATACATACGGATTTGAACCCATACCCGCCGAACTCACAGAAAAAGAGGGAAATCATATACTGGGGGCACAAGGAAATGTTTGGACTGAATACATTAAAACCTCTGATCTCGTTGAATATATGGCCTACCCAAGGGCAATTGCACTGGCTGAAGTAAACTGGTCGCCAAAGGAATACAGAAACTGGGATGATTTTATCAGAAGGTTGACCAAGCATCTGCCCATCCTCGACAAAAACAACCTAAATTACAGCAAAAGTACATTTGGTGTAAATTTTAGTGTAATCCGCAATGAAAAGGATAAACAATTGCAAATCGAGCTCGTTTCTGATATTACTGGGGCTGCAATAAAATATTACACAGAATTAAATAACCAAACCTCAACGGTAATGAACTACACAGGCCCTTTCAAACCTGAAAAAAGCAAAACCATATTTGCTTATGTTGACAATGCCGGAAAAGAGCCTTTGAAAATTTCAAAAAAGGAAATCATTGTTCATGATGCGTTTGGGATTATTCCAATACTAAATACGCTGTATGACCACAGGTATGCCGCCAATGGAGCCTCAAGCCTTACCGATGGACTCAGGGCAAATGCACACTCACTCAGAAAAGAGTGGATAGGATATCTTGGCAATGATGCTGATATAATTCTTGATCTTGGGATTTCAAAAGACATAAACACCCTCAGCCTCGGATTCCTGCATAATCCAGGAAGCTGGATTTTCCTGCCAGTTGATGTTGAGGTATCTTTTTCCAACGATGGAATCAACTACCTTCCGGCTGCAGGTATGAAGCCTGACTTTATCACGCCTACCGATCCAAAGGGCATCCTTTACACAATTATCGACCTCCGCGCCAGAGCAAGATACATTCACATTATTGCCAAAAATCGCGCAACCTGCCCGGTTGGTCATTCAGGCGAAGGAGAAAAAGCCTGGCTGTTTATGGATGAAATTATGGTAAATTACCCAAGGGATTAAACATCGGTCTTTTTGGAAATCAGCATACTTAAATCTTTGGTTGATGATATGCTTATTGGAGAATAAGCTTAGCTGAACTGTTGCCTGATGAACCTGAAATTTTTATCAGATATAATCCCGATTCAAGTCCTGAAACATTCAGGGCTATTCTGTTCTCATTAGATGTTATTCTTTGAATCAGCACTATTCTGCCATCAATACCAATAATTTGAATTTCAGATCCTGAAGTTAAATCGTTGGACTCAATTAGAATTAATTTTCCTTTGGTTGGGTTTGGATAGATGTTCAAAGTGTTTACCGAAAGCTCATTTACTGCGGTAGTATTAGGAAGTGAAAAACGCTTCACAAAATTCCAGATTTCGCTGCTGGCAATGATATCGCGGTTTGTAATTCCAATTCCTGTAACACCATCAGATCCCGGCCAGGTATGACCTCCGTTGATTATCTTCAGCAACACAACCTCAGAAGCTAAAGAACAGGGTGCCCAGGTGTATCGCTGCACCGTTGAGCCTTCAGCAACGAGATCGGGCAGATTTTCAATAACCGGCGTTTCCGGACAATCGTTGAATGTATTCCAGAGTGCAAGCATCTGATCGACAGATTTATTTCCAAAACCACCATTATAATTTACAACAATATCATTCGTTCCATGAATGTGGAGAACAGGCATTGGATGCTCTGGCGAGCAGGAATTGTATGACTGTTCAGTCATGGTACCAGCAACCGGTGCAATGGCAGCAACTTTTTCGCCAAGCTCGCAGGCAAGGCGGTAACTCATAAAACCACCATTCGAAAAGCCCGTGGAATACACACGATTCAAATCAACATTGTATTGCTGATGCAAGCTATCGATCAGGGCCGAAAGGAATCCCACATCATCGGCAGTTGAGCCACCGTTGAAACCAACATTCCATGCATTTCCAACCCCGTAGGGATAAACAACCACAAAATTACCCGTATCAGCAACTGCATTGAAGCCTGAAAACTGCATCATAATCTGCCCGTTTTGCGTCAGGCCGTGCAAAGCAAGCACCAATGGCAAAGACTCATCAATATTAAAATCAGTGGGCAAATAAACAATCCATGAACGGTTGATTCCATTGTGAATAAAATTACCGTTAATCTGAGATTTGGCATTATTTATAAGCAGAAGGGGTAAAATTAAGAAAAGTATAAATTTTTTCATGCCTGAGGGTTCATAATTAAAAAAGGGTTTATCAAGTAGAATAAACATAAAAACGGTATCAAAGTTATCAAAACTATGATCAATGACTTAAAATAGTTAAAAATCTGTATGATAATATTGTCGGAAAATCATCTTCTGTGCATTACCAAACCCAAAAATCAGGATTTGCAAGGGGCCAGAAAATTAAAGAATCTTTATTTTTTTAAACTCAATAAAAAATCCCTTGTAATAAACAAATTACAAGGGATTCAAAGTGCCCGGAACAAGACTCGAACTTGCACATACGTAAGTATACTAGTCCCTGAAACTAGCGCGTCTACCAATTCCGCCATCCGGGCGAATGTTATCATAAAAAAATGCAGTCTGACGACTGCTACCGAACTGACTCGGATTTTGTGCCCAGGACAAGACTCGAACTTGCACATCCTTAAGGACACCAGCCCCTCAAGCTGGCGTGTCTACCAATTTCACCACCTGGGCAAATGAGTGTGCAAATGTAAAACAATTTTTTATTCACACAACACTTAATTCCTGATTTTTTTCTGTTCTATTTGGTATCAGCTTATATTTGCCTAAGTTAACAGAAAGCCATCTGGCAATGAACGATTTGGCCACAAAACCATTATTTGATCTTTCTCAAAAATCCTTTTGTATAGCCATTGGTGGTGTTAGCCGCTCAGGAAAAACATTTCTCGCTGAAATGCTTGGCAACTTCCTTGTCGATTCATTAATCATTCACCAGGACAAATACATACCTGACAAGAAGGATATTCCTACAATCAAGGATCATATAGATTGGGAAAGGCCGGAAGCCATCGACTGGAAGGCTTTCAGAAATGCAATTGTTCATGCGAAGCAATCCTTTAAATATGTTATTGTTGAAGGTCTGTTCGTTTTCCTGGATGAGAATATAAATCAGTATTATGATAGACACATATTTATTTCTCTTTCAAAAGAGGTTTTTTTGAAGCGAAAAAAAGAAGACCACAGGTGGGGCGTTGAACCTGACTGGTACATCGAACACATCTGGGAAGGCCATATAACCTATGGCAATTTGCCCGAAGTAATTCAAAAACCTCTGATTATTAACGGAGTTGAAAATTTTAACTTACATAATATCATCCAACAACTAAATTTGCCCGGCTAATTTTAAAAATTTATCAGCCATTTTCTTAACCGTTCAAAGGCTCTTTCTATGCTTGGATAAGATTTTGTACATTTGCAATCCTCTTTGAAAAAAGTTGCTGTATGAGTATTGTATTGTTTATTGCCGGAATAGTTTTATTGATTGGTGGTTCCAACTGGCTTGTAGATGGATCATCAAGTCTGGCCCGACGATTTAACATTTCCGACCTTGTCATTGGCCTCACCATTGTTGCCTTCGGCACCTCATCACCCGAGCTTATTGTTAATCTTTTCGCATCTTTTAACAATAATACTGATATAGCCATTGGAAATGTTATCGGAAGTAACATTTTCAATACACTGGTCATCCTTGGCCTTACAGCTGTAGTTGCTCCCGTTGCAGTAAAAAGTACCACGGTATGGAAAGAAATTCCATTCAGCATTCTGGCTGTTGTGGTAATGGCTTTTATGGCAAATGATATTTTGATAGATGGAAAATTCAATGATATAATCTCCAGAAGCGATGGCTTTATTCTGCTGGGCTTCTTCTCCATTTTTATGGCTTACACATTTGCCTTGGCGAAATCATCAGGGCCTTTGAAGGAAGTAACTGCCAGAGAAATGAGTGTTTTAAAGGCCACAATCTTAATCACAGCAGGCCTTGCAGGTTTGTTTTTTGGCGGTAAATTCCTGGTTGAGGCTGCAGTTGACATCGCCCGGTCGATAGGCATCAGCGAAGCTGTTATCGGACTCACCGTTGTTGCTGCCGGCACATCCATGCCCGAACTTGCCACTTCGGTTGTTGCAGCCTTTAAAAAGAAAAGCGACATCGCAATCGGAAATGTAGTAGGTTCGAACATATTCAATGTTTTCTTTGTCCTTGGAATAAGCGCATCCATAAAGCCCATACCCCTTGGTGAAAATCATTCTTCCAATTTCGATATGATATTTCTGATCATCATGAGTTTGATGATGTTTATTTTTATTTTTATCGGGAAAGAAAGAAAAATAAACAGACTGGAGGGTGCATTTTTATTTCTGACCTTTGTAGCTTACACATTGGTTCTTATCCTGGATACAGACAGACAACTGCCTTTCAGGTAAAACAGAAAATTAAACAGAAGCAGGATCGTACAATCTAATCAAGACATTGATCTGGGCGAGTTTTTCATTATCTTTGTTGCTGTTGACCATTCGAAAAGTGATTATTATTCAGAGAATCTATAATAAAAGATTTATTTTATGTTTACACAAAACGATCAAAAACTGTTTCAGGCTAAAGGTATTGATATAGATACCATTGAGCAGCAAATAGATAACTTTAAATCCGGATTTCCTTACATCGAACTGGTAGCTCCTGCAAAAGTAGAAAATGGCATCAAGAGCTTCATTGAACTGGAAATTGAAAAACTGCAGAGTTTTTACGATAAAAATTCAGAAGATTATGAAATCCTGAAATTTGTTCCTGCTTCAGGAGCCGCAAGCCGTATGTTTAAGCAACTGTTTGAATTTCAGGAAAAATATACCAAAACAGAAACGGGAAAAAAATTATTTGAGGCAGATAAAGGTTTTAATTCAGCGTATAATTTCATTACAAATATCAAAAAATTCGCCTTTTATGAGGATCTTACGAGGGTTTTGGCTGAACACGATTTTGATATAAAAAGCCTATTGAAAGAAGCCGACTATGGAACCATAATTGAATATCTGCTCGAAGATAAAGGTCTTGGCTATGCCAATCTGCCGAAAGCTCTTTTAAAATTTCATAACTACGATGACGAAGCCCGCATGGCATTGGAGGAGCATTTGGTTGAAGGTGCCGAATATTGTCAGAATACAGATGGCAGGGTTGCCATTCACTTTACTGTTTCACCCGAACATGCCGATAGGTTTATTGAGGAAATAAACATTGTAAAAGGCAAATATGAATCGTTGTTTGATGTGATTTACGAACTTACATTTTCTATTCAGAAATCATCAACCGACACCATAGCCGTTGACATGCATAACAAGCCCTTCAGAGACGAAAAAGATGAAATCGTTTTTCGTCCGGGCGGCCATGGGGCTTTAATTGAAAACCTGAATGACCGGGAAGGTGAAGTTATTTTTATCAAAAATATTGACAATATTGTACCTGACTCATTGAAACCTGTTACTTACAAGTTTAAAAGAGTTCTTGGCGGATATTTGATGGAACTCAGAGATAAGGTATTTGGATTCATTGAAAAACTAGAGGAAGGAAATATTAGTGACAATGAGCTGAAGAAAATACTGATTTTTGCTAAGGAAAAACTCTTCATTAAGCCACCTCATGATTATGAAGAGCTCTCGAAAATGGAAAAAATTGATTTTCTCTTTACCAAGCTCAACAGGCCTATCAGAATTTGCGGAATGGTAAAAAATGAAGGCGAACCTGGAGGAGGTCCATTTTGGGTAAAAAATTCAGAAGGGGAAATTTCTCTACAGATTGTTGAATCATCCCAGATAGATCTTAATAATCCTGAACAAAAAGAGATTTTTGCCAAATCCACCCACTTCAATCCTGTTGATCTGGTTTGTTGTGTAAGAGATTACAAAGGTGATCAATTCGATCTGCGCGATTTTATTGATCCTTCAACTGGATTTATTTCGATCAAATCAAAAGATGGCAGAGACCTTAAAGCACAGGAACTACCTGGCTTGTGGAACGGCGCAATGGCTGACTGGACAACAGTTTTCGTTGAGGAGCCAATTCTGACTTTCAATCCGGTTAAAACCGTTAATGATTTGCTGAGAAAAGAACATCAGGCCTGAAAAATAATGGATAAACCGTTGATTTCAAAAGATATAACAATCGAAGATCTGGCATATCATTATCCTGCTTCTACTGGTTTTCTTCTTGAAAAAGGTTTGCAATGCATCATTTGTGGAGAACCAGTATGGGGTAGTCTGCATGAACTTGCGCAGGATAAAAACCTTAATGATAATCAGATAAATGATCTTATTACAGAACTTAATGAATTTCTGAAATCAAAATAGTGTTAAGGAGCAAGACGTTCCCTGATCCATTTGTCATTTTCCAGCCTGAACCTGATGCGATCATGCAATCGGCCGGGTCGGCCTTGCCAGAATTCCACTTCATTGATAAACACCTCATAGCCACCCCAATGCCCGGGTCGATCAACAGCCTCTGAAGTTGATTTTTTTATCATTTCTTCGAATTTCTGCTCTAAATATTTCCGGCTGTCAATTACCTGACTTTGCGGAGAAACCACAGCCCCCACCCTGCTTTCAAAAGGCCTGGAATCAAAATATGCATCCGACTCAAGTCCTGAAAGTTTTGAAGCCTGGCCAATGATTCTAAGCTGTCGCTCCAGCTCCGGCCAGAAAAAAAGCAACGCAACATTTTGATTTTGTGTTATTTGCTTTCCTTTGTTGCTAAGGTAATTGGTAAAAAATACTGGTCTACCGGCTTCAATTCCTTTTAGCAGCACAACCCTCGATGCCGGTTTCCCATTTTCATCTATCGTTGACAGAACCATAGCTGTTGGTTCCTTCACTTTTGATTTAACAGCCTCATAAAGCCATTGCTCAAGTAGTGTAAAAGGCTCTAATCCCACTTTGTATTCATCAAGACTACCTTGATCATACCTTGTTCTCAGGTGAGAAATTCTCATATCATTTTTTTGTACTAACAACCTCATTCATATTCTGTTCAACCAGGAAACAATAAATAAACTTTAAAAGAGTTACTTTTCATTAAAAATTGCATAATATTTGAAAGACTTAAGTTTCACACTAAAAATCAAATAAATTGAGCTACTTAACATTAAGATTTGGTTCTGTGTTCAAAAAGTCTAATCTGATTCTGTTTTTGCTGATTATTCTTATATTTAAAGATAGCAGCGCACAGTTTCAGGCTACCTCTGCTAGTTATATTGAAAGCCTTATAAGTGAACGAAATGAAAAAGATGAATATTACAGAACCGATAAATCTTCGCCGCTCGATTCTTTGAGCAAAATTTCATTTTCAGGGTTGAATTACTTTAAGCCATCTACAAAATGGGTTATTAAAGCCAGAATTGAACGATATTCTACTTCTGATACAATACAGATGAAAACTACCACTGAACGGCTGCCGCTTTACATTGTTTATGGCAAGGCTTCATTTAGCTTACAGGGCAAAGTTTACGAACTGACAATTTTCAGAAATGTTGACCTAATGAACAAACCTGGTTATGAAAACTACATGTTTGTGCCATTTACAGATAAAACCTCAGGGCAAGAAACCTATGGAGGTGGCCGTTATGTAGATGCCTACATAGATCAGTCACAATATATCAGCATTGATTTTAACAAGGCCTACAACCCATATTGTGTTTATAATAAAAAGTATAGTTGTCCGATTCCTCCTTCAGAAAACTACCTGCCTGTAAAAGTGAAAGCCGGAGAAAAAAACTATCAACCCAAATTGAGTAATAAAAAGTAATTGAAATGTTTAAAATAATATATAAAAGTTCACCAATCCTGATTGCACTCTTGGTTATTCAGATATTCGGAGTAAAGAATCTCACTGCACAGGAATCCACCGTCGGAAATAATCTGACTGCAGGAATTTCCTTAGGATCGGCATCGTTTTTCGGTGATCTTAGCAAATATGATTATAACCCTTTAAAAAAAATTCAAAAGGAAAGTGGGCCATCAGTAGAATTCTTTTTAGGTAAACGATTTAACTTATTGTTTGAACTCGGTCTTTCTTTATCATCGGGAAAAACAAAGGGAGAACGAGAAGACTTTGACACAAAATTCAAAACAAAATTCAACATCTATTCAATTACGACAGATATCAGCATAGCAGAGATTCTATTTTACGATCGTCTAACCAATCTTGATTTTGGAATTGCCTTAGGAGCCAGCATGGCACAATTCAGGTCGGCTTCTTTTAAATTGTCGGACAACTCACTTGTTACATCCCATGGACTAAATGAAGATGGAAACAGCTCCGGTGAATCAAATGTCGGTTTAAATCTGACAGGAGGTTATTATATTTCTTACCCTCTGAATTCCTATTGGTCTTTAGTTTTCAGGCAAACATTTGAATTTCTTACAACAGATAATTTCGATTCTTATATTGGGCCAACCGGAATCAGCGACCGTTTACTTTTAACCAGACTCGGTTTGAAGTACACTATAAATCCGACATTATCAAGAGAAAAATATAATATCTTGCTTCCGGTTAACAGAGATAGGAATAGATAAGTGAAACGTTTCATTTACTAAATCATTCTGTTTGAATGCCTTTATAAAAATAACATCCTCTGGTTGAAATAATCTGGTTTTAACGTAATTTTCAATAAAAGTAATTTGAGCTATCATCATGAAATCAGTTGCTTCTGCAAAATCAATATCTTCAATTTCATTGAAAATATTAAGTTTGCAATTCATTGATGTGAATGCTATGAAAAAGAGCAAATATTTAAAAACATTATGTATCATACTATTTTTGAATGCCTTGCAAACATTTACCTTTGCACAAACCGATTATAAAATCAGCTTTTCTGTTGATGGGCTCTCAGATAGCCTGATACTCCTGGCTAATTATTCCGGCGATAAACAATTTGTTGTTGATACTGCTTTTCAGGATAAAAACAACCGATTTACATTTACAGGGAAAACTGAGTTGCTTCCCGGGATGTACTTTATTGCAGGAGAAAATAAGGCAAAAATATTTGACTTTCTTATTTCAGACAGTCAGCATTTCAGTATTTCAGGAAATAAAAATAAGCTGCCTGAGAGTCTTAAAATCAAAGGCAGTAATGAAAACAAGATATTTTTTGATTATATTTTATTTTTAAACCAGAAACAGACTGAACGTAACCAGCTTCTAGAGTTTAATAAAAAGTTTGAATCGGGTAGCGATTCTTCAATTATGGTTGATAATCGGCTAAATCTGCTCAACGAAGAGGTTCAGCGATATATCAATGGCATCATCAACAGCTATCCCGGAAGCTTGATTTCTGCTTTTCTGAAAGCTATGCAGGAGCCGACAATACCTGAAGCTCCGTTATTGGAAAATGGAAGGCCTGATTCAACTTTTGCCTTTCGCTACTATAAAGCACATTTCTGGGATGGTATTGATTTACAGGATGACCGGCTCGTGAGAACACCTTTTCTTCACGGAAAAGTTGAACAATATCTTAGTAAACTCACTGTGCCCGCTCCTGATTCTCTGATAAGTTCTATTGATCATCTTTTTGAACTGGCCGGAGATAATACAGAAACTTTCAAATACCTAATGTGGTACCTTACCATTAAATATGAAAGTTCAGAAATTATGGGTTATGATGCCATTTTTGTTCATCTGGTAGATAAATATTACGATGACCCGAAAATGGAGTGGATGAACCAAACAGTCAAAAGCAATCTGATAAAAAAAGCTGATGGATTAAGAAATATTCTGATAGGCCGCATTGCTCCTGAAATGATCTTGTTCGATACCTTGCAACAACCTGTTTCGCTTCACCAGATTAAAGCTGATTACACATTGATTTATTTCTGGGATCCGGATTGCAGCCACTGCAAACAGGAAACTCCTCTTCTCAGAGAATTTTATCTGAAAAACAAAGATATTATCAACCTTGAAGTTTATGCCGTTTGTATGGATACATCTTGGGTTGAGATGAAAAACTACATCCGAAAGTATCAGACATCCTGGTTAAATGTTAACGGGTTTTACAGTATGACTCCAGATTTCAGGCAGCTTTACGACGTATCCTCTTCGCCAGTAATGTTTCTTCTCGACAGCAATAAAAAGATAATAGCCAAACGATTGCTTACAAAACAGATGGAAACATTTATCAGTGACCACAGAAGAAAAAAAAACCTTCCTTAACAAACAGTGCCCTGTATCTGATCCATTCATAAAAGCCTGACCTCTGTTTTAAAAGTTTGGGAGCGCTCTTCCGGATTATTCTACCTGATAATGTTCTTAAAAAAATGTCAGCCTGAAAAATAAATATTAATGCAGAAAAATATTAGGTTCAGAATAATCCATACATTTATCATCAGAAAAATAATTAATCCGGGTGTAGCAACAGTGATAAAAGTATCTAACCATCCTCAATCATAGCTCTATGTTAAAATTTCAGGAAAAATTAACAAATTCCTTTTATGCATTTCTCAGTCTGCCAGCCACAGCCATGGGATTTGCGTTATCCATTCAGATTGCTGCATTAAGCTGGATATTAAGCACCCAATACGGCCTCGACATTCATGACGTCGGACTTGTTTGGGCAGCCGGTCCCCTCGCCGGAATTATTGGTCAGGTTGTTATCGGTGTTATTAGTGACAAGGTTTGGTTTTGGAATGGCCGAAGGCGACCCTTCATTATCATTGGAGGAGTTCTTGCCTCATTAATGCTGCTTGCATTGCCAAATATCGGAGTCATAAAGGAAACTATGGGCGTGGATGGAATCCTGGGAATAGCCATAGTTGTAGCTCTAACGCTCGATCTGGCCATCAATGTAAGTTTCAACCCAACCCGCTCAATCATTGCAGATGTGACCCCTGAGGGCAAACCGCGTACCAAAGGATACACATGGATGCAAACCGTTTCCGGGACATTTGGAGTAATGGCGTATTTTCTTGGTGCCGTTGCAAATAATTACATCCTGATTTATACAGGAGTCGTTGTGGTTTTTTTGTTTTCAGTAATCCCACCGTTTTTCATCAAAGAACCCAGAGAGTTGGGCCACCCTGAAAACAGCAGCGCATCAGAAATTGACAATTCCTTAAAGGAGAAAACCAACGAAGGTTCATTACTGAATATGCTCAGAATCATTGAGCCGCTATGGGGATTCCTTCTTTACGCCGTTTACGCCATGACCATCAGGCTTTCCGGCATACCTCCCATTCCCAACCACATTTTTGAAATCATCGCCTTGATAATTACTGTTTTATTGATAGGAAAGGCTTTGGTAAAGAAAGAAATCAGCACCAGCAATGAGGAAAATGGCGTAATTGGTTTTCAGAAGGTTCTTGCTGCCCACTCTTTTACCTGGATTGGCGCTCAAACCATGTTTATTTATATGTATGCTTATGTAAAGGATAAAATACCCGGACTTGACAACGATGCTTTAGGAAATGTAGTTAACTGGAGTTTTTTCACCATCAACCTCATTGCAGCTATCATTCCGGTTTTTATACTTCTGCCACTTGCAGCCCGCTATGGTAGGGTTAAAGTACATGCGACAAGCATCGCATTTATGGCAGCCGGATATCTGGGAATTTTCCTTTTAGGCCATTCACCTGCTATGATCTATTCTATGATGGCAATTGTGGGCATTGGCTGGGCGGCTACCATCAGCCTTCCTTTTGCCATCATGTCGCAAAAGGTTCCGCAAACCCGAATGGGTTTGTACATGGGTTTGTTCAATCTTTCGGTGGTATTGCCTCAGTTGGTAGCCAGCCTTGGCGTAGGTGAACTGATCAGTAATTCTGCAGACAAGAGCATCACTTTTTTGGTTTGCGCAGTTACGGTAGCATTTTCAGCAATTGCCTGGTATTTGGTCAAAGAGCCGGCCGACAAGATGGCAACCGGAAATGCCAGCGGAGGATCGCACTGATTAGACAAACCATTGTAATAACAAATCACCAAAAACAAAAAACCACCGGAAAAGGTGGTTTTTTGTTTCATACTGAATTCAGAAGCCTAATCTTTAACCGCTTCTACAATCGCTTTAAAAGTGGTCGGGTGATTCATTGCCAGATCGGCAAGAACCTTGCGGTCAAGATTTATATTCTTTTGTTTGAGTTTACCCATAAATACAGAGTACGACATATCATACTCCCGCACACCGGCATTGATGCGGGTAATCCACAAACTGCGGAAATTGCGTTTTTTCTGGCGTCTGTCACGGTATGCATACACCATGCCTTTTTCGTATGCATTTTTAGCAACCGTCCAAACATTTTTCCGACGGCCAAATTGTCCTTTAACGGCCTTCAGGAGTTTTTTTCTGCGTGCCCTCGAGGCAACTGCGTTTACTGATCTTGGCATTTTGTTTTAGTTTTCGCTTTCGCGCTCCTCCGTTTGAAGGAATCTTTGGTGCAGAAAGCAAGGGTTAATACTTAATTAACACGAATTACTGAAGCATCAATTTTACATTCTTCACATCTGCAGGATCAACTATGGCGCTGTATGTAAGATTACGTTTGCGCTTGGTCGATTTTTTCGTTAGAATGTGGCTTTTGTAAGCATGCTTCCTTTTCAGTTTACCAGAGCCGGTTATGTCAAACCTTTTTTTGGCACTGGATTTCGACTTCATTTTTGGCATTACACAAATTGTTATTGGGTTTATATTAAACTTTAATAAAAAACTTTACTTTTTAGGTGCGATTATCATAATCATTCGCTTGCCTTCGAGCAACGGCAGTTTTTCAACCTTACCATAATCTTCAAGCAAAGATGCAAATTGCAACAATTTTATTTCGCCCTGATCTTTATAAACAATACTGCGGCCTCTGAAAAATACCTCGACTTTTACTTTAGCTCCTTCTTCAAGGAACTTCATGGCATGTTTCAGTTTAAAATTGAAGTCATGTTCATCAGTATTGGGACCTAGCCTGATTTCTTTGACAACAATTTTTGCTGATTTGGCTTTTATTTCTTTTTGTTTTATCTTCTGCTCGTAAAGAAACTTTTTATAATCGGTTATTTTACAAACAGGCGGATTGGCGGTAGGTGAAATTTCAACCAGGTCAAGCTCCATACGCGCGGCCATTGCCAATGCATCTTTCAGATTGTAAATTCCCTGTTCTATATTTTCTCCGACAACCCTGACTACAGGCGCTTTGATTCGTTCGTTAATCAGGTTTGGGTCCTCTTTTTTACGTGTAAAACGATTGTCCCTCTGATTTCTAAATGGCGTTGCTATATGCGTGTCCTCCTTTGATTAGTGAATAATATTATTGAAAAACGGCTTTAATTTCATTGTTGATCATTTCAGCAAAAGCGGATAAGCTGAATGTACCCAGATCTCCCTGTCCATGCCTTCTGACCGATACGGTTCCTTCTGATTCTTCTTTCTCTCCGACTATCAGCATAAATGGTATTTTGCTGGTTTCGGCATCCCTGATTTTACGTCCGGTCTTCTCATTCCTTTCGTCAATCAGGCCGCGAATTTCGTAATTATTCAGAATATTTAAAAGTTTTTTTGAATAATCCAGATATTTTTCGCTGATTGGCAGAATGATAAACTGATCAGGCGCAAGCCATAAAGGAAAATTGCCGCCAGTATGTTCAATCAGCACAGCAACAAATCTTTCCATAGAGCCAAATGGAGCTCTGTGAATCATTACGGGCCTGTGCTTTTGATTGTCATTTCCAATATATTCAAGATCAAAGCGTTCTGGTAAATTGTAATCTACCTGAATGGTTCCAAGCTGCCACTTTCTACCCAATGCATCTTTCACCATGAAATCAAGTTTTGGCCCGTAGAATGCGGCCTCACCATAGGCAATCACAGCTTCAATGCCAGCTTCATTCACTGTTTCAATGATTGCATTTTCAGCTTTGTCCCAATTTTCATCTGTCCCGATATATTTTTCTTTGTTACCAGGATCACGAAGCGAAATCTGAGCTGTATATTCTTTAAAATCCAATAATTTAAAGATATGAAGCACTATATCGATTACGGCAATAAATTCACTTTTCAGTTGGTCGGGCATACAAAATATATGCGCATCGTCCTGAGTAAATCCTCTTACACGGGTTAAACCATGAAGTTCTCCGCTTTGTTCATATCTGTATACAGTTCCGAACTCAGCAAAACGGATTGGAAGGTCTTTATAAGACCTTGGTTTTGAAGAGTATATTTCGCAATGATGCGGACAATTCATAGGTTTAAGCATGAATTGTTCACCCTCTTGTGGAGTAGAAATTGGTTGAAAACTGTCCTTTCCGTATTTCTGAAAATGACCGGAAGTTTTATACAACTCAACATTTCCAATATGAGGCGTTATAACAGGCTGATATCCTGCTTTTTGCTGAATATTTCTTAAAAAACGTTCCAGCCTGTCACGAAGAATGGCACCTTTGGGTAGCCACAAGGGTAAACCTTGCCCAACTTTGGGAGAAAATGTAAACAATTCAAGCTCTTTGCCAAGTTTACGGTGATCACGCTTTTTTGCCTCTTCGAGTAAAATGAGATAATCTGTAAGTTCTTTTTGTTTCGGAAATGTGATGCCGTAGATACGAGTAAGCTGTTTGCGTGTTTCATCACCTCTCCAGTAAGCTCCTGCAATGTTAAGAAGCTTGACGGCTTTAATGAAGCTTGTATCAGGTAAATGAGGACCACGGCAAAGGTCGGTAAAGGTGCCGCTTTCGTAAAAAGTAATTTGCCCATCTTCCAGATCCCTGATCAATTCTAACTTATATTCGTCGTTTTTTTCAGTAAAGTAATCGATGGCTTGTGCTTTCGAAACTTCTTTGCGACTAAATATTTGCTTTTCGCGGGCGAGTTCCAGCATTCTATGTTCAATTTTTCCCAGATCTTCGGCCGATATTTCATGGGATCCGAAATCCATGTCATAATAAAACCCGTTCTCTATATCAGGTCCGATACCAAATTTCACACCCGGGAACAGTTGTTCAATAGCTTCAGCCATTAAATGAGCTGAAGAATGCCACATGGTTGCTTTTCCTTCGATATTTTCCCAGGTCAATAAATTTAAAGAAGCATCATTATTGATAGGCCGGGTTGCGTCCCAAACCTCGCCATTTACTTTGGCACTTAATATATTGCGTGCCAGGCCCTCGCTAATGCTACGTGCAATCTCAAGAGATGAAATTCCTTCAGGATATTGTCTGACCGAATTATCAGGCAAAGTAATATTTATCATGATTTAGAAAAGTGTATTATAAAATGGTGTGCAAAGGTACAAAAATAAAGCTTCGACGATAGACTCTTTTAAACATTTATTCAGGTGCGCGGTTTTCTATTGTCCTAAAACGCTGTAACAATCAGAGTCACATCCTGATCAGAAGCCAGAAAGAACCACAAGTGGAGGAAAATTTACTCAATATCCGGTAAAGTTTCCTGAGGATCAAAAAGGAATGCAAAACCCTTAAACTTGCTTTTACTATCATGCAAACCAACAATATGGAGGGTAGTAATTTTTCCTTCTGAATTATTTCCCAAATCTACATCACCTCGCCAGTTGCCTTTTCTGGCCGCATAAATGGCACCCTGCTCAAGAAGACTCCTGACAGATTCCTTTTTAAAGAGTTTCCTGATGTGAGTACCTTTTTTGACTGATGATGTCTGGGGTGAAAAATAATTTAATGTTGTAGTAGAGAAACCATTAATCCTGAGCCGGGTATCGGTAAATACAGCTGCTCCACAAAATGATTCAAAAAATAATTTATAATTTGCCAAAGAGTCCTGAATTTCAAATATTTCAGATATATCTTTTACATAAATCCAGACACCTTTAAGCTTTTCATCTTCAATCAGCGGATTTACATACCAGATGCATTGTATTGTTTTGGAATCCTGTCGCTTATTCCGACCTTCCCTGATTATAAAGGGCGTTGGTACTGGATGTGAATTTTTTTCTAAGGCATTACAAAAAGATATCCAGACAGCTGATTCCCAGAGAGAACTAAAAATTTTACCTACCACAGCTTCTCCTCTGCTATATCCAAAAATATGGGTTGCTCCTGCACTCCATTGCAAAACTTCAAAATTATTATCAAGTTCAATAACACCAATATCAGGAAGGCTCAATAATGTGGATTGCAGGATTTCCAGTCGTTTTAGCTTATTGATAAGCAATTGGTAGCCCGACATATCTCTGGCTATTCCCTGATATCCTTCAAGCTCACCTTTTGAATCAAATACAGGAGATCCGTTCACATCCAGATATACTAAACGTTTATTCTTATCGAGTAACGTGATGCGATATCCTTCAATTGGAAGAGCGGATTTAATTAATTGTTCAAAATTGGTTTTAAAAGTCTCTTTTGTTTCAGGATCTGAAAAATCAAAAGGTGTTGAACCAATGATTTGGCTCAGGGGGTATCCAAGAATTTTTTCAGCTAAAGGATTAGAATAAATAAATTTATTGTCGCTGTCAATTTTCCATACCCAGTCATTGGTGTTTTCGACCAACATTCTGAATTCCTCCTTGCTTCTGGCCAACTCATCCTGTGCGAGTTTGCGGGCATCAATATTTCTGGTGATACCCAAAATGGAAGTTATTTTTTCATTTTTATCTCTTAAAAAACTAAAACTGATTTCGCCCCAGACCATTTGTCCGTTTTTATGCCGGTGGAGCATTTCATAAATTATAGGTTTTCCGTCATACAGACGCTCGCCTTTCATGACAGGTAGAATTTCATATTGAAAAATATGCTGACTAAGTTCAAATGATTCGGCAGGTAAGCGCTCAGATAAAGTCAGGCGGCTGTATTCATCCACTTTATAACCGAGTTGCCTTTCAACAGATGGACTCATGTAAGTTGTCTTCAAATTGGAGTCCATAATCCAGATGACATCAGACGATTCCTTAACCATCAACTCTAAAAGTTCAAGTTTATCTTTGATCTCTACCGGAATATCTTTGTAATCCGGCGTTTTTGATTCTGTTTCTTTAGGATCTTTCATAGACTGCAACTCAAATGGTTGGTTTTATGGCCTGATTGACGGATTTATTGGTAAAACAGCAATTTCCGGTTGATGCAAAGTTAATCAATCTGTTGAACCTTTAACATTTATAAAACATATAGCCGTTTCTTATTATGATTCATCAAATGGGAGTCTTAATATCTGAGCATTAGTTACCTGTTTTTTTAGCTTATCCACGTCCTTTTTAAGGGAAGCAACTGTTTGTGCCAGATCTGCGCGCGGAAGGTTGGGTTCAGGTAGTGCGCTGCTTATGTAATGAACAAACTTCCAAACTTCACGAACATCCTTAATATCAATATTATATGAATCGTAAAGTGAATTAAGTGAGTTAAGAACAAGTTGCCCATCTGACTTTATCCGGTTGGTTATCACCTTGAACATGATTCCATCGTCAAGGGTTAGTATGATGTAAGGCTGTCCGTCGCGTATGAGGTTCCAGTTGAGGACAAACTCGCCGGTAACCCATGACCCATCGGGTATTGGAAGCATAGAGTCTCCTGAAATCTGAAATGTCCTGTATTTTTTTTCTTTAGATAAAAAAGGCATATGAAAAGTCGGAAGTATTTTGATGTATTCAGGATCGGCAAAACCCAACTTGTAACCTGCCGAAGCTTTTTGGTTGACTACTTCAATGTTCTCATTGTTTTCGTTGTTAACAGTTGTAGTCAATATCCTGATCTTACTGCCGGTAATAAAAACATCGTACCCTCTTTCCAGTTGTGAAAGTTCACTCTGCGACAATCTTGACAAGTCTATTTTCAGCAGGGTATCAACCGAAATACCATAGTATTTCGAAAATTCCAACAATGCTTCGATGCCGGGCTGAGCAACTTCGTTTTCATAACCGCTAAGTGTAGAACGCTTCATTCCCAATATGAAAGCTGCTTCATCCTGGGTACGTCCTTTCCTTTTGCGAAGCAATTTAATGTTTGAAGCAAAAATATTCATGATTTTGTCGGGATTAATGAAAAAATGATTATATTGTAATCGTAAATTTGATTAGATTTTAATCAAAGGTACAACAAAAATTATCCGGAAATACAAATGGCCAAAAATATTTTTTTATCATCATCGGGCGACAACCGGACCATCGTACATATGGATCTTGACGCCTTCTTTGTGTCGGTCGAACGGCTTAACAACAGCCGGCTGAAAGGGTTGCCGGTAATTGTTGGAGGCTTGTCGGGCCGGGGGGTAGTGGCAGGATGCAGTTACGAAGCCCGTACATTTGGCGTACACTCGGCCATGCCAATGAAAATGGCCCGGGTGCTCTGTCCCGATGCTGTGGTTATACGCGGCGACATGGAGCAATATTCACGATTTTCAAACGAGGTTACCAATATAATAGCCGAGCAGGCTCCCGTTTATGAAAAGGCATCCATCGATGAACATTATCTTGACATTACCGGAATGGATCGCTTTTTTGGAGCAGCAAAGTGGTCGCATGAGTTGCGTCAGCGCATCATCCGCGAAACCGGGCTACCTATTTCACTGGGGCTTTCTGTCAATAAAACCGTTTCAAAAATCGCTACTGGCCTGGCCAAACCCAACGGTGAACTCGAAGTTCAACGCGAACAGGTACACCCGTTTCTCAGTCCGCTTTCAATCGGCAAAATTCCCGGAATTGGCGAAAAAACCTTCAGATTACTGCGCTCAATGGGCATTGCCAGCATCGATACTTTAAGCCATATGCCGCCCGAGATGATAGAAAGGTTATTGGGCAAAAACGGCATCGTCATCTGGAAAAAAGCCAACGGAATCGACCCGACACCGGTTGAGCCTTACTCGGAACGAAAATCGATTGGCTCAGAAACCACTTTTGAGCAGGACTCTATTGACATTGCTATGATAAATGATCTATTGCTTCGAAAAGTAGAAAAACTTGCCTGGGAACTTCGCAGTAAGCAAAAACTAACTTCCTGCGTTACAGTAAAAATCCGTTATGCCAATTTCGATACACATACCCTTCAGCACCGCATCCCATATACTTCCTTTGACCATATATTGCTTCCGGTTGCCCGAAGCCTTTTTGACCGCCTCTACCAAAGGCGTATGCTTATCAGGCTTGTGGGAGTGAAATTCAGCCACCTGGTAAGCGGAGTACAACAAATCAGCATGTTCGACGATTCGCCCGAAACCATAAGCCTTTATCAGGCGATGGATCGCATACGCGTCCGTTTCGGGCAGCGGGCCGTAACACGCGCGGCAACCATTAGCCCGGCTATGTCGTGGGATGAAGAATAATGATGACATAATAAAATTGAGAAATATAAAAATATTTGTAATTAACAGAAATGAAAATATAAAATAAGCCTGTTGAAGCCTCCGGTTGATTACCTTTGCACTATAGACTTAATTCCGGAATTATGAAATTTATAGGTGCTCATGTAAGTGCATCGGGCGGAGTAGAAAATGCGCCATTAAATGCTGCAGCGATTGGTGCAAAAGCTTTTGCGCTGTTTACCAAAAATCAGCGTCAATGGGTTTCCTCGCCCCTGTCGGCCGAAAGTATTGACAGATTTAAGGAAAACTGTTTAGCCAATGGATATGAACCATGGCAAATTCTGCCTCATGATAGTTACCTGATAAACCTGGGCCATGCCGGGAAAAATGAACTGGCAAAATCAAGGGCTGCCTTTCTGGATGAAATGCAGCGTTGTGAACAACTCGGGCTTACCAGACTAAACTTCCACCCGGGAAGCCACCTGAAACTTGTTAATGTGGAGGAAAGCCTGAAAATTGTGGCAGAATCCATCAATATAGCACTCGAAAAAACAAAAAATGTAACTGCAGTTATCGAAAATACAGCCGGACAGGGTACCAACCTGGGACACACCTTCGAACAGATAAAATATATTATTGATCATGTGGAAGACAAAAGCCGGGTTGGAGTCTGTATTGATACCTGCCACACCTATACCTCAGGTTACGATATCTTATCAAATGAAGGGTATGTGGAAACTTTCAGAAAATTTGATGAAATTATTGGCTGGAATTATTTGTGTGGAGTACACCTGAACGACAGCATGAAACCCCTCGGAAGCCGGGTTGACCGGCATAACAGCATAGGAAAGGGACTTCTTGGAATTGATTTTTTCAAGAGATTTATGAATGACTCCCGTTTTGACAATATGCCGGTTATCCTTGAAACTCCCGATGAAGAAATCTGGGCGGAAGAGATAAAGTTGTTATATGAATTGATTGAGAAATGACCGTGGTAATCCTAAAATCATTTTAATCGGGGCAGCTTTCACTAAATCCTGAGAAAAAATGGAGTTTAGCAATTTCATTCAAGTGAATACTGATACAAGAAACTGAGCTCTAAGTCAAAAAAATCCGGAAATTAAAGCCCCCCGAATGTAAATATAAAAAAATGAAATGGCTGAAAACACTGACGATACAAACATAATAAATGAGCCAGGCATCAAAATTCTGATTGCTGAAGATGAAGAATCAAACTACCTGTACCTTGAAAAATTATTAAGCAAATCAGGTTTTAGAACACTGAGGGCAAAAAATGGCAGCGAAGCCATTGAACTGGTCAGGTTAAATAAAGACATTTCGCTGGTACTGATGGACATTAAAATGCCAGGCAAAAACGGTATTGAAGCCACTCAGGAAATAAAACAATTCAGGCCTGATATACCAATAATTGCAACTACTGCCTTTGCAATTCCCGGTGATAGGGAAATATTCTTGAAAGCCCGCTGCGATGAGTATATTACTAAACCAATAAAACCCGAACTGATACTTAAAATGATTAAAAAGTTTGTAACTAATCAGTTTCTTTTGTAATCGGCAATGGTGTTTAATGCAAGAAAAACATTCTGGCCATTTTTTATGGCAGTATCAATAATGGATCTCAGTATGGCAAAATTTTCAGCAGCTTCAAATAC
>JAHYJC010000014.1 GCA_019429275.1 Lentimicrobium sp. | reverse complement strand
GGAAAACAGAATACCAGTTAACACTTTTCTAACAAACCGCCGTATACCGAACGGTACGTACGGTGGTGTGAGAGGTCGGAAAATAAAACAGGAGGAAAACTGTTTTATTTTCCTCCTACTCGATTAATTTTACTTATTTTTATAGCTTGCTGAACCAATGAAATGTGTAAAAATCAATCAGAATTGTGTAATAACTTCAAGCGCTGAATTCATCAACTTTGCAGTCTCAATTCATATGCAATCAGAAGATAATCAATGATAAACGCCGTTAACATAAAGAAGAAGTTGATTTTGAAGTTTCACAGATTGGATCCACAATCCAAATCTTTACCTGATAAGGAAAGGATATATGCCGAAGGAAAAAATAAGGCCGGATTTGAAAAACTACTAATCAGACTCGGGAAAAGCCAGGAAGAAATGCACCGGATTATTGCCGCACTTTATACTTCCTTATAGTGTTTGCAATTCAACAATAATGAATAATGCAATTTAATTATTGCAAACAGGCATTGGAAACAAATCAATTTGAAATATTATGATGGATGGTTCACAAATGTTCGGATTGGGAATAGGTTGGGGCATAGCGCTCATCCTTGCAGTCCTTGTAATTATTGTTGGGATTTATTATAAAATCAGGAAGAGATAAACTCTGAAAGCGATTTTATAACTTTTTCGCCCGCTTCTTTAATTGACACATGCACGATCCGGTAAACCTTTCATCAATGTCAGTCCGTACAGGTAATCCTGCGAGTTCCCAATCCACCAATCCGCCTGCCAGATTTCCAGCTTTTATAAAACCAGCATCTAATAAGGTTTGGGCGGAATTTTTGCTGAAAATACCAGCAGAATCTGCACAAATATAGAAAACATCCTTTGACAGGTCTGTTGCTCTTTTGATAAGTTCTTTGGCAGGAATCTGTAAACACCTCGGTACATCAAAACACTTGAAATCCTGAAGATATAAAGCTCTTACATCCAGCAATACAGCATCCCCTGCAACTAGCAACTCATACGCCTCTTTCGATCCAAGATTTTCTACAAAGGACATAAAATCAGGTCTTATTGATTGTAAAATACTTCCTCTTAAACCAAAATGCCACACTTACCAGACCTATCATAACCGGTACTTCAACAAGAGGGCCTATCACTGCAGCAAAAGCTTCACCTGAATTGATACCAAAAACAGCGATGGCCACAGCAATGGCAAGTTCAAAATTGTTGCTTGCTGCCGTAAACGAAAGCGTTGCAGATTGCTCATAATTGGCCCCGACCTTTTTGCTCATATAAAAGGAAATAAAAAACATAACGACAAAGTATATCAGCAGGGGAACAGCTATCAACACAACGTCAAGTGGAATTTTTACAATGTATTCGCCTTTAAGCGAAAACATTACCACGATGGTAAACAAAAGGGCAATGAGTGTTATCGGGCTAATTTTCGGTATAAATACCCTATGGTACCAATCTTTACTCTTTACCCTGATGAGGATGAAACGCGTGAGAAAACCAGCGATAAACGGGATACCGAGGTAAATAAATACACTTTCGGCAATTTGTCCGATGGTGATGCTTTCTACCGCATCGCTGGTCGGAATGCCAAACCAGCCGGGTAAAACAGCGATAAAAACCCAGGCATACACCGAGAAGAACAGCACCTGAAAGATTGAGTTAAAGGCTACCAGTCCGGCTGCATATTGGGTATCACCCTTTGCCAGATCATTCCATACAATCACCATGGCAATGCAACGCGCCAGGCCAATCATAATGATTCCATAAACATAGGGTAGATTGGAATTGTTTTCACCAGGGAACAGCTTAAACAACGCCACAGCAAGCAGAAACATCAGCACAGGGCCAATGATCCAGTTTTGAATGAGCGACAATGTGAGGATCTTAACATTGCGGAAAACATCACCCAGTTCTTCGTATTTTACCTTAGCCAGGGGCGGGTACATCATCAAAATCAGGCCTATGGCAATAGGGATATTTGTTGTGCTTTCAGGAGACGATTTCATCGAATCCCAGAATTGTGCGATAGCAGGGAAAAAATATCCTGAAAATACACCAATAAACATGGCCAGAAAAATCCACAGGGTGAGGTACCTGTCTAAGAATTTGAGTTTGGGTTTGGAAGGCATTGTGTTGTTGTGTTAATTAGTCGATTAGGGGATTAGGGGATTAGTTGCTCAAGGAAGTGTTTTTGTTATGCCTCAGTTCCTTAAAGTTTATTTTATAAATTCTGCTTATCCTGAAATAAAATCCTCTTAGGGGAACATCGGGATCAACGGGCTTTGGAAGTTGAAATTATTTTATTGATTGCCTTTTTAATTGATTCAATTTCTTCAGGCAGACCGGCTCATCAGCAACTACAGTTACATCCACAGTCCTGAACCTGTTTTGGCTTCTCAGCATAAACTGTAATGCTATAGATTCCGGTTCCTGAAACCTTGAAACTGTCAAGTTCTTCCTGATTGAGGTAGTTTAGTAGAATTTCACCGGGGATAGAAATGACTTTTTCTTTCTGAATTTTTATTTTCTCTAGTCCGCTGTTCTTAATGATTTCAAGGTATTCGTTCATCTGAATTGCTCCCGACACACACCCGGCATACATTTCAGCTGCTTGTTTCAGATTTTCGGGCAGTTTACCCCTGAGAACCACATCCGATACCGATATGTTACCTCCGGGCTTGAGTACGCGAAAAATTTCGCCGAAAGCTTTGGCCTTGTCAGGTACCAGGTTAAGCACACAATTACTGATGATTACATCGGCTTTGTTGGCTGTAACCGGTAGTTTTTCGATGTCGCCAAAGCGGAATTCCACATTGTTGTATCCAAGTTTCTGCGCATTTGACCTGGCTTTTTCAAGCATAGCATCGGTAAAGTCAATGCCGATTACTTTTCCGTTTTCTCCAACCAGAGAGCGGGCTACAAAACAATCGTTTCCGGCACCTGAGCCGAGGTCTATTACTGTATCACCTTTCCTGATATGTGCAAACTCTGTGGGAATACCGCATCCCAACCCAAGATCAGCATCGGGGTTATAGCCCTGTAAATGTGTGTAGCTTTCGCTGAACATAGTGTAGTCAACTTCACCACAGCAACCGGTTGAACCGCAACATGAGGTTTCGTCTTTTTGTTGCGAAATTTTACTGTATTTGTCTTTTACAATGTTTTTTAGCTCGTTATCAGATTTTGACATCTTATTTATATTTTGATTTTTTTAATGAAAGAAAGCATAGGATTTATTCCGAAGGTACGTTGTTTTTTATTTTGAAAGCTGTGTCATTTAAAGGCGGACAACAACTGCTTTTTAATGAATCTGCAGAAGCCGGGCAGCAAGGTGAATCATTTACTGTGTTGGATTGTTGTTTGAAAATCAATGGATAAGTCCACATAATAACACAAAGTACTGTTACCACCCATAGAAAAGCCTTTGACTGAAAAAAAGAAACCGGTTTTTCTTTTTCGCAGCATGAAGAATTATCCTTGTCTTCTGTTTTAGGGGGAGAGCAGCACTCTGCTTTTTTTGGCGAGTATGCTTTGTAAAATCCGTATGCAAGGGCAAGTACCGTAATAACAAGAAATATCGGTGTTAATTTCTCAAAAATCTTAAGTGTTGACCCCGACAAACCAATAAATCCCAGCAAAGCTGTACCACCGCAACACCCTGTAGCAAAACAGGCAACCCCGCATGAGCCAAAACAACCGGATATCAATGCACCGAGGCTCGAAAAGACCGAAACTACTTTTTCTTTCATGATTCTGGATTTTTTTCTTGGAGGATTTCAGCTTAATATTCTACATTATTCTACTAACGATCTGTCTGCATTTCTTTAATCTGTTTATAAAACAGTCGGAACTTTTCCTTAATCTCATCACGAACGCGAATGAATTCACTCTGAATAAATTCTGGGGTTCCAACAGCATGAGAAGGATCATCAAACCCAATATGAAGTCGGTGCTTTACCTTTCCGGGAAAAGCCGGACAGGCTTCGTTGGCGCCTCCGCAAACAGTAATTACGTAATCCCAATCTTCGGTAAGGTACATATCAACAGAGTCGGAAGAATGTTGACTGATATCGATGCCAATTTCTTTCATTACTTCAACTGCTATGTGGTTAAGTTTGCCCGAAACTTCGGTGCCGGCCGAGCATACCTTAAGATCTTGATCAAACGACTGTAGAAAGCCGTGGGCCATCTGCGAACGGCATGAGTTACCGGTACAAATGATAAGTATTTTCATGGTAGTTTCATTTTTCGGAATTTATACTTTTTTCTCACAGGAAAATTCCGCATTCCTGATAGATTCGAAGAAAACATCGAACATCTCCATAAAACGTTTGATTTCTGTTGCACAAAGACAATAATTTACCTTCAGTCCATCAATTTCGCCGTGGATAAGTCCAATATTGCGCAGCTCTTTAAGATGCTGCGAAACTGTAGATCGGCTCAATGGCAATTGATCTGAAATATCACCCGAAATGCAGCTTTTTGTCTCAGAAAGATATTTAAGTATTGCCAGGCGGGCAGGGTGGGAGATAACCCGGGCAAAACGGGCAAGCTCCTTTTGAGTTGTATTAAATTTTTCTGATTTATTCATAGACTGTTTTTAATGTCGCAAAAATACGACATAATTCAAGTTAAATTTAGATAAAGCCTTTTTTTTACATTAATCTTTTTGGATATTGGCCTGCAGATAATGAATTTTGGTGTTCATCATCTGCATAAAATCATTTTACACTGCTTATCTCTGTCCCGTTTTCAGGCGAGAGGCGTTTTCAACAGTTGGAGCGAATGAGCCGCTGTTGGCTGCTGGTGCTGAAGTTGATGCCGGAGTATCAAGTGGGGCTCCAACAGGGATTTCACAGCGGTGTCCCGGTTGTCCGTGAGGAGGATTTAAACGTTGTGCAGTTTCAACTGGTTTAGCAGTTTCGTTGGTTTTAATTTGGGTGGTTGTATTAGCTGGTGTGCTGGGGAGTGGACTTCCAACCGGAATTTCGCAGATATGTCCGGGCTGACCATGAGGTGGATTAAGCACTACAGCTGTTGTGGTTTGCTCAGGGGCTAACTTATCAGTTGAAACAACAGGAGTAGATTTTAAAGTATCCACAACAGTTTTATTTAACTGTTGCTCCTGCATTTGTGGCTGGGTTTGAGTTCGACTTGTCTCTTTTTGCTTAGGAGTGCACGACATCATGATGATCAGGAAGAGGGCTGAAAGTAGAATTGAATTTTTCTTCATTTTTTTAGATTAATTGTTTGCTTCAGAAATTCTGATTTTGATTATGAAAGCTTTGAAAGTTAAAGTCTGTATTGATGAACAGCAATATAGATAAGATGTTCATAATTTTTTGCCAATTGAGAAAATTCCCAGAACTTTATATAAGATTTAATGTCGTAAAAGTACGACATAAATCTTATATAATTCGATAATAATAAGATGTGATTTTTAATTTCCACAGTTAATTGCCGGAATAATTTTTATTGATGGAAAATTTGTGTATTACAGAGTAATGTTAAAAGTAAAAGCTGAGGGTGAAATTATATGATTATCAATATATTGCAGACTCGAATCCTGGTAATTCTATTATTGAACTGCTGTGATCGTGAACGATTCAAATAGTCAAAACAGATTTTTCGAAAAATATTTGAGATATTTCTTGGAACGATATAACTTCTGTCGTACTGTCAGGTAAACATTAACTTCTTTTCAAAATTGACCCGCAATTCTGTCTTTGGACTGGATTTGTAGTTTTTTTATAAAGTTTCTTACGAATGAACTATTCTGCTTATTACGAATTCCTGTGTTTTGAAGTATGGTCATGTGATTATTTAAAGATTTTTGTATTAAATGTGATTGTCAATATGTTAATAAATTTTTCTCGCTTGTTTTTGATTTTATGTTCGTTAATTCTCTGCTTCGGATTCATTTGTAAATTCATAAAAATATGACAATTTGGAATTACGATTACTAAAAAAAATATTACGTTTGATAAACAAATATGCCTCAAATCAGCTTTTTTTTAGCTTACGGGAAATTGATTATAATTTCAGCCCTAAATTGAAGTAGATTTGGAAAAGGGTATTACCTTTTCATTATAATTTAATATATAAATATTCTTACTTAGAAAAAATTGAAAAGATACAGGATTTTTATAACCGGAAATATTCATCGCTATGGTTTCCGCCATCTGGTTGCCAGGCTTGCAGAACAAAACGATATTAGA
This sequence comes from Lentimicrobium sp., assembly GCA_019429275.1. GTDB lineage: Bacteria > Bacteroidota > Bacteroidia > Bacteroidales > Lentimicrobiaceae > Lentimicrobium. The sequence goes on along the minus strand of JAHYJC010000014.1, from coordinate 88,981 downwards.
GGATTCGCCCAATATTTAGGATTATCGATACTTATTGAAGCCGAAGGATTGCCAGGTCATCTAGAGCCTTTTATTGCCTGGTGTAAGAAAGGACCAGAGGGTTGTACAATTCAATCCTTTCAGATGATTGAGATTCCTTGTGCTCAAAGTGATTCATTCGAAATTCTTCCTGTCGAAATCATCAACATCGAAAAGCTGTTGTTAAAAAATGATGCACATTCACCAATTCCAGAGAATAAAGAAATCAGTTTTAAGGTTTAGCCTTTTATCCTTCGGAATGTTTATCTCTGTATATTTATTATAAATTTCTGGTTTCATCATTACCCATGTTTTTTAAATTCATAGGTTTGTGAATTGTTTTATTTAATTCGTGTTTTGGCTAAGGAAACTATAAAACCGGTAACAATGGTTGATTCATCTCAATCATTCTGGTACGCATGCTACACAAAATCCAGGGCTGAAAAAGTTGCTGCCAAGGAGTTGGAAAGCATGGGCATTGAACATTATCTTCCGCTTATCAAGACAAGCCGCAGATGGAGCGATAGGATAAAATGGGTGGAAGTGCCCTTGTTAAAATCCTATGTCTTTGTAAAAGTTTCCAGAGAAAATTATCTTAAAGTGTTATCAATGAATTCATTGGTCAGGTATGTGACTTTTGAAGGAAAGGCAGTTCCGATTCCCGAAAATCAGATTGCATCTGTAAGATTATTGCTGAATGAGGGTGCTGAACTCGAAGTAGTCAGTGAAAAACTTGAACCAGGTGAAAGCATTATGGTGCAGGCTGGTTTATTTATGGGATTGCTGGGTGAACTGATAGAATACCGGGGTAGGAAAAAAGTTCTTGTCAGAATCGGAAAACTCAGTGAAAGCATCCTGGTCACCATTCCCCTGGAATTATTGATAAGGAATTATAAAGCCATTTAAACTACAAACTTCAGTGCAGATAAATTATCACGATTTTTTTGTGACTAATAATTAAGTGTTGTCCTGTAAGTAGTTTTGTTCGCTGCATTATCAGTCACTTCAATTCTGAAAACATTTTTTCCGGGTTGCAGATTTTCGTCAAACGCATATTCCAGTATATTGTTTTTGGCATCATAATCCATCAGTATCCACTTGTTATTCAGGTATCCATTGTAGGTTTTGATTCCTGATAAATCGTCGGTTATATTCAGACGAATGCTTATCTGATTTTGCAGATTTTTGTCCTTGCTGATATTTATGGGGGTGATCGTGGGCGCGGTTGTATCGGCCATGATGGTATATGTTCCAAATTCTCTGGCCCGTGCCTTGATGTATCTACCTTCAGCCTCCCCGCCAATATAGGAAGGTTTGTTGCTTGTGTTCAGTTTTACTACAAACAGTTTTGAGGTTAATGCCCTGCAGGCACTGTCAATACGTATCATCAGGTCAAAATAATCATGAAGTGGAACAGTGGGGTGATGGATTTTGTGAATCATTGAACAACTCCATTTTTCAGAGGGTTCTGCTGAATATTCAAAAGGTGTATCCTCATACAGGCATTTTCCGGGTAGTGAAATATTGATGTGCGGTGTGCGAAACTGGTTGTGCGTTCTGTAGCTGAAAGTCTGGGGACTTAAAGTCCTGCTGGCAATTGCACCCTTAGCTTCAATGCCTTTAATAAAGAAATTTAATGATGATTCGTTTCTTTTCCCGTCAGCTATCATTATTCTGATGTGCTGCGTTTTTCCCGGAATGCTTTTTAAAACTCCGTCATTAATCATTGATTTATACATGCTTAACTTGCTTTGAGGGGCCTTTCGGGTAAGCATGTAGCGTTTGCCTGTTTTGTGATATGCTGCATAATCAATGAAACTGTTGATATATCTTGTTTCACCAAAGCTGAATCTGTTGGCCTCCCAATGAAAATGAAGCACTGAGTCAACAAATACCTGCATCATATTAACTCCGTTCTTATTGTCCGAGCCATTCAGCAGATCGGAGGCTTCAAGTCCAAAGAAAACATCACCCGAAATCAGTATGGTGTCCTTTGCCCTGAACCGGTATGTGTTTCCCCATCCTGCTATATCATCCTGAAAAATTTCTGGTTTACCGTTGATTGAGCTTTCGTCAGAGGCCGGATAAATGCGAAACCCATTGATAACAGGACGAATAATGTCCTTAATACCAAATCCAAAGTGTATTGGATCCAATGGTTCCTCTGTACCTGAATCCCTTACTTCAAAATGCAGGTGTGGGCCTTGTGAAGATCCTGAATTACCTGAATAAGCTATGATTTGCCCTTGCTTTACTTTCAGCCTATCCGGTGTCGGATATAAATCCACATCGAATTTCCTGAGCCTGTACTGTTCTGATTTTGCCCAGGTATCAATTTCCTTTGTAAAATTTCTGAGATGCGCATATACCGTAGTAAGCCCTCCGGGATGTTTGATGTAAACGGCTTTCCCAAACCCAAAAGGCGAAATTCTTATTCTTGAAACGTATCCATCAGCACAGGCAAAAACTTTTTTTCCTTCAACTCCCTGGGTTCTGATGTCAAGACCTGAATGAAAATGGTTTGACCTGAGTTCAGCAAAGGTTCCTGAAAGAGAGATAGGAATGTCGACAGGCGAAACAAAAATATTTTCCTGCTGTTTTTGCTGAGCAAAACTTTTGATTCCATAAAAAAGTATCAGAAAAATTATTGATGCATTAACAAGAAAACGGAGTCTGTTCATCAGAAATGCTTATTTTTAATGCAAAAATACGCATTCAGCAAAAGTAGCCGGGATTTTTTGATGGTTTGAAGAAAAGAAATCTGATTAAAGATTAAACTAAAAATCATGTATATGGAAATTTTATCTGTAAGAAACCCAAACCAAATGAAGTCAGAATTGTTCTTTTTCTGACAGGATATAATTTTTTATTACAACACAATATTACTGCCTGAAAAATGTTTTTCTTGTTGTGTTATTTAATTGAAGGGTAAAAAGGCAATAATAGAGATACATTGTCGTTTCTAATGCATCATATTCAAAAATTATAAATAACTTTGCGCACTTTATCAAAACCGAGTTTTATGCGAATTTCTTCTATTGTGCGGTTGAGTATTCTTACCGGGATATTCACTGCATTTTCCTGTATTGTTCAAGCACAAAGCACTACTTATATCGGGCAGGACCTGAATACTATTACCTCTTCTGTTCCATTCCTGCAGATAGCGCCTGATGCGCGATCAGCCGGGATGGGCGAAGCAGGGGTTTCAAGTGCTCCTGATGCCAATTCACTACATTGGAATCCGGCAAAATATACCTATATCGAAAATTCCATGGGGTTTTCAATGTCATACAGCCCATGGTTGCGTGCACTTGTGAGCGACATTAACCTTGCCTATCTTACGGGGTATGCAAAACTTGGAGATGATCAGGTCATTTCAGGTTCGCTGCTTTATTTCTCTCTCGGCGATATCACATTTACCGATATTCAGGGAGGTACCATTGGAAATTACAGGCCCAACGAATTTGCGCTCAGTGCAGCATATTCAAGAAAACTTACCAAAAATCTCTCCGGAGCCGTTTCGGCAAGATTTATTAATTCTAATCTGACTCAGGGCCAAAGTGTAGGGGGTGCCTCTACCAAACCCGGTCGTTCAGTTGCTTCGGATATAGCCCTTTATTCTCAGCATGATGTGGAATTCCCGAACATGGAAGGTTATTTTGCCTGGGGACTTAACATCAGCAACATAGGTTCAAAAATCTCATACTCCGACGATAACACACAGCGTGATTTTATTCCCACAAACCTTCGTTTTGGGCCCTCACTCACCCTGGATATTGATGATTACAACCGTTTGACATTCATGGTTGATGTGAATAAACTTCTCATTCCAACCCCTCCGATTTATGCAACCGACTCAGCAACCGGCCTGCCAATTTATGGCGACGACGGTGAACAGCTCATCGCATTCGGGAAAGATCCCAATGTATCTGTCCCTGTCGGTATGTTTCAGTCGTTTTTCGATGCACCAGGAGGTTTCAAAGAAGAGATGAGAGAATTTTCATTTGCAGCCGGAATTGAATACTGGTATGACAAACAGTTTGCCATCAGGGGTGGATATTTCTATGAAGATCGCCTAAAAGGAGACCGTAAGTTCTTTACCCTTGGTGCCGGACTGCGTTACAACGTATTCGGACTTGACTTTGCCTACCTCATTCCAACCGGCGGAAAAGCAAAAAATCCCCTGGAAAACACACTGCGCTTTACCCTTCATTTCGATTTTGAGGCTTTCCAGAAGCAGGCTGCCAAATAAGCACAGTAAACCGAAACTTACTAATATCATTATCATCCCCTTTCTTTCGAATGGGGTTTTTTTTGTCGGAAAATTTATCTTTAAAAGAAAACCTGATATAAGGCAAAACAGTTAATACCTAAAATATCTTCCTGAATTTTCCCCTGAGCGATGGCAGGAACTTTACTGGCCAGAGAAGCCTGTTAATTATAACCGTAGGGTAATGGAGCACACTGGCTCCAAAACTACTGTAGAATCTTGCCAGATTAGCATCATTCGAACCTTCAAAATCAAGTGTGAGGTGATTGCCTGCCAAATCCTGAATAAACCTGTCAATCAATAACGACATGGCGCCATTTTTCCTTGCAGTTTCGTTGACCCCGGAAAACAAAAAAACTACTTTGCGATGGCTGAAAAGCAAAATAGCCCCTGCGCAAAATGAATTGTCGGAAGTAAAAGCTCCGTAGCAAATGGCTTTACCCATGCCCAGGCTGTGATAAATCATCCTTGTCAATCTCCGGTAGTCGTATTCTCCAAGGTGACTAAAATCCTTTCCCCGGTTGCTCTTAAACAGATTAATTATATCTTCGGGTTTTACATTTGTACTGATCGATACTCCCTCCTTATTTGCCCTGACTATGTTTCTTCGGGTATTATCTTTATATGATTTTCTGATGATTTCATAAGATTCAATCAGGTCGAGTTCATGGTTTAAGTTATTGATGATTTTATATTTATCCGGATCAGGCTTGTTGAATGAATTAAGGTTGATGTTGGCATAGCTGAACTTTGATGGAATTGCATCTAGAAATTGTCCGATTTTTTCAGGTGTTAACGGATTAATTGAAAAAATGCCTAGTTGCTGGGAAAAGAAAGGTTGATATAAATAATAAATTCCGGCTTTTTTTCTGAAAGGCATAGGGAAAACCGTTTCATATTCTCCCTCAACCAGCGCATCCCAGTCCGAACTCATCATATTCAAAAACCACGACCAGGCAGATAAATTACCGTTTACGGCTTTGCTTATGCAATTATCCCATGCAGCCATATCGATTTGAGAATGTTCGAGGTACCTGATTTCCATTATTTGGGTCTCCTAACTATATACTTGTTTCTTCTTTAAAAATAATTGCAACAGCCCAGGCTGCGACTCCCTCTTTGCGTCCTGTAAAACCCAGCTCTTCGGTGGTGGTCGCTTTAACCGAAACACTGCCGAGGCCTGATTTTGTTATTTTTTCAATACAAGCCTGCATTTCAGGAATATATGGCGATATTTTGGGCGCCTGAAGGGCAATGGTACAATCAATATTTCCTGTTTTCCAGCCTTTTTCTTCCAGAAGGTTGACGGTACGATCCAATAGAATCTTACTGTCAATGCCCTTAAGGCTGGCATCTGTATCAGGAAAATGATAACCTATATCTCTTAATCCGGCTGCCCCCAGCAAAGCATCGCAAATGGCGTGGAGCAAAACGTCGGCATCAGAGTGTCCGACTGCACCCGAATGGTGATTTATCTTTACTCCCCCCAAGAAAAAAGGCAATCCCGGCGCCAGCTTATGAACATCAAAGCCCAATCCAATGCGGTAAGGAAACATAAAACCCGGTTTAAATGATCAACTCTGTTTAAGACTGTAAAGCTAAGAAAAACAGCAATAGGCTGAGGAAGCCTGCAAAAATTACCTTATTGTTGAAAAATTACGATTTTGAAATCTCTGCAGTAAAGAAGTTGTTTTTTTTAACGGAATTAAAGAAACGACAAATTAAGAATGTTGTTTAAGAATGAATTATAGATTACCTGATGTTATAAAAGGCGGTATCAGCAATTCAGTTCAGAATTGAAAAATGTAAATAAAATGCAAAAAAACAAAAACCACCTACAAAATTAATTGTAAGTGGTTGTTTTTAAGAGTGGGAGCAACAGGGTTCGAACCTGTGACCCCCTGCTTGTAAGGCAGGTGCTCTGAACCAGCTGAGCTATGCTCCCATTGACTGAATATCTTTACTGATACTAGCTCTCTATGAGGACGCAAATTTACAAATATTTTCATTTCCTGCAATGGAAATTGTATAAATTCTTAAATTAATTTTTGTGGAAAGAAATGGTATTCATAATCAGAGTATTAACAGGTGTAAGCCTAAAAACTATCAAAGCCCTTTGCGACTTCAAAAGGCCCTGTCCATTTGTGTGAAAGTGGGTTTTGAGTATAAAATAGCCCCACGCAACCTAATGCTGATAACCTGGTTGCCTGTGAACCCCTTTGACATTGTATTAAGTCAATGTTACAAACATAAACTTGTCAATGCTATATATAAGCATCATGTTTATATTAATATTATTTTAATATTTTGTCATTTATCTTTGATTTTTATTTAATACATTTGAAACGGGCTTAATTGAAATTGAGGTGTATTTCAATATTATTGTTTTAAGCGATAGGGCATTTGATTAATGATTCGATTTTTAATAACAATAGTTAGATTTTTTGAAAATAAAAAAAGGCGAGTTTCCCCGCCATAGATGTTTTCACAACATAATAATTACTGTCTATGGAATACATTGCTCATATAATGAAAATTAGCGAGGAAAAATATGAGAAACAGAATATGTTGGATCATTTAAATGGTACCGCAACTCTCGCTGAGAAATTTGCGAAAGAATTTAGTAATCCAGAATGGGGCAGAATTCTTGGACTCTGGCATGACTTAGGAAAGTATTCCGATAAATTCCAGGAGTATATTAAAGTGAATTCAGGTTACGAGGAAGGTGAAAGATTAGGAAAAACCGATCATACTTCTGCTGCTGCAATTTTGGCAAAAGAAATTTATCCAAGCCATTGGCCTCCTTTAGCCTATTGCATTGCAGGACATCATGCCGGTTTGCACAATTATATACACGAGCCATGTATTACAGGTGATTTATCTGACAGATTAAAGAAGCAAGAGTATCTGGATAAGATTAGATCAAAGATCCCCGGTGAATTACTTGAGAAAATCAATCTAAATCCGCCAACAGGAAAACCTATAGATTCGAACCAGATGCATCTCTGGATAAGAATGCTCTTTTCCTGTTTGGTTGATGCCGATTATCTCGATACCGAACGCTTTATGAATCCCGAATCATACGAAAGACGAGGTAAATATGACTCACTCATTGAATTGAAAAGCCGATTTGATATTCATATGGAAGAGATGTTGAAGAATGCCCCCATTTCTCAGGTTAATACAATTCGAAGTAAAATATTAAAAGATTGCATTGAGTCAGGTGAGCTTTCACCCGGATTCTTTTCAATTACAGTTCCAACCGGTGGCGGCAAAACATTGTCGTCAATGGCATGGGCATTGGTCCATGCCTTAAAATACAAAAAGTCAAGAATTATTTTTGCAATTCCCTATACAAGTATCATTACCCAAACCGTTCAGATCTATCGTTCAATTTTTGGCGATGACAATGTAATTGAACATCACAGTAATATTGACGAAAACACAAACACTCAAAAACGAAAACTGGCTACTGAAAACTGGGATGCCCCAATTGTTGTAACCACGAACGTTCAGCTTTTTGAATCGCTTTTTGCCAATAAAACATCGCGTTGCCGAAAATTGCATAATCTTGTAAATAGCGTTATCATCTTAGATGAAGCACAAATGCTACCTCCGGAGTTTCTAAATCCCATTCTCACAATTTTAAAAGGACTTGTAGACAATTACGATGTTTCGGTTCTGTTCTCAACGGCTACTCAACCTGCCTTGACTGGTAAAATTGGAGGAAAAGGTCAGTTTGCGTTCGAGGGCATTGGTTCGGATTCAGTACGCGAGGTTATTCAAAATGTTGATGAATTAGCCTTCAATCTGAAAAGGGTAGCAATTCAAATACCACAAAACACTAATGAAACGGTTGATTGGTCGGCTATTGCAGATGAATTAGAACAGCATGAACAGGTACTTTGCATTGTAAATACCCGAAATCAATGCCGTGAATTACACGAATTGATGCCTGAAGACACACTGCATCTTTCGCGGCTTATGTGTACTGCTCACATTATGGATGTCATCGATGAAATAAAACTCCGGCTAAAAGAGAATAAGCCAGTGAGGGTTATTAGCACTCAATTGATTGAAGCCGGGGTGGATATTGATTTTCCTGTGGTTTACAGGGCCATTGCAGGTTTGGATTCTATCGCACAATGTGCGGGGCGCTGCAACCGCGAAGGAAAACTAAATAAAGAAAACAAGCTTGGGTTAGTAAAGGTTTTTTTGCCTTCGAAAGGAACCCCCATCGGATTGATGCGGAAAGGTGCCGATACATTTAAAGAGATGTTGCCCAATAGGTCGGATAACGAAAACTCACTCCTCGAACCAATGGCTTTTCAGGAATATTTCAGGCTTTTCTATAGTAAAATCGACAATTTCGATAAGGCCGATATTTGTGATAGCTTGTGGAAAGATGCCCAATACATGAAATTCCAATTTGCCACGGCAGCGCGGGATTTTAGGTTGATTGATGATAAAAATGCTCAAACAATATTGGTTGAATACAAAGAGGGAAATGATTTGATTCAACTGCTCAAGCGTAAAGGTCCGGAACCCTGGTTGATGCGAAAATTACAGCGTTACACAGTATCGGTTAACGAACGAGATTTTGCAGAAATTCAAAAAGCAGGCTTGATCGTTGAACTGCATGGATGCTGGATTCAGGAATACTCAAAACTTTATAACCAACATTCAGGATTACAACTGAAGGGTAAATGGCTGGAAGAGATACAAATAATATGAGGGATATAACCCCCGCCTTCAGTCTGAGACAATGAAAGTGAATAGAATAGATGCCATAGCTCATAACCCCAGCCTTCAGTCTGGGGGCTGAGCAAGAGAATAGAATGCGGGCTTTAGCCCACCAACTTTAGCAACTAATGTAAAACTAAAAATATGGAATATTACAACAAACAATTTTGCATTGAAGTATGGGGCGATTACGCTTGCTTTACCCGACCCGAAATGAAGGTGGAGCGGGTAAGCTACGATGTAATCACCCCATCGGCAGCACGTGCTGTGTTCGAGGCAATCTTTTGGAAACCTGCCATTCAATGGAAGGTAAAAAAGATAGAGGTGCTTAATCCAATCCGTTGGATTTCTGTTCGTCGCAATGAAGTTGGAAAACTGATGAGCGACAAATCAAAGGAGATTTTTATCGAAGAGGATCGACAACAAAGAGCAGGACTTTTTCTTCGCGATGTGGCTTACCGGCTTTATGCCGAAATGGAATTTATACCCCTTCGTAGCCGGAATAGGCATGAAACGCCTGATGAGTTAAAAGACCAAGAAGAAGAAAGCATTCTGAAAAGTACTGAAAATCCCGGAAAATACAATGCCATGTTCGAACGCAGAGCAAACAAAGGGCAGTGTTTTAACCAACCTTATTTAGGATGCAGGGAATTTTCATGCAATTTCAGGTTGATCGAAAATCCTGAAGAGGAAGGTAAACGCACATTAGAAGAGACCCGTGATTTGGGCTTTATGCTATACGATATGGATTTCACCGATGAGAAAGATCCGAAACCCATGTTCTTCAGAGTTCAACTCAATAATGGCGTTATTGAAGTTCCACCAATTGATAGCGAGGAGGTACGACGATGATACTGCAAGCATTATACGACTATTACCAGCGAAAAGCTACCGACCCAGAAAGCAATATTGCACCACTAGGGTTTGAACGAAAAGAGATTCCATACATCATTGTAATCGACAATGAAGGACACTTCATCAATCTGGAGGATACCCGTTCTGGAGATGGTAAACAGAAACGTGCAAAAACATTTATGGTGCTAAAAACAAAAAGTAGAACTGGATCTAAAGCTTCTGAGACTGCTAATGTTTTATGGGATCATTGGGGTTATGTTTTAGGCCAACCAAAAGATGAAACAGAGAAAGCAATCGGAGACGCAAAAAAACAGAACAACACTTTTGTGTCCCAAGTGAAACAACTATCAGCAAAATATACTGAAAACGATCAATTTTCAGCTATTTGCAAATTTTACGAGAACGAGGATTCGATTCCATTGCTTCTTCAACATGAAAATTGGAAAGAATGTTATAAAATTCCAGGCTGTAATCTTACGTTTAAAATTGCAGGCGAATCAGACATTGTTGCCGAACATGATGATCTTCGTAACGAGATTGAAATAGTCAATGACACTGACGATGAGAAACAAACTCAAGCTACAGAGGGTATCTGTTTGATAACCGGAGAAAAACTACCAATTGCAATTCTTCATACAGCAACATCACTTCCCGGAGGCAAAAGCGGAGGTAAGCTCGTTGGTTTTCAAAAAAATTCAGGGTACGATTCTTACTACAAAGAACAAGGACTTAATGCACCAGTTTCAAAAAAGGCTGAAGATGCTTATACTACTGCTTTGAATGTTTTACTTGGAAAGGATTCCAAGAACAAATTCAAAATTGCTGATACTTCGGTCGTTTTCTGGTCTCAGAAACAAAACAACTTTGAAAATCACTTTTCATTCTTTTTCTCTGCTCCCCCGAAAGATGATCCTGATCAAAACATCAGAGAAGTAAAAGCTCTGTTTGAATCCATTCATACGGGGAAATTAAATGCTGAGGGCGATACCCCATTTTATATTCTGGGATTAGCACCAAACGCTGCAAGGATTTCCATACGTTTTTGGAAAACGGGCAAGGTTTCTGACTTTGCAACAAATATTGCAAAACACTTTGAAGATTTGGAAATTGTAAGAAGCAAAAACGATGAAAAGGAATATTTCTCGTTATTCAATTTGCTATCAAATGTTTCATTTGAATTCAAAGTTGATAACGTTCCACCCAATCTTGCAGGCAAAGTGATAGAAAGTGTTTTAGATGGAACCAAATATCCCGATACCCTTCAACAACAATGTATCCGGCGAATCAGGGCAGAACAGCACGTTAACCGTATCCGTGCGGCAATTCTTAAAGCTTATTTAAACAGAAAAGAAACAATTTATAATACAAACGAAAAACTCATTACCATGTCACTCGATTTAGACAACAAAAACCAAGGCTACCTCTGCGGTCGCCTGTTTGCTGTGCTCGAAAAAATTCAGGAAGCTGCACAGCCAGGAATCAATGCAACCATAAAAGACAGATATTATGGTGCGGCTTCAAGCGCTCCAATAACTGTTTTTGGACGGTTGCTCAACCTCTCGAACCACCATTTAGCAAAACTTGGTGGTGGTAGTAAAACGCATTACGAAAAGATGATTCAGGGAATTATGACCGGGGTAAGCAGTAATGGCTTACCTGCTCATCTGTCGTTAGACGACCAAAGCCGTTTCGCCATTGGTTATTATCATCAGCGCCAGGATTTATTCACAAGTAAAAAGAAAGAAGAATAACTCCAGCCCTTTTGCTGATAACTCCAGCCTTTAGGCTGGGGCCTTAAGAAACAATATAACAAATCGGGCTTTAGCCCAAAAAAAACAAAACATAAAAAATAGGAGATTATATTATGAGCGAATTAATTAAAAACCGTTATGATTTTGCATTACTGTTCGATGTTACAGACGGAAATCCTAATGGTGACCCCGATGCCGGAAACCTGCCACGTGTTGATGCTGAAACTGGAATGGGTTTGGTTACTGATGTTTGCCTTAAACGTAAAGTGAGAAATTATGTTCAGATGGTTAAGGGGGCAGAAAAGCCCTACGATATTTTCATTAAAGAAAAAGCAATTCTTAATCAATTGATTGATAAATCGCATGAGCAAGAAGAAGTCAAGTCAAAAGAGAAAAATGGAGATAAGACTGAAGCCGCCCGCAAATGGATGTGTAGCAACTATTTTGATGTACGAACATTTGGAGCTGTAATGAGTACAGGTAAAAATGCTGGTCAAGTCCGCGGTCCAATTCAATTTACTTTTGGCCGTTCTGTTGATCCTGTTGTAGCCCTTGAACACAGTATTACCCGTATGGCTGTAGCCACTGAAGCCGAAGCTGAAAAACAAGGTGGCGACAACCGCACCATGGGGCGTAAATTTACCATTCCCTATGGATTGTACTTTTCTAAAGGTTTTATCTCAGCTCACTTGGCAGCTCAAACTGGTTTCAATGATGCTGATCTTGAATTGTTCTGGGAAGCCCTAAAAAACATGTTCGATCACGACCATTCCGCGGCTCGGGGTATGATGAGTACCCGCAAGCTGATTGTTTTCAAACACTCATCAGCTTTAGGGAGCGCTCCGGCACATCAGCTCTTCGATGCCATCAAAATCGAAAAGAAGGATCAATCAAAACCTGCTAGATCATTTGATGATTATTCAGTAATAATAGACAAATCCTCGATTCCACAAGGTGTTGAAGTAATTGAGATGATATAGAAAAGCTTCATCAATACAAGCTTATAACCCCGGCCTTCAGGCTGGGGTTAATCAACCAAGTAATCAACCGGGCTTTAGCCCCTAAATTTTAGAACTATGTCACATGTTCGAATTTGGCTACATTGTGTCTGGGCAACAAAAAACCGACATCCTTTTCTGACCAAAGAATCAAAGCTTGATATAATTGAACATATTAAGCAGAATGCCAGGCTAAAATCAATATATATTGATGCAATAAACGGGCATACGGAGCACTTGCATTGCATTATCAGTCTTGGTCCCGAACAATGTATTTCAAAAGTAGTTCAGCTAATTAAAGGCGAATCTTCGTTTTGGATAAATAAAAACAAAATCGTTAAAAATAAATTTGAGTGGGCAGATGAGTATTTTGCTGTATCAGTCAGCGAATCGCAACTTCAGAATGTGAGAAACTATATAACTAATCAGGAGGAGCACCATAGAAATAATTCGTGGGAGAAAGAGTATAATGATTTCATTAGTTCATATGGTTTTGAGAGGATGAAGGGCTAAAGCCCGGTATCTAGAATATTCTGCATTCTCCAGCCTGAAGGCTGGAGTTATAGGGTTTTAGTGCTAAAACCCTGAATTTAGAATATTCTGTATTCTCCGTCCTTAAGGCTAGTGTTATCGGGATTAATGCTAAATACCGCTAATTTGAGCGTTTTGCTTGCTCCAGCCTTCAGGCTGGAGTTATTAATCTGGATTGATTTTTACTTTTACCAGTTAACATATGCCATCATGTATTCCGACGATGATCTCTTAATGCTTTCCGGTATCCAACATTTCGCTTTTTGCGAACGTCAATGGGCTCTGATACATGTTGAGCAACAATGGGCAGAAAATGTAAAAACAACTGAAGGACATCACCTGCATGAACGGGTGGATGATCCTTTTAATAGTGATAAAAGAGGTGATACATTAACATTCAGGTCATTCCCGCTAATCAGCCGGGAACTTGGATTTACCGGAAGATCAGATGTTGTTGAACTTAAGCGCAGAGTGCAGGATGGTGTTGAGATAACAGGTTATCAAGGTAAGTGGGTGCTTCATCCGGTAGAGTATAAGCGAGGGAAACAAAAGCCTGATGACTGCGATATAGTTCAGGTTTGTGCTCAAGCCATGTGTCTGGAAGAAATGTATAACACGAAAATTGATAGTGGCTCATTGTATTACGCTGAAGTCAGAAGAAGAACAATTATTGATTTTGATGACCAGGTTAAGAAAAGGGTTATACAATTGTCAGAAAGAATGCACGAACTTTTTGATTCGGGTAAAACACCGTCACCTGTTTATAAATCATATTGCAAATCCTGTTCATTGATTGATATTTGCCTGCCTCAGCGAATGGCAAATAGTTTTTCTGTCAGTGATTATTTGAATCTTAACCTGGAAACTTTCTGAATTGATGAGAAAAATGCTTAACACCCTTTATATCACAACCCCTGGTTCATATCTGTGCAAAGACGGTGAGAATGTTGTTGTCAAGGTTGAAAATGAAGAGAAATTCCGTATTCCGGTTCATAACATAGAAGGAATTGTTTGTTTTGGATATATGGGTGCCAGTCCATCTTTGATGGCCATGTGTAGCGAAAGAAATGTAGGCTTAAGTTTTTTATCTGATCATGGATATTTTCTCGGGAGAGTTTCAGGCCCTGTTTCTGGTAACGTTTTACTGCGCAGAAAACAGTACCGTATGGCAGATGATAAAGTTTTCTGCACTGAAATCAGCAGGATCTTTGTTGCAGGGAAAATATCAAATAGTAGAACTGTACTTCAAAGGGCTCTGAGAGACCATTCGGGGGAAGTAAATCAGGTTGCTTTTGAGGAGGCAATTAATTCGTTGAATAACAAGCTGAAGAAAGCCCTCAAATGTAACGATAACAGTATCTTAAGAGGTATCGAGGGAGAAGCTGCAAATACTTATTTTGGACTTTTTGATCAACTAATAGTTGCTCAAAAAGCTGATTTCCAATTTAATGGAAGAAACAGACGACCCCCAAAGGACAATGTAAACGCGATGCTTTCATTTGTGTATGTTTTGCTGATGCATGAAGTCAGGTCTGCGCTCGAGAGTGTAGGCCTTGATCCATGCGTAGGGTTTTTGCATACCGACCGGCCCGGGCGGCAGAGTCTAGCCCTTGATATGATGGAGGAATTCAGATCATATATAGCTGACAGATTGGTACTTTCCTTAATAAACAGAAAGCAAATTAATGGTAAAGGATTTACTTCAGTGGATGAAGGTGGTATTATCATGAATGATGCAACTAGAAAGGAATTACTGATTGCCTGGCAGAAAAGGAAGCAGGAAGAAGTTAATCATCCGTTTCTTGAAACATCAATACCAATTGGCTTGTTGCCTTATAGTCAGGCGCTTTTGCTGGCCAGATATTTAAGGGGAGATATTGATAATTATCCGGTATTTATAAGTAAATAGAAAAAAATGTTGATACTTGTTACTTATGATGTTGAAACAACATCGGCTGCAGGAAGAAAACGCTTGCGAAAAGTAGCCAAACAATGTGTAAATTTTGGTCAGAGAGTTCAAAATTCTGTATTTGAGTGTCTGGTTGAACCAGCACAGTATGCGGAATTAAGGCATAGGCTTAAAGAAATTATTGATTATGATAAAGATAGTTTAAGGTTTTACATGCTTGGTAGTAAATGGGAAAGCAAGATTGAGCACGTAGGGGCAAAAGCAACTTATAATCCGGAAGATCCGATGATATTATAGTTCCGCGAATGCAAAGTAATCATGAAAACCCGGGGGTTATCGCACTGGCTGATTATCAAGGTAATGTTAAAGTATTTCGAAATTGCAAACATATTTTTTCGACAAATTTATAGCCTTCGCGCTAATGTAGTGCTAACTTCTTTATCTTTAGACTATTATTTGGCATACAGTCGCGCTCCGCAGGGGCGCGTGGATTGAAACGACTGGTGCTGGTGGCACGGTTACTCCTCCGGGAGTCGCGCTCCGCAGGGGCGCGTGGATTGAAACCTATGGGCGAACCCCCTGCTCCAGCCATTCCGGTCGCGCTCCGCAGGGGCGCGTGGATTGAAACTGAGTTCCCTCTGCGGTGGCGGTGGTACCGTCTGTGTCGCGCTCCGCAGGGGCGCGTGGATTGAAACTGGTTTTATGACCTCATCAAATATACATCTGTAGTCGCGCTCCGCAGGGGCGCGTGGATTGAAACATCAGCCGACACGCCAATATTGCGGCGGCTGCTGTCGCGCTCCGCAGGGGCGCGTGGATTGAAACTAAGATGGAATCTCGTTAAAATCTGCGTTAATGGTCGCGCTCCGCAGGGGCGCGTGGATTGAAACAGGTTCTACAATTTCCAATCTGCCTTCAATGTCGTCGCGCTCCGCAGGGGCGCGTGGATTGAAACCCTGCACTGGCGATGATGGCGTTAAAGTTATATGTCGCGCTCCGCAGGGGCGCGTGGATTGAAACGGAAATTTATCCAGACAATCCAGACAGGGGGAGTGTCGCGCTCCGCAGGGGCGCGTGGATTGAAACGTCGAGATACGTCGAGTTGATTAATTCAGCCGAGTCGCGCTCCGCAGGGGCGCGTGGATTGAAACATTCATCGCTTGGGTAACTTATGCGGCTGTAAAGTCGCGCTCCGCAGGGGCGCGTGGATTGAAACTTAGATTCGGCAAAAACGCGGCCGATCTCTTTAAAGTCGCGCTCCGCAGGGGCGCGTGGATTGAAACCTTCTCTTTTTAAGAGCATCCTCCATGGTTTTTGTCGCGCTCCGCAGGGGCGCGTGGATTGAAACTGTTTTTAAGTGTTAAAAAAAAATAATTATTTTGTCGCGCTCCGCAGGGGCGCGTGGATTGAAACGCCTGGTTGCGGTATCTCTTGCCATAATGCGGGGTCGCGCTCCGCAGGGGCGCGTGGATTGAAACTCTCGATCCGTGAGTGTCGCAGGGGACGTGTATGGTCGCGCTCCGCAGGGGCGCGTGGATTGAAACAGAGGAAATGCTCGATGACATCACTGGATTGGTAACGTCGCGCTCCGCAGGGGCGCGTGGATTGAAACGCATTTATTTGCGATCAGATGGAAAAACTTGATGTCGCGCTCCGCAGGGGCGCGTGGATTGAAACACGCTTGCTGACTTACGATCAAATATCTGGGCAGTCGCGCTCCGCAGGGGCGCGTGGATTGAAACTGATATACTCCACCCTGTAATTGATGCCCATGCGTCGCGCTCCGCAGGGGCGCGTGGATTGAAACTATCAATCAGGTTGTTGATTCTTGGGTTAATAGTCGCGCTCCGCAGGGGCGCGTGGATTGAAACAGGTATAATACATTAGTAAGCACAAGTGGATTTAGTCGCGCTCCGCAGGGGCGCGTGGATTGAAACGGAAATATTGACAGCGATAATGATATAATCCAAGTCGCGCTCCGCAGGGGCGCGTGGATTGAAACCGGTATAACTCCACCCTCCTATGGCATCGTAATGTCGCGCTCCGCAGGGGCGCGTGGATTGAAACTGACACATATAGCGGCGGACTACCCGGAGGAATAAGTCGCGCTCCGCAGGGGCGCGTGGATTGAAACTTTTTTACTGCGTCGGCCTCCTCTTTTCTACCCTCGTCGCGCTCCGCAGGGGCGCGTGGATTGAAACGTCGGTTCGCAGCTGAGTTAAACCGGCCATCAAGTCGCGCTCCGCAGGGGCGCGTGGATTGAAACGCATTCGCAGAGAACGCCCCGGCAGCCACACCAGGTCGCGCTCCGCAGGGGCGCGTGGATTGAAACTGATATGCTTTTGAGTCCAAGTGTCTGCGCCTGGTCGCGCTCCGCAGGGGCGCGTGGATTGAAACTCTGATACGCTCCCTGTTGGATTATATCATTATGTCGCGCTCCGCAGGGGCGCGTGGATTGAAACCTTTTCCATGCGCGTCAAAATCAATACATTCTACGTCGCGCTCCGCAGGGGCGCGTGGATTGAAACCACAAAGCAGGAGTTACATCAGGTGTCCATCCAGTCGCGCTCCGCAGGGGCGCGTGGATTGAAACTCTGTTAATTTCCAATAACTACCCGATTGGTAAGTCGCGCTCCGCAGGGGCGCGTGGATTGAAACATCGGATTTTGCAAAAATAACCACCAGGGATTTAGTCGCGCTCCGCAGGGGCGCGTGGATTGAAACCTAACAATGTGGCTGGTAAAAACTCAGGAAACAGGTCGCGCTCCGCAGGGGCGCGTGGATTGAAACTTAAAAAACTGCATTGCACTTTTGTAATATGTCTCAGTCGCGCTCCGCAGGGGCGCGTGGATTGAAACTCCAATTTACGTAATTGTCGTAATCACTATGTGTGTCGCGCTCCGCAGGGGCGCGTGGATTGAAACGATTGAATACGATGATAAGGTGTTTTTGTCGCCGTCGCGCTCCGCAGGGGCGCGTGGATTGAAACAGCAGTTACCAAGTGGGACGTTTTGATGGCCGGTTGTCGCGCTCCGCAGGGGCGCGTGGATTGAAACTCTCAATTAATCTCTTTTTTGAATCTTTAAAAGCCGTCGCGCTCCGCAGGGGCGCGTGGATTGAAACCGCTTCTGTCATCTGCTGTTTTTTTTCTTTTGGGTCGCGCTCCGCAGGGGCGCGTGGATTGAAACTTCTATAACAGATTTTTTAACACGATTAATGCTGTCGCGCTCCGCAGGGGCGCGTGGATTGAAACAGGCGTGGGCTTCGACAACAGGCTGGAGCATATCAGGTCGCGCTCCGCAGGGGCGCGTGGATTGAAACCCCAAATGCGGATACGTTGTCTATTCCTACTTGGTCGCGCTCCGCAGGGGCGCGTGGATTGAAACCATGTAGCTTGTCCTACCAATGTCGGGTCAGGGGTCGCGCTCCGCAGGGGCGCGTGGATTGAAACTACTTTTATATAATCAAGATAAAATCCCGCATGCGTCGCGCTCCGCAGGGGCGCGTGGATTGAAACCTGAAAAACTTACAATATACCTCTATATTTTATTTTCTGAAAAGCAGGACCGATATTATTTTGGTTCTACACAAGACACAGTAGCAGCAAGAATTATTAAACATAACTGTCAACATAAAGGGTTTACGTCATATGCAACAGATTGGCAAATGGTTTGTCAGGAATTTTACACAGAATGTTTGCAAGCTTTGGTACGGAAAAAATTGATATGGGGGTGGAAAAATCGCAAGTTGGTTGAAAAACTGATAAACCATCAATAAAGTTGGTTCATTGCATCCCGACTTCCAGTCGGGAGGGTCACAGTGCCTGTTCCGATTATTCGGAATTCGAACCCTGTTGCTCCCGCACTGACAAACAACTACTTACAAGTATATTTGAAGGTGGTTGTTTATTTTTGTTTAAACTATATGTTAGCAACTTTCTGTGCTGATTGGTATTTCCTGGAATTCTTCCACTGACACTAGATTTTCTTTTCCTCAAATTAATGCCATTTCACCAGGAAAAATATAAAAAACCTCTTTCCCAGCTTTTTTTCACAAATTTTCCTTATTTAATTAAAAGTGCATTTTTTGCACAAAACTGAGGTTGCTCGAAATGTTAAAAGTCCTTAAAATCAATTTTAGTTCCTTATAAATCTAAAATAATGACTACTTTTATAAATTAAAGGTTTGGTAAATAGTTATTATTATAGCCTGTATCTCCCTCCCTGTATGAAGGAGAAGCAACAGATTATCAAACCAATGGAAAATTAATTGTCAATAAAAATCTAAAGATAATATCATGAATTTACTATTAAAAGAACTCAAAAACATCATTTCAGAAAGCTGTGTAACCATAATTTTGAATACCCACAGAACGAGTCCCGACAATCAAAAAGACCCTTTAAGGCTTAAAAATCTGATAAAAGAGGCAGAAGAAAGGCTTTTTTCTGATGAAAGCAAGAAAGATGCGAAGTTGCTGGTTCAGCGGCTGCATGAATTGGCATCTAAAATTGACCATAAGTACAATCTTGAAAGTCTGATCCTTTTTGTTAATGAAGATATAGCCGAATATACCCGTCTGCCAGTTTCGGTCGAAAACCGCGTGGTTATTGACCATACTTTTGCAACCCGCGATCTGGTGAGGGCAATGCATTTGGAAAGCAACTACTATGTTTTAGTTCTCAGCCAGCAAAAAGTCAGGTTGATAGAGGCTTTTAACGACAAAGTGGTGTCTGAAGCAGGAGCCCCTTTTCCATTAAATAACACACAGTTATACTCTACCAACAAAGCCGAGCTTTCCAATGCAAGCAGACAAACCAATCTTGTCGCCGAGTTTTTTAAACGGGTAGATAAGGAGTTGAACAACGTACGAAAAGAAAACCCACTTCCGGTATTGATTTGCACCGAACAAGGGAACTACCATGAATACCTGAAAATTGCCGCCCAAAAACAAAGTATTTTCAGTACCTATCTGAATAAAAACAGATTAGATGAAAAGGCACATGCAATAGTAACCGAAGCCTGGAAAATAGTACAGGAATTTACAATTGAAAGAAATAATTCCCGTAAAGCAGAATTGCAAAAAGCCGTCAGTCAGAACAAATTTCTTAGCGATGCCAATGAAATATGGCAGGCGATCACAATGGGAAGAATACAGACAATTTTTATAGAACAGGGCAAATTTCAGCCAGCGCGTTGGGAAAACGATAGAATAATTTATGTGTCGGATGAGCAGCGCAATAACAAGGAAGTAGTTGATGATATTTATGATGAATTGATCGAGGCTAACATGAACTTTGGTGGTGATGTGGTTTTTCTTCCCAAGGGTGAATTGTCAAAATTTAATGGTTTTGGAGCAATTACCCGGTATTAAAAGTAATAATTTAAGGCGTAAATTTGTTCCATATCTGATAAGTTTTTCTTTATTCCGACAGGTGAGTTCTTCGAAGCACCAAACACCAGTTAACGAACAACTTTTAACTGTTGGCGGTGGTTAAGCTCTTTCTTGAACACACACTGTTTAAAATTAAATTATCGTAATCACAATGAAATACAACAGACTAATTGAGCAATCACCATTTGTTTCTGAAATTGGTTTGGGCGCATGGCAACTGGGTATAAATTCCGGCTGGAAAGGAATGACTGAAAAAGAAGCCATAGAAATGGTGCACAAGTCTATTGAATCGGGTGTAAACTTCTTTGATACAGCGCCAAATTATGGATTTGGAACAA
Organism: Lentimicrobium sp.; assembly: GCA_019429275.1. Classification (GTDB taxonomy): domain Bacteria; phylum Bacteroidota; class Bacteroidia; order Bacteroidales; family Lentimicrobiaceae; genus Lentimicrobium. The sequence continues at coordinate 68,176 of JAHYJC010000014.1, read as the reverse complement.
GTGAAACAAGATTGGGCATTGCCTTTAAAAATTATGATAGAGATAAAATCGTTATCAATACAAAATTTGGCCACACCGACTCTGGAGAAACCAATTATAAATCAGATTACATCAGAAAATCTCTGGAGGGAAGTTTAAAAAGATTACAGATGGATTATGTGGACTCCTTAATCATTCACAATCCTCCTATGGAATATTTGGATGGCAATAAAAATAACCATTACGAAATACTTGAAAAACTTAAAAATGAAGGAAAAATAAGGGCTTTTGGTGCATCTCTTGATACTTATGAAGAGATAAAACTATTCATGCAGACTACAAACTGCGAGGTAATAGAGGTGTTTTATAACATTCTTCATCAGGATGCTGCAAGAGCCTTTGACCTGGCCAAAGCAAAAAAGGTTGGCATAATCGTAAAAATTCCTTTGGATTCCGGCTGGCTTACCGGAAAATATCATGAAAATATTGTTTTTACTGATGTAAGGAGCCGTTGGTCGGATAACGACATTAAAACAAGGGCAACTTTGGTAAATAAGCTAAAGAACATTATCGGACACGAGGCAAATCTTTCGCAAACCGCAATATCTTTTTGCCTGGCCCATAATGCTGTATCTACAGTAATTCCGGGCAACACAAGTATTCAACAGTTAAACAGCAACCTATCGGCCATTTCACAACCAATTTCAAAAGAACTCGTTAAAAAACTGGAAGAGTTTTATCAAAATGAGGTTAAGGAACTTAACATTCCCTGGTAGGAGGTTAAGTATGTTATATATTGCCGTGGAAAGTTTGCCGTCAATGTCGTAGCATTCTCATCTTGATTTTATTGGAAAATTGTTGCACTGACTTTTACATGATGATTAAAAGATAAAGCCTGCAAATCCCCAGAGCATGATATTTTCTGTGAAATGTGCCTGAGAATGCATTAAATTTGCATACTTTTCGTCCTATGCAAAATTGGTCCCCTGGTTATTTAATCCGATTGTGTGTTCCACTTTTATTGGTTGGTATTTTCGCTTCATGCAGTCCGGCAAAGCGAATACAAAAGCGTGGGGGGTATCTGCATGTTTCAAATACCATAAAAACCGACCACGCCGGCATCAACAGCACCGACCTGTTGAATTTTGCCCAGCCAAAACCAAATAACAAGTTTTTAGTTGTACTCAGGCCAGGGGTATGGATGCACGACCTTTTTTCGGGGCAGAAAGACTCGCGTTTTAAAAAAATCATGCGTACGCGGCTCGGACAGGCTCCTGTTTTGCTCGATTCATCAATGATCGATAACTCTCTCATCCCCATGACAATATACCTTAATAATAAGGGATACTTCGGGGCAACGGTCAGCCGTGAAATTCATATCAGAAGAGATAAATCCAGAACAAGATTCTTCACACATACTACCGAGCCTTTCCACTTTGGTGAAATTAAATTTGTAATGGCCGACGACAGTCTGAGACATTTTATACGCGATATACAAAAAACCTCGCTGCTTAAGCCGGGTGGACAATACGATGCATACCTGATTAGGGATGAACGCGAACGCATAACCCGCGACCTGAGGGATGTTGGTTATTATGCTTTTTCCAGGGAATATATATTTTTTGAAGTAGATACCACAATCACCCAGAGAACGGCAGATGTAACAGTCAGAATTGAGAATATCAGGCAACGGCCTTCTTCACCCACCGATTCTGCTTTTCGCCTGAACCATAAACGCTATTTTATCAACAATATCTACATCAATTCGAATTTTGCCGACAATATAATGCCAGTAGGGGTGCAGAATGATACCCTTGCCTATCGCTCTAAAAAAGATACACTTCTCGGATCTAAGCCCGATTTTTATCACATCTACCGATCCGAAATACGCCTCAGGCCGGTGGTTTTGTCAAGGTCACTGTTCATGTCTTCGGGGAAACCGTATAGTCAAAAGTTAATCAACCTTACTTACAACCGTTTGCAGAACCTGGGTGTGAGCCGGTATGTTTCTGTAAATGTGAATCCGGTTTCGCTGGCCGGCACTTCGGAGCCTATGAATTACGGACTTCTGAATTGCGACATCAGGATGGCGCGTTCTCCGGTAAATATGTTTACCATTGAAGCTGAAGGGACCAACGCCGGAGGATATGTTGGATTAGGAAGCAGTGTAAACTACAGAAACCGCAATATTTTCAGAGGAGCAGAAACTCTGAGGCTTAAGTTGCGGGGAGCATTTGAATTTGAATCGGATTATGATATCGAAGGCAGTAGTTCACCCTCAATTTTCAATTCACTTGAAGCTGGTTTTGAAACCGGCCTGGATTTTCCATCCTTACTTACACCATTTAGCTTCAGCAGATTGGGATTGAATTCAAAAGCAAAAACTACCATTGCCTCCGGGTTGAATTATCAGCAAAGGTCTTGGTACACGCGGTATGTAAGCTATCTATCCTTCGGTTATGAGTGGAATGCCTCACAGGTTACCCGTCATTTATTCACTCCGGTTGAATTGAGTTCTGTCAGCATCACCCGTGATAGTGCCTTCTCTGCTTATCTTCTCGAAAAAAGTGATCCACGGTTTCTTAATCAATATACCGATCATTTGGTGTTGGCATTGAAATACTCATTTATATTTAATAATCAGGAGTTTAATTCAAGCAGCAATTACTGGTTTTTCAGAGGCAATGTTGAATCGGCCGGAAACGTGCTTAATTTATATAGCAAGGCCGTTGATGCTGCCACCGATACCGAAGGCAATTATACATTGTTTGGGATTAGATATGCACAGTACCTGCGCAGCGATGTAGATGTGAGATTTTATAAACCCACTGGCCAGGGACAAACCCTTGTTTCGCGCTTTGCTTTTGGAATTGGTGTGCCCTACGGAAATTCATTTGCCTTGCCTTTTGAGAAAGGTTTTTTTGCCGGCGGGGCCAATGGATTGCGCGGATGGCCAATACGCTCGGTTGGCCCCGGTGAATATTATTCGCCTGTAAAAAGGACATTTGAACGCGTTGGAGATCTTTGGATTGAAACAAATCTGGAATATCGTTTTCCCATATACAGTTATTTGGGTGGAGGTGTTTTTGCAGATGCCGGAAACATCTGGATGCTGAAAGAGAATGAAGATTTTCCGGAAGGAAATTTCAGGGCATCGCGGTTTTTTAAATCCATGGCACTCGATGTCGGATTTGGTTTTCGCCTCGATTTTAGTTTTTTTATTTTCAGGATTGATGGTGGTTTGCCGGTTTACGACCCGGGAGAGCAATCAGGATCAAGGTGGTTCAGACCGGCAAAATTTCAGATGAGAGATATCAATTGGAATTTTGGAATTGGTTACCCGTTTTAAATTTTTTCTATGCTTGAAATGGACTCACGGCTGATAGCCGGTAAAATATTGAATAAACTGGGGCACGAACCCACCAATGGACAGGTCGAAGCTATTGACCTTATTTCATCGTTTATTACCCGGCCAGACCTTCCCCGGCATCAGTTTGCCTTTATGCTCAAGGGCTATGCCGGAACTGGCAAAACCACGCTGGTTAGCGCTCTTGTTAAGGTTTTGCCAATGGCAGGAATGCAATCGGTTTTGCTTGCACCCACAGGAAGAGCCGCTAAAGTGCTTGGAAGTTATTCAAAAAAGCAGGCCTTCACCATTCACCGTAAAATTTACCGTTCAACCACCGGAAGCGATGGAAAAATGTCGATGACACTGGCTTCTAACCCTCACAAATATACCCTTTTTATAGTTGACGAAGCTTCTATGATTCCGGGTCCCACTGCTTCGGCCGATCAGGGCATCTATTCACACCGCGATATTCTGGAAGATCTTATTAATTATATTTATAATGCTGAAGGTTGCCGACTTCTGCTCATCGGCGATGCTGCCCAGTTGCCGCCAGTAGGCGATGAAATAAGTCCAGCCCTGAATATCGAATATCTGAAGAGTGTTTACCATCTCGATATTCATTCTTTTGAGTTGAATGAAGTCGTCAGGCAATCGCTTGAAAGCGGGGTACTGTCAAATGCAACAGATTTAAGGAAAAAGGTTAATGATGAAAAACCGGAGTTTCCGTTTTTTCATTTGAACAGCTTTACTGATATCAAGCGGATTGACGGAACTGATTTTGAAGATTCACTGAATTCGTGTTATTCGCGATTTGGGGTGGAAAATACCTGCATCATCACCCGGTCGAACAAAAGGGCAAACATGTTCAATAATGAAATCAGGGAACGATTGCTTTTCCGCGAAACCGAGCTTTCATCAGGAGATATTATTATGATTACCAAAAATAACTATTTCTGGTTGCCTAAAAGTTCGAAAGCTGGTTTTATTGCCAACGGAGATATGGCTGAGGTCCGTAGAATTCAGAAAATAGGAGAAATGTATGGTCTCAGGTTTGCCGACATTGCTGTTCAGTTGCTTGATTATCCCGAAGAAGGCGTAATTGAAATTAAACTTCTCCTCGATTCGATGAATATTGCATCTGCTTCGCTTCCACAGAATGAAATGACCAAACTTTATGATGAAATAATGCTCGATTTTACTGAAGTCAACCCTGTTTCAGTCAGAACCGAAAAAGTGAAAAACAACCCATTCTTCAATGCTGTGCAGGCAAAATTTGCCTATGCGCTGACCTGTCATAAAACACAGGGCGGACAATGGGATGCCGTTTTCATTGATCATGGGTATCTTACCGATGAAATGATCGACAGTTCATTTGTTAAATGGTTGTATACGGCAATAACCCGAACTGCAAAGGAACTATACCTTGTAAATTTCAAGAGCAATTTCTTTGATGAGTAAATTGGTATGGGTTATCACAGTTTAAGAAAGTTTATCTTTGCATCGCCAATAAGTTAATACAGAACCCTCAGCGCAATGAAATTTAGTCCCGAAGAAATAAATAGAGCATTTTCCGGTTTCGAAGGAAAACATGTACTTATTCTTGGTGATGTAATGATAGATTCTTACCTGAAGGGGAAAGTAGACAGGATTTCTCCCGAAGCACCTGTGCCTGTTGTGCTGCTCGATAAGCGTGAAAATATGCTGGGCGGTGCTGCAAATGTGGCACTCAATATCAAATCTTTAGGGGCTGTTCCCTTGCTTTGTTCAGTAATAGGCGACGACCTGCGTGGAAATGAATTTATTGATTTGCTTAAGCATGAGGGAATTTCAACCAATGGAATAATCAGAAGCACTGAAAGAATGACCACCATCAAATTCAGGGTCATTGGGAATAATGTTCAGATGCTTAGGGTAGATGAGGAAATGGATGCCGATTTGAGTCAGCTCGAAGAGGACAATCTCATTTCAGGAGTATTTTCCATGATTAAAAACAATGCCGTCAGCGTAATTATTCTGCAGGACTATAACAAAGGAGTCCTTACGTGCCGGGTTATCGAACGCCTTCTGGCGCACGCACAGGCTCTGCACATTCCCGTGGTGGTTGATCCTAAAAAAAAGAATTTTGATGCTTATAAAGGGGTGGAGTTATTCAAACCCAACCTTAAAGAGATTCGCGAAGGGCTGAAAACAGAAATAGATGGCAGCGACATTGAAAACATAAGGAAGGCTGTAGTTGCATTGCAGCAAAAACAGGCTTTAAAGTCAGTAATGGTAACCCTTTCGGAAAAAGGCGTTTATTTAAGAAAAAATACCAATAACGATCCTGTTGAAGTGATGATGCCGGCTTATGTGCGAAATATTTCTGATGTTTCAGGTGCAGGTGATACCGTTATTAGTGTAGCGTCGCTTTGCGTGGCTGTAAATTCATCACCTGAACTTATGGTTGCACTTTCAAACCTTGCAGGAGGGCTTGTTTGCGAAGAGGTTGGGGTTGTTCCTGTGAATAAATTAAGGTTGTTTAAAGAAGCAAATCTCATGCCTGGCTTGCATTACTAAACTAGGTATAGAAATTAATGCAAAATAAATGTTTACAATCATCGTTACAATTGAAAAAATAAAATTAATGCGAAGGTTAACAGTTCGGTTACTTTTGTTATTGTTGCTTTCTGGAATCTGGTCTTCGGGGGTTTATGCGCAACGTGTTAAAGTACGTAATCTTCCTTCATATGACGTTGCACCTTATCATTTTGGATTTGTATTGGGCTTGAATGAGATGCTATTTACATTAAAAACAATTCCAGGTTTTCAGAATACCGGTTATTCTACTTTGCAAACTCCTGATTTATACTCTGATACGGCAAACTTATTTTCTATTGAACATAAGCCGGCACTGGGATTTACCATAGGAATTGTTTCCAACCTTAGAATCAATGATTATGGCGATCTGCGATTTATTCCTTCCCTTTCATTTGGCGAGCGTGACCTTATGTATTCGATAAGAACTGTTTTTGAAGGAGATACAAATTTTATTTCTGTTAATAAAAAAATTCAATCAACGTTTGTTGAGTTTCCTTTTCACCTGAAATTTAAAGGTCGCAGGTTAAACAACCTACGTCCATACTGGCTCGTGGGAGGCAAATATGCTCTTGACCTGGCCAGCGATTCAAAAAAGAAAAGCAAAGAGAATAACAATACTTACCTCGCCATCAACCGAAATGACCTTTACGGAGAGCTTGGGGCAGGAATAGACTTTTATACCACATTTTTTAAATTTGGGATAGAGGTAAAAATGTCTTATGGGATTACAGATGTGCTGAAAAGAGAAGGAAATATTTATACTGAGGCCGTCGATAAATTAAATTCAAAACTCTTTCTTCTTTCATTCACTTTTGAATAATCATAAAATTTTCAGTAAGTTTTCTGCATGGTCTTTCAATAAGGCAACCGAATGATTTTATAAAATTTTTCCTGTTCATGAGGAAAATTCTTGAAATAAAGTTGAACCCTTCCGAAGCAGCTGATCCACTAAGGTGGAAACATGTTGCTGCTTCAATCCTGGGCATTCCTCAGGGGAAAATATTTCATATAAGACCGCTCAAACGTTCCATTGATGCCCGTAATAAGTTGGTTTTCAGGCTGAAAGCGGAGATTTTTATAAGTGAACACTTACCGCATTCCGAGAAAATTACTAAAACGGTATATCCTGATATTTCTCACAGACCCGTTGTTTTGGTTGTAGGTGCCGGACCTGCCGGTTTGTTTGCTGCGCTCACCCTCATCTCAAATGGCTTGAAGCCTGTGATAATTGAGCGCGGAAAAGATGTAAAAGCCCGCAAATATGACATCGCACTGCTCAATCGGGGCGAGAAACTTAATCCTGATTCAAATTACTGCTTTGGAGAAGGTGGGGCCGGTACTTACTCTGATGGAAAATTATATACGCGTTCAAACAAAAGAGGTGATGTTTCAGGGATTTTAAGGATATTCGTCGAACATGGCGCTTCGGAAGATATACTTATTGATGCACATCCTCACATCGGCACCGACCGGCTTCCTGGAATCATAGCTTCCATGCGAAGGACCATTCTGGAAGCTGGTGGTGAATTTTACTTTAACAGGAGGATAACCACACTTTTGATAAACAAAGGGAAAATAAAAGGTGTTGTTGATCATTTGAATAATGAATATAAAGCAAATGCTGTTATTATGGCAACCGGTCATTCGGCACGCGATGTTTATGAAATGCTCAGTCGCGCAAATCTTGCCCTCGAGGCAAAGCCCTTTGCTCTGGGAGTAAGGGTGGAACATCCGCAGCAGTTGATCGACCGGATACAATACCGCCTGGAAGACCGCGGGCCTCACATACCAGCAGCAACATACAGTCTTGTAACCCAGGCAGATGGCCGGGGCGTATTTTCGTTTTGTATGTGTCCGGGAGGAATTATTGTACCAGCTGCCACCGAAAACAGAGAAATTGTGGTCAATGGCATGTCGAATTCCATGCGCAATTCACCTTACGCAAACTCTGGTATCGCCGTAGCTATAGAACCCGAAGATTGGCAGCAATACAATGATGCCGGAGCATTTGCCGCACTTGAATTGCAGCGCAGCCTTGAACAGCGTGCATGGGCTGCTTCAGGCGGAAGTTTTAAAGCACCTGCTCAGCGCCTGACAGATTTTCTGAAAGATAAGATTTCTTCCTCACTTCCCCCGTGTTCATATAATCCGGGATTGGTAAGCCTTCCCCTTCATGAGCTCCTGCCTGGATTTGTTGCCGCAAGATTAAAAATTGCTTTTCATGATTTTGACCGGAAAATGAAAGGTTTTATTACCTCCGATGCTGTTCTCACAGGTTTCGAGTCGCGCACCTCTTCACCGGTCAGAATACCCAGAGACGAACAAACCCTTTGTCATTCTCAACTCGAAGGGCTTTATCCTTGCGGAGAAGGTTCAGGTTATGCCGGAGGTATTGTTTCATCAGCTATGGATGGGCAGCGGTCTGCACAAGCTGTCGCTGTAAAAATGGGGGTTATTTGATTTCTGGTTGCAAAGAATCTGCAACTTAATTATTTTCTGAACTTTCCTCATATTTTGTTGCAAGTAAGCCTGAAAACAATTAGGTTTGCATCAAGCAACCTATTTTTGAATCTGAACTTTTTTATATGGAAGACAGCAATCCCAGATCAGATTTGTTTGAAGTTCTGAGAAACAAAGCTCTGCTCAAGCAAGAGGTTTATCAGAAAACATTAACCACTTTCAGGCAGTTTAAAAGTGTGATTATTGAAATGGTGAGAGACTACCAGGAGCGGTTTAACGGTAATGAGCAGCTGATTCCTTTTGATTTCAGAGACAGAGGTGAATTTGAGTTTGAACTTAAATTCGGAGGTGATGTACTGCTTTTTATGATGCACACCAATATTTTTGAGTTTTCGAGAACCCATGAAGTGATGAAAACCAATTACATTCATGACGACAAAACCCGATCGTATTGCGGTGTTATCAATGTATTTAATTTTTTGGCCGACTCATTTAAATACAACAGGATAAATGATATTGGATATATGATTGGCAGAATCTTTGTAAACCGAGACCTGCATTACTTTATTGAAGGAAAAAGAGAGTTGGGAATGCTTTACAACAACTTCTCCACTTCATTGGTCAATCGCGACTCTGTTGCACAAATTATTGAATCGGCCATTCTCTACACCATTAATTTCGATTTGCTGACGCCACCTTATGATGAAGTCAAAATGGTAACCGTATCAGATATCCAGGCTTCACTCGATAATATGACTTTAAAAACCGGAAAACGGCTGGGTTTTCGATTTCAGGCTGACCCGGCAGAGTAACTTTCAATGTGAGAAGGAATATAGAATCTATCCATATATCTGATTATCAGTATTTATCGCATTAAATGAGTGTAAATTCATAAATTGTGAAAAAAAATATATTGATATTTGGAGGAATAAAAAATAGTTGTACATTTGCAGTCCCAAAACAATAAACTCCTGATGGTCCGTTCGTCTAACGGTTAGGACGCCAGGTTTTCATCCTGGTAATAGGGGTTCGATTCCCCTACGGACTACAAAACAGATTTAACAAAATGGCAAATCACAAATCATCACTCAAAAGAATCAGATCAAGCGAAACCCGTCGTTTGCGCAATAGGTATTACAGCAAAACCATGCGCAATGCAGTTCGTAAATTCAGGGCAATGGATAACAAAACGGAAGCTTCAGAAAAGCTACCTAAACTTATCTCACTGATCGATAAACTTGCCAAGAAAACCGTTATTCACAAAAATAAGGCTGGTAATCTTAAGTCAAAGCTTACCCGTTTCGTTAATAAAATGGCATAATTAATTAGAGATTAATTACGACCCTCGTGCTTTTGTGCGGGGGTTTTTTTGTTTACATTATGTGTATTTTAGCAGATATAAATTATTCGTTATATGGATGAAAACCCGGCAAGAGTTCCGATACATAAATGGGCGCAGGATGACCAGCCACGAGAAAAATTAATCCATAAAGGCAAAGAATCGCTCAGCGATGCTGAACTCCTTGCAGTATTGCTTCGATCGGGTTCGGTAACTCAGTCGGCGGTGGAACTTGGTCGCACCCTTCTGCAAAAAGCAAATCAAAACCTTATTGAGCTTTCAAAACTATCAGTTGATGATCTGATGCGCTTCAAAGGTATAGGCGAAGCGAAGGCAGTCAGTATCATTGCTGCACTTGAGCTGGGAATGCGCCGGCGGCAGGCCGAAGTTCCTGTGCGTAAAACCGTTTCATCAAGCCGCGATGCTTTTGATTTGCTCTACACCAGCGTAGCCGACTGCCTGTATGAGGAATTCTGGATACTTTTGCTGAATCATGCCAACCGGAAAATATCCATTGAACAAATAAGTGAAGGTGGGCAGGCCGGTACCGTGGTTGACCCTAAAAAGGTATTCAAGCTGGCTTTGGAACAGAATGCTGCCGGAATCATTCTTTGTCATAATCATCCTTCAGGAAACCTGACTCCGAGCGACGCTGATAAAAAGCTGACAGATAAGATCAAAAATGCAGGAAACTTTCTGGATATTAAAGTGCTGGATCATTTGATCATAGCAGATGAGAATTATTTCAGCTTTGCCGACAATGGTCTGATTTAAACAATTTACATAAGTATATGATAAAAATACTCACAGTCATTGGTGCCAGGCCTCAAATTATTAAAGCAGCAGCTTTAAGCAGGGCAGTCCGCAACAATTTTTCTCAAGGTATTGAAGAAGTTATCGTACACACCGGCCAGCATTACGACGAAAATATGTCGCAGGTGTTTTTCGATGAACTGGGTATTCCCCAGCCCGATTATAACCTGGCTGTTGGTAGCGGAATGCATGGAGTGCAAACTGCCCGAATGATTGAAGGCATTGAAGAAATTCTGATCGCGGAAAAGCCTGATTTTCTTGTTTTGTACGGTGATACAAATTCGACCCTGGCCGGAGCAATTGCAGCATCAAAACTTCATATTCCTATTGCTCATATTGAAGCCGGCCTGCGTTCATTCAATAAAACCATGCCCGAAGAGATCAACCGCATTATGTGCGATCATGCGTCTACGCTGCTTTTTAGCCCAACGGCTACCGGATTTTCAAACCTGTTGCTTGAAGGATTTGAAGCCCATACTACACCGCCATATACAAGTGATAATCCAAAAATATATCACTGCGGAGATGTAATGTATGACAATAGCCTTCACTTTGCAGAAATTGCCCGGCGACCGGTTGGAGTCGAAGCTGATTCAGAGAATTTTATTCTGGCTACCATCCATCGCGATAGCAATACCGATAATCCTGAAAGGCTGAGCAATATATTCAGCGCTTTGAATCAATTCAGCCTGAAGCATCAAAAACAGGTCATTATGCCCTTGCATCCGAGAACAGCCAAAATACTGGAGAAAAAACCCGGAGCAGTGCTTTATAAGCAGATTACTGAAAATACTCTGTTCCGGATTACTCCTCCTGTTTCTTTCCTTGAAATGATCTGGCTCGAAAAACATGCAGCTGTTGTTTTGACCGATTCGGGCGGGGTTCAGAAAGAAGCCTACTTTTTCGGGAAGCCCTGTATCATAGCCCGGACTGAGACAGAGTGGACCGAAATTGTTGAAGCAGGAGCCGGAATAATTACTGATGCCGAAGAAACGGCAATCATTAAAGCACTTGAGAAATTCTCAAAAGACCCGCCTCAAAATTTTCCTCCTGTATTTGGCGATGGCAAAGCTGCTGGATTTATTTGCAGTGAAATCCTTAAAGCGTCAATAAAATAAAGGATTGGAATGAAATTAAAAATGAATGATGAATTAGGTTTTTTTAATGGAAATTTTTGTACTTTTGCAGTCCGTTTTAAAAATACCTTAAATTAAAAATTAAACCTAAACGCAGATGTTGAAAAACTATGAAACCGTTTTCATTATGACTCCCGTTTTGTCTGATGAACAGATGAAGGAAGCGGTTGTAAAATTTCAGAAATTGCTGAAAGACAAGGGGGCTGAGATAGTCTATGAAGATCACTGGGGCTTGCGCAAGTTGGCATATCCCATCCAGAAAAAAACTTCAGGATTTTATCATTTAATCGAATTTAAATGCGAAGGTCCGCTGATCAATGATCTGGAAGTGGCATTCAAACGTGATGAGCGCATATTACGCTTTCTCACCGTTGCCCTGGATAAGCATGCAGTTGCCTACAGCGAAAAGAGACGTGTAATCAAAGCTGCCGCAGCTGCTGAAGCCAAAGCCGAAGCATAGGTTAAATTTTTAAATCATTGAGAAATGGCAAATCAAGCAAACAACGAAATAAAATATCTAACCCCGATTGCGGTAGATGTTAAGAAGAAAAAGTACTGCCGGTTCAAAAAGAGCGGCATTAAATATATTGACTATAAAGATGCTGACTTTTTAATGAAATTCGTAAATGAGCAGGGTAAAATTCTACCGCGCCGTATAACCGGAACTTCGACCAAGTATCAGCGCAAAGTAGCTCAGGCTGTAAAAAGGGCCCGTCATATCGCCCTGATGCCTTACGTGGCAGACTTGTTAAAATAAGGAGGAAAGAACGATGGATGTAATTCTTAAAAAAGATATCCCCAGCTTGGGTTATGCAACCGAAATTGTTAAGGTTCGCGATGGTTATGGCCGCAATTATTTGATTCCTCAGGGTTTTGCAATTCTCGCTACTGAATCAAATGTGAAAATGAATTCCGAAACGCTGAAACAAAAAGCGTTTAAAGAGGATAAAGTTCGCAACGAGGCAGAAGCACTTGCAAAATTACTCGAAACTGTTACTGTGAAAATCGGTGCCAAGGTAGCTTCAACCGGTAAAATCTTTGGTTCGGTTAACTCATTACAGATTGCCGAAGCACTCAAAGCACAGTTTAACTACGACGTAGATCGCAAGAAAATTCACCTCGACGGTGATTCAGTAAAAGAAGTTGGCGAATACAAAGCAAAAGTTATGCTTCACAAAGGAGTAAGCATAATGATAAACTTTGAAGTTTTCGCTGAGTAGTGCCTGAAATAATCTTTGTATTTTTAATCCCGGTCAAAAGCCGGGATTTTTCTACATTATGCTTAGCAGAAACCAGTTAAAACTTGTCACTTCCCTTCGTTTGAGTAAATTCAGACAAGAGGAGGGTTTGTTTGTGGTTGAGGGAGTAAAAATGGTTAAAGAACTCCTGAATAGCGATTTCCGGATTAAAACCATTTTTGCTACCAAAGATTGGATTTCAGGCGAACATCTTCCTGCTGACAGGTATCTTGTCGAAATAGTAGAGATCAATGATTCTGAACTAGGGAAAATAAGTAACCTTACTACACCCAACCAGGTATTGGCTGTGGCTTATATTAAAGAAAGCGAAGGACTAAAATCCTTTAGTCAGGAATGGATACTTGCCCTCGATCAAATCCGTGATCCGGGAAATATGGGAACCATCATCCGTACTGCCGACTGGTTTGGTATTCTGGGAATTGTTGCTTCAACCGGTACTGTGGATATCTGGAATCCAAAAGTAGTGCAGGCAAGTATGGGTTCAATTTTCAGGATTCCCGTATTTTATACCGATTTGAATTTGTTTCTGCAGGATGCCGCAAAGTCCTCTCCGGTTTATGGTGCATTGCTGGATGGAGAATCAATTTCAGATGTAGTTTTTGGAAACCATGGCATACTTGTAATTGGGAATGAGTCACATGGCATTTCAAAACATATTCAATTACATGTTTCTCATCGCCTGACCATTCCTTCAGCTATTCCTGGAGAGCAGGGAAGAGCTGAATCGTTAAATGCTTCCATGGCTACAGGAATATTTTGTTATGAAATTAACAGGCAAACGAAGAAAAATTCATAGTAAACCTTAAGGGGTGCTTAACTTTTAAATAAATTTACTGTTTATTTATAAACAGGTAATTTTTTCAATAAACAAAAAAAATATAAATTTTTCTCATGATACTTAAAGTTCTTTTACTTGCTGTCGTTATTATCGGATTCTCAATTGCCGGAATTGCAATAAAAATGTTCCTTAAAAAAGGTGGTGAATTTAAAAAATCTTGTAGCAGTGTTGATCCGAATACCGGTCAGCGATTAGGTTGCACTTGCGGGAAGTCTGAAGGTGTTGCCTGCGATAATGAATAAGCTGCCTAAGCTATTTATTTGTTCTTGACAATCAGTATCTCAAGTCCTGGACTTGTCCACGTTTCATAATTCCCTTCAATGTTGGTATAGATAAAATGTGCTTCCAGCCCGGTATGACTTCCGAGAAACTCTTTAGCTTTCTCTAGCCCCATTACCATAAAAGCAGTTGCATAAGCATCGGCTGTCATGCAGTCATTGGCCAGCACAGAAACACTAAGCAGGGTATGATTTACCGGGAATCCTGTTTTTGGATTGATGGTGTGAGAATATCTGATACCATCTTTTACGAAATACCTGCGGTAATTTCCTGAAGAAGCAAGCGCCTTGTTCTCCAATTCCACAATTACATCAATTGCCCTGTCGTCGCTGGCATTTTTTGAAGGTTTTTCTATGCCCACTTTCCATTTTGTTCTGTCAGGTTTTTTTCCGCTGGCAAGAACCTCACCCCCAACATCTATCAGATAATTATCTATTCCTTTTTCTCTCAGCATTTTCCCGATCAAATCAGCAGAATATCCCTGAGCAATGGCATTATAGTCAATTTTGATATCGGGATTTGCTTTGATCAATTGTCCATCAACCAGCGAAATTTTCCTGTAATCCACAAGTTTCAAAAGGCTATCAACCATTGCACTATCGAGTTTCATTGGATCGGTGAACCCAAATCCCCAGGCATTTGTAAGAGGCATGGTAGTGATATCAAATGCGCCCTGTGTTGCCTCTGAAACTTCGAAGGCTTTATTAAATACTGTGATAAAGGCTTCATCGGCTATTGTGGCCGGGTCGTTGTTATTGAACCGTGAGATCACGGATTCGGACAAATAAACTGATGCTGATCTGTCGAATGCCTTGAAAAAGCTGTCGATTTCCGACTTGAAATTATGGTTATCTGCAGCATAAAAGGTTATGGCATAATAGGTGCCCTGTGCCATGCCATGTATTTTGATTTCATTCTCATCTGTCAATCTTCTGCAGGACGACAAGCTTATGATAATAACAAGGGCAAGGGCGAATTGAGTTCGGATTTTTGTCATTTCAGATCATTTTTTTGTAATGCGAAAGTAAGAATTAATGCTCAAAAAAAAAGCGCCGGCAATGCCAACGCTTTTTTCAATTTTAAGTTTGAAATTTATCCTCCGAAATCGTCGAAGGCGATATTCTCTTTGGGTACTCCAAGATTGTCAAGCATTTTAAAAACTGCTGAGTTCATCATTGGAGGGCCACAGAGGTAATATTCAATCTCTTCCGGTTCTGGGTGCTGATTGAGGTAGTTGTCCAGAACAACCTGGTGAATGAATCCCTTGTAGCCAGTCCAATTGTCTTCGGGCAGGGGTTCTGACAGGGCAATATTAAATTTGAAATTTGGAAATTTTTTCTCAATAGCCATGAATTCATCATCATAGAATACCTCGCGCATTGATCTTGCACCATACCAATAAGAAACCTTACGGTTTGTTTTTTCGGTATGGAACATGTGGAAAATCTGCGATCTGAGAGGAGCCATACCTGCACCACCACCAATGTAAAGCATTTCTTTTTCAGAATGTTTGATGTGGAATTCTCCGTAAGGGCCAGAAACCATTACTTTATCACCGGGTTTGCGTGAAAAAATGTAGGAAGAGCAAATGCCTGGATTTACGTTCATGAATTGATTTTTGGCACGGTCCCAGGGTGGAGTTGCAATGCGGATATTCAGCATTACAATATTTCCTTCGGCAGGATAGTTAGCCATTGAATAAGCCCTGAAAATCGGTTCAGGGTTTTTCATCTTGAGATCCCATATTTTCAGTTTGTCCCAGTCTTCAAGGAATTTGTCTTCTACAACAATATCCTTGAAATCAATATCAACTTTCGGAACATCGATCTGGATATATCCACCTGATTGAAAATCAAGGGTTTCACCTTCGGGGAGTCGAACAACAAATTCTTTGATGAAAGTAGCTACATTGCGGTTGCTTACCACTTCGCATTCCCATTTCTTGATGCCGAAAATTTCCTTTGGAATTCCGATATTCAGATCTCCTCTTACTTTTACCTGGCAACCAAGCCTCCAGTTGTTCTGTTGCTCTTTGCGGGTAAAATATCCTTTTTCAGTTGGAAGAATATCTCCGGCACCCTCAAAAACCTGGCATTTGCACATGGCACAGGTTCCTCCTCCTCCGCAGGCAGAAGGAAGAAATATTTTCTGAGTGGCCAGTGTGCTGAGCAGTGACGAACCCGGATCGGCATCCAAAACGGTATCATTGTTAATGGTAATCTTAACTTTACCCGGTGGGGTAAGTTTTTTTCTTACGTAGAGCAAGAGTCCTACCAGCATTAGAATGATGGTAAGAAAAACCACAATGCTGATGAGTATAATAGATACTGTTCCCATGTTTATAATTTTCTGTTGTAATTTTTTGTGGAAAGGATTATAATTTAATACCCATAAAGCTCATAAAAGCAATACCCATAAGCCCTGTAATTATAAATGTTATGCCAAGGCCCCTGAGTGGTTTTGGGACATTCGAATACTTGATTTTTTCTCTGATGGCTGCAATGGCAACAATGGCGAGAAACCATCCTATGCCGCTTCCAAGCCCGAATACGGTAGCTTCAGCAATAGATCCATAATCACGTTCCTGCATAAAGAGTGATCCACCAAGAATAGCACAGTTAACGGCTATCAGCGGGAGGAAAATTCCAAGAGATGAATAAAGAGTAGGTGAGAATTTTTCAATTACCATTTCTACCAGTTGCACCATTGAAGCTATCACCGCAATAAACATGATAAAACTAAGGAAACTCAAATCTACTCCTGCAAAATCGGCACCAAGCCAGGAAAGGGCTCCTTTTCGGAGAAGGTAGTTGTTGATCAGGTAATCAACAGGCACCGTAATTCCCAGAACGAAAATTACGGCAATACCCAACCCGACAGAAGTTTTTACGGTTTTTGATACTGCCAGATAGGAACACATCCCAAGGAAGTATGCAAAAATCATGTTGTCAACGAAAATTGACTTAACAAATATGTTCAAAAGATTTTCCATAATCTGTTTTTGTGTTGGATGATAGACTAGTTTTCTTCCTGAAGATCAGGATTTTTTGAACGTTGCACCCAGATAATAATACCGACCACAATCAGTGCCATTGGAGGCAGAATCATCAAACCATTGTTAACATAGCCCAGTTCATAGAATGCTTTTGGCATAACATGAAGACCCCATATGGTTCCTGAGCCAAGCAGTTCGCGGAAGAATGCAACAATGATCAGAATAACGCCGTATCCAAGGCCATTGCCTATACCATCAACAAATGCAGGCCAGGGCTTATTTGCCATAGCAAATGCTTCAAGACGCCCCATGATGATACAGTTGGTGATGATTAGTCCAACAAATACTGAGAGTTGTTTGCTCACATCATAAACATAGGCTTTGAGTATCTGATCAACAAGAATTACAAGTGAAGCAATTACAACGAGTTGCACAATGATTCGTATACGGGGTGGAATGGTATTCCGCAACAGGGAAATCAAAAGGTTTGCAATGGCTGTAACTGCAATTACAGAGATCGACATTACTACTGCCGGCTCAAGTTTGACAGTAACGGCCAATGCAGAACAAATTCCTAAAACCTGAACTGTAATCGGATTGTCCTTATTCAGAGGCCCTATAAGCAGTTTTTTAATTTTCGCAGAGAACATTGGCTCTCTTTCGGTTTTTTCAGTACTCATATGGCTTTTTGATTTTTGATATACGTTACATAATTTTCAAGACAATCTTTAAGCATAGCAGAAACACCATTGCTGGTTATTGTTCCGCCTGAAATTGCATCAACACCATGGACAGGATTAATGTTGGAGTTTGCAACACCGCCCTTGACTACCTGTATAGATTCAAATTTTCCTTCGACATTAAAAATAGTTTTGGAAGGAAATTGTTCTGTGAATATTTCGGTTGCTATTTCTGCACCAAGTCCGGGCGTTTCACCCTTATGGCCGAATGAAACACCTGCTACCGTATTAAAATCGTCTTTCAAAGCCATGTTTCCCCATATGGGTCCCCAAAGCCCGACTCCCTGCAGAGGTATTATGTAAAACAACTCGTTGTCTTTTTTGCAAACGAACAAAGGATACACAGGTTCCTGTGCCGGCTTGCCCTGTGCCTTAAGGTGTTTGGCTTTGAGTTCGGTTTTGAGGTCAACATCAAAAGCCCTGCGGTTTCCGGTTTCAAATATTCCGCCCGCATAAACACCAATTTCTTCCCCGGCACTGTTAATCACGATTTCTTTAACGATGTATTGTTCGTAAAGTTTTTCGGCAGTTGAAGGGGTTGACTGAATATTGGCAGACTTGAGTATATCCTGAATTTTTTCGATTTTGACATTCCGCTCCTGGGCAGGTTGCAACAGGATGGCAGCGGCAGAGAGTATTGCTGCTACCAGTATGACCATGATAGAAGCGTATCTGAAAATATAGCCGTTACTGTACATAAATTCTTTTTTTTAAATTGTATAAGTTTAAATTGCTTGCTCAGGCTGCTATCGGTTTTATCCTCTTAAGACGCCGTTTGATGTTGGCCTCAACCACATAGTGGTCGATAAGCGGAGCAAAAACATTCATAAGCAAAATGGCTAACATCATGCCTTCGGGGTAAGCCGGGTTAAGCACCCTGATAAGTACAGCCATCAATCCAATAAGGAAACCATAAATCAACTTTCCTGTATTTGTTTGTGATGCAGTAACAGGATCTGTTGCCATATATACCGCTCCAAAAGCAAATCCACCCATAACCAGGTGATAATAGAATGGGACTTCCATATAGGCATTAACACCAATAATATTAAGAAGTCCACCCATAAACACGCCACCAAAAATAACCGAAATTATGATCCTGAGGCTGCCAACACCTGTGAAAACAAGTATTAAAGCCCCTACAAGAATTGCCAGGGTTGATGTTTCTCCGATAGATCCGGGAATAAAGCCCAGAAACATATCCATAAAGGAGTGTGAGAAATTTACAACACCACTTTCAATTCCGGCGGTGGCCTCAGCGAGTGGAGTAGCCCCAGAATAAGCATCGGCTTTTTCAGCTATCCACACTTTGTCGCCCGACATATAGGCTGGATATGCAAAAAACAGAAAAGCACGGGCAGTAAGGGCCGGATTAAGTATATTCATTCCTGTTCCACCGAATACCTCTTTACCAATAATTACAGCAAATGCTGTGGCCAAAGCTACCATCCATAATGGAACATCAGGCGGAACAACCAAAGGAATAAGCATACCCGAAACAAGAAAACCTTCGTTTACTTCATGGTGCCTGAATTGTGCAAAAGCAAATTCAATACCCAGGCCAACAACATATGATACTACAATAATGGGTAAAATTTTCCACAGGCCAAAAAGGAATTTATCCCAGAATGAGGCAACTTCACCAAACGACAAAAAGTGCTGATGACCTGCATTCCAAATTCCAAAAAGGAGTGTGGGAATGAGGGCGATTACAACGATACTCATGGTGCGTTTCATATCGATGCTATCGCGGATATGACTGCCATGAGCTGTGGTTTTGTCGGGAACAAAAAGAAAAGTTTCAAAAGCATCAAATGTAGATTCAAGCTTTTCGAACTTTCCACCCTTCCGGAACTGAGGCTTTATTTTGTCCAGTTGTTTTCTAAGCGCTTTCATTCAGTATTGTGTTGATTTTTATTTTTTTTAATTCAGTTTCTTAGCAGAATGTGGGCAGGTAAAATGTGTTAAAAATTAACTTTCCATTAATCTGATCGCAAAAGCAAGTTTTATTTTAAATTCCTTGCCTTAAAAAATTTCTGTGGTTTTTAGCTCATCTCTTTCCGCATAATTTCCAGCCCTTTTCTTACCAGGGTCTGAATTTCGGTTTTGGAGGTATCAATGAATTCGCATAATGCAAGATCTTCAGGTTCAACTTCGTAAATGCCAAGGTTTTCCATTAGATCAATATCTTCGGTCATGATGGCTTTCAGGAGTTGCATTGGATAAATATCCATTGGCAGCACCTTTTCGAACTGCCCGGTCATAACAAAAGCACGTTCTCCTCCATGAAGGTTGGTATCGAGCCGGTATTCCTTGCCCGGTGTGAGCCATGAAAAAAATGTGCGTGAGAAACTGAATTTTCCCAGGCCAGGAAGTGCCCATCCCAGAAATTCATGATAGTCGCCTTCGGGAATGGCACTTATCATTGAATCATAGAAGTTAATGTAATTATCATGTCGAATTTTACTACCGGTAAGTACATTGCCTGAAATTAACCTCACCTTACCTTCGCTGATGTTGCCTTTGAGCATTGGTGCAACTTCTGCGCAACGCATGGTTCTGAAATAGCGAGGTTTTAATACTTCTGATCCTGCAAGTGCGACAGTAATGGCAGCATCATATATGCCTTTCAGGAAAAAATTACCAATGGTGATGACATCCTGAACACCTGCAAACCATACAATATCTCCTTTGTTTATCGGATCAATATGATGAATTTGAATGCCAACATTACCGATCGGATGTTTTCCTTTAAAAGTAGTAATTTCGGTGTTTCTGCTGCTTAAAAACTCTTTTGCTGACGTACTTTCTCCAACATTTAAGTTTATTTTACAGTTGCCTAGTTTTGCCAATGCATCAATTCCGGCTTGAAAAGCATCGCCTTGTCCATTTACAATAAAATCATAATCAGGTGCAAGTGGTGCTGTATCAAATGCTGAAACATGAATGGCTTTTGGTGTATCAAGTGGATTTGCAATTATGCCATAAGGCCTTTGACGAATCAATGTCCAAATGCCACTTTCGAGCATTTTGCCGGAGATTTCCTCTTTTGTGAGTTTGCCAGGATCGGCTGGTACAAAGTTGACCTGCGAATTTTTTCCATCCGCTTCAATCCTTACTTCCATTAACAAACGTTTATCACCTCTTTTGATTTCAGATACAACTCCACTTACTGGTGAGGTAAATTTGATATTATCACGGTATTTGTCAATAAATAAAGGAGATCCTGCCATCACAGTATCGCCTTCTTTTACCAGCATGCGTGGAAATACACCTATAAAATCAGTAGGTTTTATCGCATAGGTTTTTGGCGTTAATGCCGTAAGGGTTTTTTCTGCTGCACCTTTTATCCTGATATTCAGACCTTTGAATAGTTTTATTGTTTTCGGCATAGTAGTTGTCATTTCAAACAGTTGCAATATTAAAGCGGCAAAGGTATTGATAAAGTCAAATATTTAGTTTTATGCATGAATAAATTTTGCACTTTTTTTTATTTTTTGATAAACAAAACTACTGATTTTAATTTTATTTGCAATATTGCATTGTGATTTCTGTTACAATTGAAAGAGATATCTTTCATTTTTTGTAATTTCTCATTGAATTTCAGTCATTAACAATTTATTTTTTGCATATGTCATCTTCCGCTCCAAAAATTTCACGTTTTCTGATTGTTCTAATAATATTTGTTTTCTCTTTTGCAGGGCTCTATGGTCAGGAAACAGGATCAAAACAAAAGAAAAAGAGAGAGACCAGAGTAGATACTGAAAAAGTTCAGGACAAAAGTAATGCATACTTTGAAGGTGATTTTTTGAGGTATGAAGACTATGTTTATGACAAATCTATCAAAACGGTGCTTTTTCATCGCGAAGGTTGGGAAATTACGCCACCCATAATTCTTTATAAATCCAATGAAAGGTTGGTACTTTCATTCGACGATCTGGATGGTGATTACAAAAGCTGGCAATATACAGTTGTGCATTGCGATGCATACTGGAAACCTTCAGATCTGTGGCAAAACGAATACCTCGAAGGATTCACCAATGACTATATCAGAGAATACCGTTTTTCGTTCAATACGCTGCAGCCATTCACGCATTACAGCATTATTCTTCCAAATGACAACCTGAAGTTTACTTTACCGGGCAATTATCTTTTAAAAATATATCCTGATGGTAATCCTGGCAAACCCATCATAACCCGAAGGTTTATGGTTGTTGATCCAAAGGTAAAAGTCTCAGGAAAAGTCAAAAGAGCAGGTAACATTGACCAGTATTTTTCTCACCACGAAATTCCGTTTTCTGTTCACCATACGTCCTATCCGATAGCTGAACCTTATCGCGACCTCAAAGTTGTTGTTTTGCAGAACCATCGTTGGGATAATGCCCTTTGGGGAATGAAACCTTTGATGCTGAGAAACGATGAACTTGACTACCAGTACACTGATGGATCCAACACTTTTGAGGCAGGAAATGAATTCAGATATTTTGACATAAAGAGTCTCAGGTACAATTCGGAGAGGGTGAGATTTATTGAAAACCGGGCTGATGGGTATCATGTTACATTGTTTCCTGATGCCCGAAGAACCAATAAAGTATATGTAACTTATTCTGAAATCAACGGTCAAATGCTTATAAAGACCGAAGATGCTCAGAATACTTCCACCGAAGCCGAATATGTTTGGGTCGATTTTTACATTCCTCTTGAATCTCCTTTTACCGATGGTTCGGTTTATGTGATGGGAGCACTTACCGATTGGCAGTTTCGGTCAACTTCAGGTGCAGATGGAAATGAACCTTATGGGCGGATGAAGTACAACTTTGCACGGCAAGGTTATGAAACCCGGTTATATTTGAAGCAGGGTTATTATAACTACCTGTATGCTTTTCTGCCAAACGGCAAAACCAAAGCAGAACTCTTCAGGCTCGAAGGCAGCCTTTATGAAACAAGGAACAGTTACACTGTGCTGGTTTATCACCGTGAACCCGGAACCCGCTTTGATAGGTTGATTGCAGCTGAGGTTATCGAAAATTGATCTTTTATATGCTGTTGGTAAAGGAATTTGAATTTTCCAGGCATAACCATTTGGTTTTTTAAAATTGGGAAACTGCTCAATTACATTGATTTTTGATGTAAGTTTGAACTCCTGAAATTAAACCCTTTTCTGATGGAGAATTTTATTGTTTCGGCCCGAAAATATCGCCCTGCTTCCTTTGCATCTGTAGTAGGACAGGCTTCCATTACAAATACCCTGAAAAATGCAATCCGTAACCAGCAGATTGCTCAGGCTTTTTTGTTTACAGGCCCCAGGGGAGTGGGTAAAACTACCTGCGCCAGAATTCTGGCCAAAACCATAAATTGTCAGAACCTTACCCCTGAAGGAGAAGCCTGTAATATTTGCGAATCATGCATTTCGTTCAGTCACACATCATCATTTAATATTTATGAACTTGATGCAGCTTCCAATAATTCGGTGGAAGATATCCGCACACTTGTTGATCAGGTGCGTATTCCTCCTCAGGCAGGGAAATATAAGGTTTATATTATTGATGAGGTTCATATGTTATCGTCGCAGGCTTTTAATGCCTTTCTGAAAACACTGGAAGAGCCACCTGCTTATGCAAAATTTATTCTTGCCACCACCGAGAAACATAAAATTATTCCTACCATTCTTTCACGTTGTCAGATTTTCGATTTTCGTCGAATCAGCGTTGAAGATATTGCACATCACCTGGCCTGGGTAGCCGAAAGTGAACATATTGAGGCAGAAACCGAAGCCCTGCATGTTATAGCTCAGAAAGCCGATGGGGGATTGCGCGATGCTCTGTCCATGTTCGACCAGCTGGTGAGTTACGCTGGTAACAAACTAACATATAAACAAGTGATTGAGAATCTTAATGTGCTTGATCATGATTATTATTTTAGGATTACCGATCATATTATTCAGGGAAATATCAGCCAAACCTTACTTATCGTAAATGAAATTATCGATAACGGGTTCGATGGGCAACATTTTATTATTGGGTTGGGCCAGCATCTGAGAGATTTACTGGTAAGCCAGGATCCGGAAACCATTCAACTGATGGAAACCAGTGCCAAAGTTAAGAGTCTTTATCATCAACAATCTTTGCTGTGTGAAGCAAAATTTCTACTCAAAGCCCTTGAAATCAACAATCAATGCGACCTCAATTACAAGATTAGTAACAATAAAAGGCTTCATGTTGAAATTGCATTGATGCAGATGTGCAGGCTTGCCAATCCCGAAGGGCCAGTTCACGAAACACCTGCACAGAGCAATGTTGTTCAGCAACCTACTGTGAAACCAATTACGTCAGATGCAGTTGTTAAACCTTTCCCGGTTTCATCAGCAGAAAAACCTGTCAGTATTTCACCACAGTCGGAAAAAATGGCTGCTGAACCCACCTCTGATTATAAACAGTCATTGCCTGAGACCCCCGAATTAAAATCCGAATCAAAAAAACCTGAACCGACTCAAAAGCCTCAATCTACAAGAACTACTTATTCAGGATTTAATATTGGTGACCTTATGGCCTCGGGATGCGGAAGCGGTGCCTTAAAAAAGGAAAATGAAAATTCGGCTACGGAGGAAAATCTGCCCGAAGATCGCGAACAATTTACCCAGGCCGACCTGGAAAGAATATGGGAACCAATGGTAGCGGGTATTTCAAAAGATCTGGCCAACCTTTACCATACGCTTACTTGTCGGACACCTGTATTGGCTGATGATTTCAAAGTTGTAGTTACTGTTGACAATAAAATTCAAAGCAGTGAAGTAATAGGAAAACGAACTGAAATTCTGAGTTTCCTGCGTCAAGAGCTTAAAAACTGGGGCATTCAGCTCGAAGTATTGGTTTCAGATCGTCCCTCTGCCTCACGCAAGCCTTATACCGATCAGGAAAAATTTGATGCAATGGTCAAGGATAATCCGGCAATTAAAACCCTGAAGGATCAGTTGAATCTGGATATTGACATGTAGAAGGACCGGAACTACTGAATGCATTGATTCTTAAATCCGGTGATTAATAACAGGCCATGCCTGAGCATTGTGGTATTTCGCTCAGAAAAGTTAAAGTAAATCCACTTCAGAATAGCGGCACACGAAACAGAATGTTTGAGAAGATAATCATAAGCACCAAAGCCAATGGATATACTGCTGCATAAGCAACTTGCGCAATGCCGCTATCGGATTGGGTATTGATAGCAGCCAGGCCGGGAGTGCTGGTCATGCCACCGGTTATTACACCCATCAGGGTTAGGAAATTCATTTTAAGCAAATATTTACCAACTAACATTGCAATGACCAGTGGTAATATGGTTATGGCTGCGCCGGCAGCTATAACTCCTGCCCCATAAATAACAAAGGTTTCCTCGATGTGCCCGCCTGCTTCACAGCCCACTGTTGCCAGAAACATGAGCAGTCCCAGTTCCCTGAACAATTGGTTGGCATTGCTCGACATTGACCAGATAATCGGTCCTGTTTTGCCTATTCCGCTTAAGATCAGTGCAGCAGCCAATACGCCTCCGGTAACTCCAAGGCTAAATTTAAAAAGTCCGAATATAGGAATTTCAATCATTCCGATAAGGATACCGATCACGATTCCAAGGGTGATGGGCAAAAAGTCGGTTTCTGAAAGGCGTTTGTCGTCGTTGCCAAGCAGTTTGACAACATGTGGCATGCTTTCGCGACTGGTAGCAACCATCAGGCGGTCGCCAAAACGAAGCATGGTGTAATGCATCGGCCTGAGTTCAATCCCACTCCGCCTGATCCTCACAACAGTGGCGTCGTAATTTGCACCCAGGTTGAGTTTTTGCAGAGGCTTGTTTATTACCTGTTTGCTTGTTACAAGCACCCATTGTACATCGTGTCCTTTGTCTAACTGAAGTTCTTCATCGGTTTGCGGACCGACCAGTAATTTAACATTTTCAAGGTCTTCGGCAGTGCCAAGTGCTCTGATGACATCGTCATAATGCAATTGGGTTTCGCGCGAAGGCGTTGTGGTAATATCGCCGTGTTTAACTCTGGAAATTACGCAATTGGTAACTGTCCTGAATTTTAGCTCTACCAGAGTTTTGCCGTCAATATTGGGGTTCTCAACCTTAAAGTTGGCAGGAATAATTTCGGGGTAGCTTTGTTTAACGCTCCGGTTGAAATCTTCTTCACTTTTCTTAAAATTGATCCTCAGGATTTTTGGGACTAAAGCAACGAACAGCACCACACCAATTACTCCAAAAGGGTAAGCGATTCCGTAGCCAATTGAAGCCAAAGGTGATTTGCTTACTTCCACAGCAGCTGCCAGACCGGGTGTGCTGGTCATGGCTCCGTTAAAGAGACCAACAGCCAGCGCTTTGTCGATGTCCATAACACTGCTGATCACCCAGGTGATAATGGCCCCACTTGTGATGATGATTCCTGCGATGATGAAAAGATGCTTTCCGTAATGTTTGAAACTTCTGAAAAAGCCCGGACCAGATTGTATGCCAATGGTAAAAATAAATAGTAATAATCCAAGATATTGATATTCAGAAGGCAGCCTGAATCCGAAATGTCCAAGCAGCATAGCAATAAAAATAACTGCGGAAATATCAAGCGAGAAACCTCTGAACCTGGCCTTTCCTGCAACCAGTCCCAGGCTTATGATAAAGAATAATGCAAGATAGCTGACGGAAATTAAACTGTCCATTTAGAATACAATGAAATGCAAAAGTAGGAAGATAGGTTGAATTTTCGATTCAATATTTGTATTCCAGGTGTTGTTGGTTAAAGATAACCCCGTCAGTTAACAATATTTTGAAAAATAAGATCCTTTCCTGATGCTTCCAGGCGGATAGCACTATCCTTAATGATATCTCCGCTTAATATTTTTTTGGAAAGTTCATTCAACACCTGTCGTTGGATCACCCTCTTCACCGGTCGCGCTCCATATTGAGGATCAAAACCATTGAATGCAATGAGTTTGACTGCCTCATTGGTATATGTGAGGCTTATGTTGCTGTTTTTGAGCATACTTACCAATAAATTAAGTTGCAACCTGACAACATCTGAAATTTCTTCCTCAGTTAATGGCTTAAACATAATCAGCTCATCAATGCGGTTGAGGAATTCGGGCCTTATGGTTTTACGCAGCAGGTTCATAACTTCAGCCCTGGTTTGCTCAAATACCATTTCATGATTTTTATTGCCGGTAGACTCCATTCTTTCGCTGATGATGTGTGAGCCCAGATTGGAGGTCATAATGATTATGGTATTCCTGAAATCGGCAGTACGGCCTTTATTGTCGGTAAGCCGGCCTTCGTCAAGCACCTGAAGCAGTATATTAAACACATCGGGATGGGCTTTCTCTATCTCATCCAGCAAAACCACGGAGTAGGGTTTGCGTCTAACTTTTTCGGTCAGTTGTCCGCCTTCATCGTAACCTACATACCCCGGAGGAGCTCCGATCAGTCTTGAAACCGAATGACGTTCCTGGTATTCTGACATATCAATGCGTACCATAGCATTTTCGTCATTGAACAGGAATTCTGCCAGCGTTTTGGCCAGTTCGGTTTTTCCAACCCCTGTGGTTCCCAAAAAGATGAATGATCCGATTGGCCGGCGGGTGTCCTGCAGCCCGGCCCGGCTGCGGCGTATCGCATCTGAAATGGCTTCAATGGCCAGATCTTGCCCAACAACGCGTTTGTGTAGCTCATCTTCGAGGTGAAGCAATTTTTCCCTTTCGGTCTGCAACATCCGGTTAACGGGAATTCCTGTCCAGCGCGATACAATTTCGGCTATTTCTTCGGCTCCGACTTCTTCCTTTATCAGTGCCGAACCCGCTTGCATTTCGGCCAGTTTTTTTTTAAGGCTTTCAAGTTTTTGTTCTGCACTTTTGATCAATCCATAGCGAAGCTCAGCCACGCGGCCATAATCGCCTTCACGCTCTGCTCTTTCAGCTTCATAGCGATACTGTTCTATCTCTTTTTTACTATGATGAATACCATCAACTACCTTTTTTTCGGCTTTCCATCGGGCAGCTATGGTGTTTCGTTTATCGGTGAGATTGGCAAGTTCTGCACTGATGGATTTGAGGTGTTTTTCATCGCCTTCGCGTTTGAAGGCCTCTCTTTCAATTTCAAGCTGTTTGATGTGGCGTTCCACTTCGTCGAGCTCTTCGGGAACAGAGTTGATTTGCAGCCTAAGCCTGGCGGCAGCTTCATCAATCAGGTCAATCGCCTTATCGGGAAGGAACCGTTCACTGATATATCGCTGCGAAAGTTCTACGGCACTGATAATGGCTTCATCTTTGATTCGCACCTGATGGTGGGTTTCATATCTTTCCTTCAATCCCCGTAAGATTGAGATGGCACTCAGGGTGTCGGGTTCGTCAATAGTAACAATCTGAAACCTGCGTTCTAAGGCTTTGTCTTTTTCGAAATATTTCTGATATTCTTTCAATGTGGTTGCTCCAATGGCGCGCAATTCGCCACGGGCAAGAGCAGGTTTCAATATATTGGCTGCATCCATGGCTCCTTCGCCACCCCCTGCACCAACCAGGGTGTGAATTTCGTCGATAAAAAGCACCACCTCTCCTTCTGATTCTATGACTTCACGAACGACACTTTTCAGGCGCTCTTCAAATTCACCTTTATATTTTGCGCCGGCAATCAGCGATCCGATGTCAAGAGAAAAAATTTGTTTCGATTTCAGATTCTCGGGCACATCTCCATTGATGATTCTGTAGGCCAGCCCTTCAGCAATGGCTGTTTTTCCAACTCCGGGCTCTCCAATAAGAATTGGATTGTTTTTTGTACGGCGGGTGAGAATTTGCAGAACACGCCTTATTTCTTCATCCCTGCCTATCACCGGATCAAGTTTCCCTGTTCTTGCAAGATCATTTAAATTGCGGGCATATCGGTTAAGAGAATTAAAGGAATCCTCGGCAGAAGCCGAGTTCACTTTTGCACCTCTCCTTAAATCCCTGATGGCTGATTTCAGATCTTTCTCGTTAAGTCCTGCCTGCTTAAGCATATCGGATACCTGACCGCCGGAAGCCAGCAATCCCAGCAAAAGATGCTCAACAGAAACATATTCATCTTCCATTCCAGTTGCTATTTCTGTGGCTTTTTGAAAAACTTTTCCTGTATTTTGATCAAGATATTGTTCACCTCCCGATACTTTGGGAAAGCTCAGAAACATGGCATCAAGAGTTTTGTTGATTAGGCTTAAATTTACTCCCGATTTACCCATAAGGAAGGGTAAAACGTTATCATCTGAAATGATGAGCCCTTTAAGCAAATGCGCCGGAGTGACAGCCTGATGCTGGTTTTTGGAAGCAATCTCCTGGGCAGATTGAATGGCTTGCTGAGATTTTATGGTGAAGTTGTTCAAATTCATAACTATTATCTCCTGTTTGGATTATTTTGACTTAATTAGTAATCAAAAGATTTGCCAACCGGTTAAGTTTGCATATATATGTCAAAAAGACAGATATATAAAAATATTTACGACAAAATGGCGGTATACTTTTTATTATTTTGTTAAACAATTAATCGCAAAGCCTGTTACCTTTGCACTTTAAGATAGATGAAACAACAAACGCAATAAATTATGGCAAACAGATTAATGGATCCTATTGGAAGATTGATGGGACTGAGGTACAAATCGCATCCATGGCATGGAGTTGACATTGGACCTGACGCACCCGAGGTACTTACCTGCTTTGTTGAGATGGTGACAACCGATACCGTTAAATATGAAGTAGATAAGATATCAGGATATCTGAAGATTGACCGTCCTCAGAAATACTCAAATGTGCTTCCGGCTTTATATGGTTTTATTCCACAAACCCTTTGTTCAAAAAAAATAGGAGAGTTTGCCTCGAATAAAACCGGTCGTAATGATATTGTTGGTGATGGAGATCCATTGGATATTTGCATCTTAGCAGAAAAAAGCATTTCGCATGGCGATATTCTTGTAAGGGCCATCCCGATTGGTGGGTTTAGGATGATTGATGGTAATCAGGCAGATGATAAGATTATAGCCGTGCTCAAAAATGATGCTTTGTACGGTGAATATTCTGAAATTGATCAATTGCCTAAATTGGTCATCAACAGGTTGAAACATTACTTTCTTACCTATAAAGATTTGCCCGGCGAACCCCGGGATTGTGAAATAACACACACCTATGGGGCAGAGGAGGCACGCGAAATTATTGAAACATCAATGGAAGATTATCGTCAGAAGTTTGAAAATCTGGATACACTGCTTTCGGAAGTATAGGTTTTGATATCATAAGGAATTTGATTTTTTATATTGCCGATTCAAGAGCAGGAAAAAACATCCTTTGTCAAATATATGCAAAGAAATGGGCACTGATATTTCAGGGCTTTTTAACTTTGCCGGATAATTAGTTTTTCATGACGCCTAAAAGCCAGAAGCACACCCTTGTGTTGGGAGCAAGCCTGAATCCTTCCAGGTATTCACACCTCTGCATCAACGAGCTTGTTGAGAATGGTTTCCCTGTTTCGGCAATTGGTCTTCGCGAAGGTTTAGTATCCGGTGTTAAAATTCTTAAAGGTTTTCCTAATCTCGAGGGTATTCATACCGTTACATTATATCTTGGACCTCAGAATCAACCCATGTATTATGATTACATTTTCAGCCTGAAACCTGTCAGGCTTATTTTCAATCCAGGGACCAGAAATGAAGAACTTGCTGAATTGGCTGAAAATCAAGGAATCAAGGTTGATAATAAATGCACCCTGCTGATGATTTCAGGCGGATATTTTTAAAGAGATTTTGTATTCGCTCTCACACGAAAACACTGTTTTTTGCGTTATCAGGCTGTTGAAATAAATATTTAAGTACCTTAGCCCGTTATTTGAAGATAACCACATTGTCCGGGTACCGGACACCTAACATTATGATGAGAAGAAATTTCCCCTTCAGAATAAAAACACTTTTAATTATATCTTTTCTTGTTTTAGCCTTTGTTTCCTTAAAGGCTCAGGAAAACGAAACCCGGATTGACGGTGCTACTTTATGTCCTGGTTCTCAATATGTTGTTCCTGTGTGGGTTAGCAATCTTCAGAATGTAGATTCAATTTATCTGACGCTGAATATTCCTATACAAACTTTAAGTTATCTAAGCTTCAGGCAAATAAATCCTGTGTTTCAACAAGGCACATTTGTCATCACCAATCTGAACAACCAGGTTACACTAGCATGGAAATCTGCTGATCCCGTTTCAATTTTTAATGATAAGCTTGTAGACCTGATATTTAAGGTAAACAATTCTCCCATTCCAGGAAATCTTGAGTGGGATGAATCCCTTTGTTACTACAGGTCGTCTTTCGGCGCAGCCATTACCTCTTCCTACGTAAATGCTCAGGTTAGTTTATTTCCTTCTTTATTTGTTGAAATTGAAGAAATAGATGCCACTTGTCCGGGTCAGTGTAATGCCAACATCGCAGCTTTTGTTTCGGGAGGCCTTAAGCCTTATCAATATCTCTGGAATGCAGAAACAAGTCCCTTCGACAGTATTTTAACAGGTGCCTGTGGTGTAACAAACAACCTGCTGGTAAAAGATGCGAATGGTTGCGAATTGGATACCAACTTTCTCGTATCAGTGCTCCTGTCGGCCAAGGTTGATATGGAGTTTGAGCCTGATACGGTCTATATTCAAAATCCTGTAGTTAAGTTTTCATTTACCGAAGATCAGAATGTTGTTGAATGGATCTGGGATTTTGGCGATGGTTCAGAAAGATCGAGGGAGAGGAATCCGATTCATGTTTATTCAACAGCTTCAACTCCTGACCTTGATGAATATATAGTTTCATTGACTGTGAGGAGTTTTCAGGGGTGCGATACTACCATTCTTTATTCACTTCCGGTGAGCGAAGCCCGCCTTTTCATCCCCAATGTATTTACACCGAACGGAGATAATATCAATGATGTATTTGTCATTGCAAAATTTAACGACGGAGGCAGCAGCAGTGGAAGCAATTATATACCCATCAACTTTGAATTCATCAGGCTTGAGCTAATTGTACTCAACAGGTCGGGCCGAAAAGTTTATGACAACGATAATTATAAAAACAACTGGGATGGCGGCAATCTGCCCGAGGGAACCTACTTTTACCGTTTGAATACCTTTGGCTATTTCAAAAATGAAACCTATAAAGGTGCTGTAACCATTTTAAGGGGAAGTAGGAATTGAGAATTAAATTCCGGTTTTGCAACCTATAGCCCAGATTTCTAGAAATTTCTCTCAAAATCCATAAAGTTAACCTGAATATCACCAATCAGGGCCAGGTCTTTGTGCATGAGTTCCCATTCTTTTTCGTCACCGGTCAGTTCAAGGATTATCAGTCCACCTGAACCGTAGTGAATTTCATCGGCTTCATTAAGCCCCAGGCGAGTTCTTATTGAGCATCCGTAATTGGTAAGCACTTTCTGTACCTTGTCAGCAACTTCACTCCGGTTGCTGACATTTATACCCATAATTCTAACTATTGCCATAACTCAGTTCTAATAAACGAAAGACATATGCTGAATATCCACACCTTCTATCTGAGCAATCTCTTCTTCAAAGGTTATCCAATCATTTGGACTGCCTGTAAGTTGTAGAATAATCACTCCGGCGCGGCTGCAGGTGTTCAGGTTAAGTTCGTGAAAACCCAGCCTTGTTTTGATGAGATTGGCATTACGGGTAAGCAGAAGTTGCAGTCTTCCGGCTTCTTTAATACGATCTCTTATCAATAGCCCAAGAATTCTTGTTTCTTTCATAGTGCTTATTTACAGCAAGTTAATGAATTAAAAATACAGATCTCTTTCGCCTGATTGTATGCGCAGAAGTCGCAACCTTAGGTCATTTACATGTTTTGGATCGGTTTTCTTTTCAAGGTCTTCAAGATTCTTTTCAATTACTTCCCATCCTTTCTTTTTAGTTTTTTGGGGAGCATAATCTTCCAGATATTCAGCCAGGGTAAGCATGGCGTTGGGAGAACAAAATCTTTTGATAAAACCGGGAACTGAGAATTCCATAAAATGTTCTCCGGTTCTGCCAAGGCGGTAGCAAGCAGTGCAAAACGAAGGCAGGTATTCATTTTCAAGCAATTCCTCTATTATTTCATTCAATGAACGATTGTCGTTTATCTGAAATTGCTCTTTGTTAAGGTCTTGCTCCTCGTTTACAGAATCGGCATATGATCCAAGCTCGAGTTTAGTGCCGCCGTCGATTTGCGAAACCCCGAATTGGATAACTTCATGTCGCAAAGCCGGATTTTCTCGGGCTGTAAGAATCATGCCGGTGTAAGGAACTGCAAGCCTGAGAATGGCAACAAGCCTTGCAAATTCTTCATCTGACACGGTGTAGTCAGATCCCAGATCAAGTTTTGATGCATTTTGTATCCTGGGAAACGAAATTGTATGTGGCCCGACATGGTAACAGGCTTCGAGATGATTCGTATGTCTGATAAGGCCCAGCACTTCGTATCTCCAGTCATAAAGTCCAAACAGGACTCCAACGCCTACGTCATCTATCCCTGCTTCCTGAGCCCTGTCAAGGGCGGTGAGCCGGTACTCAAAATTACGTTTCTGTCCGCCAAGGTGATAATTTTTATAAGCTTCAGGATGATAGGTCTCCTGAAATATCTGGTAAGTGCCAATGCCCGATTCCTTTACTTTACGAAATCCTTCTATTTCAAGCGGAGCTGCATTAATGTTGACCCTTCTGATTTCTCCGGGTCCTTTTTTTACACTGTAAACTGTTCTGACTGTGTGAGCAATATAATCGGCAGAATATTCAGGATGCTCGCCATAGACAAGAATCAATCTTTTCTGGCCATTGTCTTCAAGTGCTTCTACTTCATGAATAAGCTCTTCATCACTCAGGGTTTTTCTGACAGCCTCTTTATTTGAAGCCCTGAAACCACAATATTTACAATTGTTAGTGCATTTGTTACCAACATAAAGCGGGGCAAATAGCACAATGCGGTTTCCGTAAACCCGCTTTTTCAGTTCTCTGGCACCCTCTTTTATTTCTTCAATAAGTTCAGGGTCGGTTGAATTAATAAGTATTGCGGTTTCCTTTAGGGTAAGCCTTTGTTTACTCAGAGATTTGGCAATGACAGCCAGAACCGATTCATGATCGGATTTGGTGGTGTTGATGATATCCCATATTTCATCCGGATCAATAAATGGTTTCATTCTTTGGTCAGGAACCCGGCATTTTTCAGGAGTAAAAATCATTATATACTGATAATCAAAGTTTTAGAAAAAAAAAGTTATATTGCAAAGTTAATCATTAAAATCAGATATTTCCAGTTTAACCCGATCAATTAAGGGCCGTAACTTATAATCATATCTCAACAATCAGGTTATCATACGCCAGTCTTACATTATCGGGCAATTTTTTCTCTACCTCTTTATGCAATCCCAGGAAATGGCTTATGTGTGTCAGAAACGCTCTTTCAGGCTTTAGTTCTTGGATCAAATTCAATGCCTCAGCAAGCGAAAAATGAGAGATGTGTTTAGAATTTCTGAGGGCATTTAAAACCAAAACCTTAGAATTGTAAACCTTGTGTTTTTCTTCTTCAGGCAAATAACTTGCATCGGTAATGTAGGATAAAGCTCCAATCCTGAATCCAAAAACAGGCAGCTTGTTGTGCATCACAGAAATTGGCAAAATCTTTGTTTGGCCAATATTGAATTCTTTGTTTTCTATTTCGTGTGTGGTGACCTGCGGAGCTCCAAAGAACCTGGTTTCGGTGAATATGTAAGGGAATTCTGTTTTTATGGCTTCCATTACAATCTGTGTCCCATAAATAGGGATGTTTTTATTGAGGATATAGTTGAATGCCCTGACATCATCCAGGCCTGCTATGTGGTCGCGGTGTTCATGCGTAAAAACAACAGCATCAATGTCTTCAACCTTTTGTTTTAGCATTTGAAGACGAAAATCCGGACCACAATCAATTACAATATTCTGCTGGTCGATACTAACCATTGCCGATGTTCTGAATCTCTTATCCCGTGGATCATTTGATTTGCAAACCTCGCAGTTACAGGCAATTACCGGCACCCCGATTGAAGTACCGGTCCCCAGAAATGTAAGTTGTATTTTACCTTCTGCCATGGTTGCAAAATTTTAATAGATTAGTTCATTAACCTCGGCAAAGTCTGCTTTTAGTTGTTTCTCCATTTCGTTATTACCCGAAAAACTAAGTTCATCTCTTATTCTTTTGGCAAAAAATACAATAGCCGATTGTCCAACAAGTTTGCTGTAGCATTCAAAAAGATGAATATCAATGGTGATATCATCGATTTTTCTCATCTCAAGCGGAAGAGAGTTTTTGATGTTCAGTATTCCTTTATAATATTCTCCGTCAACCAGCACATTTACTGCGTACACACCATCGCATGGGACCAGCTTATTTTCTTCCTCAATTTTGATTCTGAGAGTTGGAAAATTAATTTTTTTACAAGTTTTACTACCATCATATAGTTTACTTATGATGATGTAATGATGGTCGAGATAAGCATTGGCCCGCTGAATTTTGCCTTCCAGCAGAGCCTTGCGGATAAGCGTTGAACTGACGGTTTCATTATGGATGTCCTGCTCAGGTATTTCTTCAACTCCGAAGTTGTAATATTGTCCAAGTTCATGCAGATATTCGAAATTTCCTTCGCGGTTGTGGCCAAAATGATGGTTGAATCCGATAACCACTTTTTTAGCTTTCAATTTCCCAACCAGGATATTACGTATAAAATCAATTGACGAAATTTCGGAAAATTCTTTGGTGAAATTGAGAATGATAAGATTACTTAACCCGGTTTTTCGCAGAAGTTCTATTTTCTCTTTCTGTGAATTGATAAGTAATAAAGTTTTTCCGGCCGATTCAGGGAAAAGTATTTTTCGTGGATGCGGATGAAAGGTAATAAGTACAGATTCACCATCGATTTTGGATGCAATTTGATTTAATCTGTTGAGTATGGTTTTATGCCCAATATGCACACCGTCAAAAGATCCGGTGGTTACAACGGGATTCTTTATTCCTTTAAGATGATCGATATCGTAAAAAATCTTCATGATGTTATATCAATAGGGCATAGATCATGATTTTTTTACAAAATAGGCTACTTTTTCGAGTATGGTCAACATATCAAATTCCTGCAGATATACATGCGACGGCATATTCAATGGTTTTGGAGAAAAGTTTAATACACCCTTGATTCCAGCCATAACCAAATCTTGTGCAACTTTTTCGGCAAATTCACCTGGTACTGAAATGACAGCTATTGAAATTCCTTCGTTCCTGATAATTTCAGTCAATTTTTCAATGTGATAGCAAGGTATTCCGGCATAAATTCGATTAACTTTTTCCGGATTAGAATCAAAAGCAGCAGTAATGGTAAGCCTGGTCCGCTTTCCACTAAAGTATCCCATTATGGCACGACCAAGGTTTCCAATACCAACCACAGCAACTTTCTGGCCTTCTTTTGTATCAATGATTTTTCCGATGATATCTATGAGATCCTGAACATCATAACCCTGCCTGAGGGTTCCTGTGTATCCGATTAGCATTATATCCCTTCGTACCTGCACTGCTGTAATGTGAAGTAGATTTGCAATTTCATGTGAGAAAATATGGTGTTTTCCACTTGATTTATAATTGAGCAAAGCTCTGCGATACTGGCTTAATCTTTCTACTGTTTTATCCGGAAGTTTTCTGTTCATAAGTTGCAGGATTTAATTTTCTATCGGAAAAACTATTGAGAAAGTCGATCCCTGATCGGGAATGCTATCAACAATTATATCTCCATGATACATTTCTACTATTTTTTTCATGATCGACAATCCAAGACCCGAACCAGTAATATTCTTTGTCTTTTGGTTTTTGATCCTGACGAAATCCTGAAAAAGCCTGGCTTTTTCTTCATCGGTTATTCCAATTCCAGAATCACTTACAGTGATTGTTAAGGTATTTCCCCCCTTTTTGATAAAAATATCAACGCGGCCATTACGCTTATTGTATTTTACAGCGTTGGAAATCAAGTTATTGAAAATAATTTCGATTTCTTTCGAATCTGCATTCATGATAACAGATTCTTTTGTATTCAAATATACATCCACATCTTTCTGAATGGCATATGGCCTCATGGTGTCAATTGAAATCTGAGCAACAGCTGTGAGGTCGGTGGGCTGGAAATTCTGTACCGGGCTTCCTGACTCAATTTTTGTCAGATCAAGTAAGTCCATTATCAGGCTTCTCATGCCTGTTACACGGTCGAGCGAGCGGCTGATCATTTCCTTGTAGGATTGAATGTTTTCGCCAAATTGTTTCTCATCCATGATTTTAAGATAGCCCTCTATGGCATTTAGCGGCGCTTTTAACTCGTGCGACAGTAAAGAAAGAAATTGAAATCTGATTTGTTTTCCTTCCTTATTCATTTTCTGAGTCATCCGTTTAAGGAAGAGCTGCTTGGTAATGTTTTCAAGCGATCCCCTGAGCTCCTGAGGAGTAAAGGGTTTGGGTATAAAGTCATATGCACCGTCGCGGGTTGCTTTTACTGCCAACTCGAGCGAAGCATAGGAAGTTATCATTACAACTACTATATCATATAATTTTTTTTTGACATACTCAAGAACTTCAATTCCCTGAATACCTGGTAGTTTGTTGTCAAGCAGGATAATATCGGGCATTTCCCGATCAATTATTTCAATCGCATCTTCTCCTGTAGGTGCTTCAAGTATTTCAAATTCAATGTGTTCATCCATAAATG
The DNA here is from genome assembly GCA_019429275.1 of Lentimicrobium sp. Taxonomy (GTDB): domain Bacteria; phylum Bacteroidota; class Bacteroidia; order Bacteroidales; family Lentimicrobiaceae; genus Lentimicrobium. The sequence goes on along the minus strand of JAHYJC010000014.1, from coordinate 30,632 downwards.
GATAATCTACCCTGAAATTCTGCAATATTCTTCTTGTACCCATTCTGATTCCAGGCTCGTCATCAACAACAAGTACTTTATATTTTGCCATGCTTCAGATTTTTAAGAGTTTGTTTATCTCGCGCTGTAATTGATCAGCTCTGATGCCTTTATCCAAAAACAAATCAGCTTTAATCCATTGCTGATTTTCATCAGTATTTATGTCGAACGACATTCCGGTTTCTGCTGTCACTGCGGTTGCTATGATGATAGGAACATCCGGGTACTTCCTTTTAATGCGGTAGGCCAGAATAAATCCACTGTCATCACTCTCCATCATAAGATCGAGGATGGCAAGATCGGGTTTAACACTTTCGATGATCATTTCACCTTCTTTCTGGCTTTCTGCAGTAATGGTTTCAAATCCGAATTGTTCAACTTTCAGTTTCATCTGAAACAGGTAGTCCATGTCATCATCAACAATAAGTATGGTCTTTTTCATTTTCTTTAGTTTCTGTAATTTTTGATTTTCAGGATTTTGCAATCCTTGGTAGCATTATTGTAAAGGTAGTTCCTGTTTGCCCCTTGCCTGGATCGGCATTTGACTTCACAGAAATGTTGCCTTTGTGCATTTTAACAATTCCATAAATGATTGGCAACCCCAGCCCTGTTCCCTTTCCAATTGGTTTAGTGGTAAAAAACGGGGTAAACAGCTTGCTCATATTTTCAGTTTCTATTCCAGTGCCTGTGTCTGCAATGTGAATACTGATATCATCGTCCGCTTCAGTCAGTCTGACCTGTATCAGACCTCCCCCCTCAGGCATTGCTTCCACAGAGTTTTTCATCAGATTTGTCAAAACCTGGGTCATCTGATCAATGTCGATTTGCACCATAGGGTTTCTAATCATTGATTCAAGTGATATTTTTACCGTGGGAGGATAAATAACAGTGCTTATGGCTTGTTCAAGAAGATGATTGATATTGACATCGGCAAAGTTAACCTGATTTTTTCGCGCAAAGTTCAGTAAACCACCGACTATTTTTTTGCATCGCTCAGCCTGTTCGGCAATCAGCTCAAGGTCGGTTCTGATCGGGTCATCTGCATTGGCCTCATCTTTTAAAATGTTGCTGTACATGGTAATGATACCCAAAGGATTATTCAGTTCATGAGCAATTCCTGCCGACAGTTGACCCATGCCTGCAAGTTTTTCAGAGTGGCGCAGTGCCTCCTGAGTATTGGCAAGTTTCTCGTTCGAAACATTAAGTTCTCTGATGTAATTATGAAGTTTTTCAATGGTAAAAGGCAGACACATTTCATGCTCGGCTAGCCCTCGAATTATGGCAATGGCATGATCTTCGCACGAATCATAACCACAGGCTCCGCAGTCAAGAAAATCCTGGGGGCCATTTTTACCCATCTTTTGCAAAACTGCATCTATTTCTTTTGTGTCGGGCTTCACATATCTAATGTCGCGATTGGTAAAAGCACGAAACATGTCGATAGTACAAAATTCTTCATAATCTTTTTCCCATTGTTTTATATCCATGGTTTCGAGTTTATGAAGCACATAATCACTCACACTTGCGCGCTTTCTGTACCTGCGGCTGAGTGATGAGAAAAATGGATATGGTGACATCCCCGGACCCATAATGCAACCATCACAACAGAGCAACTCCAGGTGTTCCTGTGCAATTTGCCCGCTTTCAAATTCTTTTATCGCTTCCTGAAAAGCACTCCTGCCTTCGGCTACAATCACATTCCGTTCAAAAATATCTTCTTTTATACCCACAGTATTGAGTAGACCACGGCTGACAGGAAAAATACCGCCTTTGCCTCCAAGGGGAGGATCAAATTCAGTAGCGCTTACATCGGCAGGTTTTAGACCACGCTGGGAAATCATGTCGCGCAATTCTCTGAAGGTAATGGCTGCATCAATTTCTGGTGATTCGTCCTTTTTTGCAATGCAGGGGCCAATAAAAACAACATTAAGATTTTTACCATACCGCTTTCGCATTACCCGGCCCATGGCTATCATAGGCGAAACAATATTTGCCAGTGATCCGATAAGATCAGGATGATAATGCTCAATATAACTTACAATTGCCGGGCAGTCTGAAGAAATAACAGGTGGATAGGTCTGGGTATTCAGTACTTTCTTGTACTCTCCTGCAACAAGATCAGCGCCAAACGAAACTTCAGCAACATATTTGAATCCAAGAGCCCTAATCAGAGACACCAGTAAACGGTGGTTTCTGATTTCTGAAAATTCGGCTGGAAAACTTGGTGCAACTATTGCAGCCACAGGATTTCCTGAATTGATAATTTGCTTTACCCTATCGGTTTCATTTCTGAAAACTTTCGCATTCTGGCTGCATACTTTAATACAGTTACCGCAACCTATACACCTTTCGGTAATGACTTCTGCCTGCCCGTTGATGATGCGTATTGCTTTGGCCGGACACTCGCGCACACAGGTGTAACAGACTCTGCACCTTTCTTTAATGGTGGTTACAAGATGTTTCCTTTTTGTAGTATCTTCAACGTCAGCCATATATTACTTCGTTAGAGTGGCACTTCTCTTTTTTTATACGATGTATGCAAAAGTTCTTTTGATTTTCCTCCAAAAGGTTCACCTAAAAAATTCTGATATAATTCTACAATCGCTGGATTCTTGTATGAAACCCTGATGGAATCCCTGTCGTCGGTTTCATAAATTGCTTTGGTGCGGGCTTTTATAGCTCCAATATCTTTTAGAATGGGTTGACCACCGCCTCCAACACATCCTCCCGGGCAAGCCATAACCTCAATAAAATGAAGATCATTCCGGCCTTTGTTAATTTCATCGATCAATAGGGCTGCATGTTTTATTGAACTAACAGCTGCAAAACCCAGTTTAAAATCACCGATTTTAAGCACCAGCTCCTTGCTTTCTTTGAAGTTTCTCAGCCCGGTGATTTTCGGATTTGGCAAATCTTTACCAGTCATTCTGAAATGTAATGTTCTAATCAGGGCTTCTGTCAGACCTCCTGCCACTGCCATTAGTTTTCCTGCTGAACTTCGCACATGGTATGGAAAATCTGCAAACTCAGTGTCATTTTGTTGCAGATCAATTCCGTTAAGCCTGATAAATTGGGCCAGCTCCCGGGTAGTAAGCACTGCATCAACATCGCTGATTCCTTTATGAGTCATTTGTTCCCGCTGGGCCTCAAATTTCTTTGCTGTGCATGGCATGGAACTCACTGTGTAGAGATTGTCGGTGCTAATGTGATAGGTTTTTGTGTAATGATTTGTAATGATGGCTCCCAGCATTTGCTGCGGCGATTTGCAAACCGAAACATGCGGAATAATTTCCGGATGCCATTGTTCCATATATTTAATCCAGGCAGGGCAATCACTGCTGAAGACAGGTAGAACACCATTGTTTTTTAACCTGTATTCAATTTCAGCAGCCAGCTCCATAATATAGAGGTCAGCTCCGAACGAAGCATCAAAAACCTTATCAAATCCGGTTTTCCGCAAAGCGGCATTTATCAGCCCGCTGATGTCTTTGCCTGCTTTCATTCCAAACTCTTCAGCAAGACTAACAGCAACGGTGGGGGATTGCTGGATAACTACATGGGTTTCCTTATGATGAAGTGCATTTTGTAAATCAGGAGAATGCCTTTTTTCGTGAAGGGCACCTGTTGGGCAGGCAATGATACACTGTCCGCATGTGATGCAGCTCGATAGGTTCAATTGCTTGTTAAATGATGGCCCAATGATAGTTTTGTTTCCTCGTCCAATAAAACCCAGTGTGCTGGCACCCACTATTTCATCGCAGGTGCGTACACATCTTCCGCACAGGATACATTTTGCAGGATCTCTTACGATACTTGAACCTGAAGGATCGGATTTGTATTTATTTTTTTTGCCAATAAATCTCCTTTCTCTCACATTGAGCTGCTCAGCAAAGCTTTGAAGTTCACAGTTTCTATTGCGTTCGCAATAAAGACAATCATCGGGATGATTGCTGAGCAGTAGCTCAACATTTGTTTTTCGCGCATTAACAACCCGTGGAGAATGGGTTTTTATTTTCATCCACTCCTCAACCGGATAGGAACATGCGGTAATCAGATTGGATTTGCCTTCTACTTCAACAACGCACATGCGGCATGAACCTGTCGGGTCGAGATCGGGCATATGACATAATGTTGGAACTCTTATTCCGTTGCGGTCAAGGGCTTCATAAATGGTTTCGCCTTTGCGGGCAATGATGGTTTTGTTATTTACCTCTATCGGAAAGTTCATAAAGCTAATAGATTAAAGCCATTGGCTTATTTTGTAAATACAGCAACGAACTTGCAAACATCAAAGCATATACCACACCCGATACATTTATCTTCAATGATGAAATGCGGAATTCTTGGTGATCCAATAATGGCATTGGTAGGGCATTTCTTGGCACAAGCCGTACATCCGGTACATTTTTCCACATCAATGTAGTAAACTTTAAGGTCTTTGCAAACTCCAGCCCTGCATTTGCGATCAAAAATGTGTTCTTCAAACTCTTCACGGAAATACTTTAATGCACTCAGTAAAGGGTTTGGAGCCGTTTGTCCCAGTCCACACAATGACGTGTCTTTAATTACCCCAGCAAGATTTTCAAGTTGCATTACTCCTTTAAATCTTTCAAGGGTTTCAAATCCACTTTCATTCATGGGTCTGCGGGTAATATTTTCAAGAATCTCATGCATTCTGCGTGTGCCTTCCCTGCAGGGAATGCACTTTCCGCAGCTTTCTTTTTGAAGGAAGTCGGTGAAGAATTTTGCCATGTCAACCATACAGGTATCCTCATCCATTACTACTAAACCGCCCGATCCCATTATAGTACCTGCGGCAAGAAGGGCCTCGTAATCGATCAAAACATCCAGGCTTTTTTCCGGAAGGCAACTACCCGAAGGCCCGCCCAACTGAATCGCTTTCAGCCGTTTTCCTTCTTTTATACCCCCGCATATGTAATAAATCAGGTCTTTCAACGAGGTGCCCATGTTTACCTCTGCTAACCCCGTAACAGATACTTTTCCTGCAATGGCAAATACTTTTGTGCCTTTGCTTTTTTCAGTTCCAATAGATGCAAACCAGGCCGGCCCGTTCTCAATGATTGCCGGAACATTTGCGAGCGTTTCGACATTATTTACAACTGTTGGCTTTCCGAAAAGTCCTTTAATGGCCGGAAATGGTGGTTTGGGCTCCGGGGTTCCCCTTTTTCCTTCAATGCTTGAAATAAGGGCTGTTTCCTCTCCGCAAACAAATGCACCTGCACCCTCACGCACCTGAATAATCAGGCTGAAACCGCTGCCAAGAATGTTTTGCCCGAGCAGTCCGCCTTCATTGGCTTGTTTTAATGCCCTCCTGAGACGATCAACGGCAAGGGAGTATTCGGCTCTTACATAAATAAAAGCTTTTCCGGCGTTAATGGCATATGCTGCAATGGCAACTCCTTCAATAAGTTTGTGTGGGTCTCCTTCGAATATTGCCCTGTCCATAAAAGCGCCTGGATCACTTTCATCGCCGTTGCAAATCAGGTATCGTTGTTCATTGGATGTATTCAGGGCAGTTTTCCACTTTCTGCCAGTTATAAATCCTCCTCCTCCGCGCCCCCTTAATCCTGATTCTTCAATAATTGCGCAAACTTTATCGGGAGAGTAATTCCTAAGAACACGGGTAAGAGATTTGTATCCGCCCCGTGCAATGTATTCTTCAATAGAGAAAGGGTTGATAATTCCACAGTTTTTCAGAACCAGCCTGTTTTGCAGGCGGAAGTAAGCCAGTTCATTCAATAATTTAACACCTTCCCATGTTTCATGGTTGGGATGTGAATATTGTCCTAAAATGTTCTGATCGGGAAGTACATTGTTAAGTATATTATCGAGCAGGGGTTCAACTTTTTCCTCAGTGATTCTTGAAAATGAAATGCGTCTCTTGCCAGGAAGCTGCACATCCATGAGTGGCTCATGAATGCATAAGCCAATACAACCAACTTCAACTACTTCAGCATCAATGTTTTTCTCTTTCAGGTAGTTCAAAGTTGCTTGTAGAGTTTTGCCAGCGCCGGCAACCCACCCACAGGTGCCTGTTCCGATGTATAATACAGGCTTATCAACTACGTCGCGCTTCAGTTTACTATTTTGTAATTCAAAAACTGCGGCATCTTCCTTAAATTTTCCAGTAAGGTTATAAGCCAATAGCCGGGGTAAATCAATGGTCAGAGTGCTATTCATAAGGCTGTGGTACTTTCTTTGCATTTATCCAGAATATCTTTGATATCTTTGGTATCAATGCCGTGATAATACTTTTCATTTATTGCGATAACAGGAGATAAGCCACAAGCTCCCATGCAATTGACCACTTCAATGCTGAACATACCATCGCGGGTAGTTTGTCCTTGCTTTATTTTCAGCAATCTTTCAGCTTCATGTATAATACGATTGCTGTTATTGATATGGCAAGCTGTGCCGTGACAGATTTGAATGTGAAATCTTCCCCTTGCTTCGAACCTGAATTGATCGTAAAAGGTAGCAACCCCATAAACCTTACTTGATGGCAGGTTTAATGAACCTGCTATCCGGTTAATGGCTTCCTCCGACAGATAGCCCAGTTCCTTCTGAATGTCTTGCAGCAGAGGTAACAGTGTGTCGCGCTGCACATTCATATGTTTTTTTATGATTTCATCAATGAGGTCTGCCATTTGATTTTGATTTACAGTTTATTACGATTTTTGACCTTTAGACAGTGCCGTAAATCAGGAAATTATTTCCTTGTTTTCTGCTGATAAAATTACTGTTATTTTAATAACAATGTTATTTTTTTAACAGATATTTTTAAAAATTGGTTATTTTTGTTCATTCCTCAGAAATTTGAAACGAGTATAGTACTTTTGTAAATAATCATCAAATTATTCATCGTTCGGATTCAGTATTGAAAGATTCAGTCAGCTTAAACATCAATGGAAAAAGACAACAGAATTGACATTCAGATATGCCTAGGAAGTTCCTGTTTTTCAAGGGGCAACAAGCGTCTGGTTAAAGTTGTGGAGCAATACCTGAACGAAAATAACCTGAGGCATCTGGTATATTTTCACGGAGCACATTGTTTCAGTAGTTGCGACCGTGGCCCTCTCATTCATATTGATGGTAAAGAATATACTGATTTGAATGAGGATAAGGTGTTAAGTGTTCTTGATGGCATCTTTGGTAAAAACATTAGCAGCATCTGACGAATGAATTGTTTTATACGGAAAACTAATTTGAATTGCTGAATAATACATACTGACAATGAATTTAGTCAATTTCCACCCGATAATCCCAGAACCCGTTTAGCACATGAAACCACAGCTTATTACGATAGATCCCGATAATTGCAAGGTTTGCTATGCCTGTGTCAGGTCTTGTCCTGTCAATGCCATACAGGTTAAAGGCACTCAGGAGGTTCCTGTGGTGGTTGATGAAAGATGCATTGGCTGTGGCAGTTGCCTGCAGGTTTGCGCCCCTTCAGCCATATCCTATCGGGATTCTACAAAAGAGGTCATGCAATTGATTGCTACCAACGAAACCGTTGTGGCTATTGTTGCACCAAGTATTTCAGGTGAATTTGATGATATTACAGATTACCGGAAGTTTGTCAGGATGATTCGTGAGCTTGGTTTTGCATACGTAAATGAGGTATCGTTCGGGGTTGATATGGTTGCAGCCGAATATCGTGAATTGTTCAAAAATTTCCTGGGAAGGTATTATATCACAACAAACTGCCCTCCGATTGTGGCATTGGTTGAGAAGTTTCATCCCGGGATTATCGACAATCTTTCACCCATAGTTTCACCAATGATTGCTTCGGCACAGGTGGTAAGGCTGTTGTATGGCGAAAATATCAGGGTGGTTTACATAGGTCCATGCATCGGAGCCAAAGATGAAGCCCTTCGTTTTGAAGGCAGCGCAAAGGTTGATGCAGTGTTAACCTTTGTTGAGTTGAGAAAGTTGTTCGATGAACATGATATTAAGGAAAGTACAGTTGAATATTCTGATTTTGATTCTCCACTCGGATATAAAGGATCACTCTATGCGGTGAGCAACGGAATTCTTCAGGCTGCAGATCTGAGTGAAGATCTGATGCAGGGGAGTATTATTACTGCCGAAGGCAAAGATAATATTCTCGAAGCCATCAGGGAGTTTGAAAATTCTGTCGATTTTGTGCGCAAACATTTCAATATGTTTTATTGCGAAGGTTGTTTGATGGGACCAGGAACTTCAAAAGGCGGAAAGAAATATCTCAGGAAAACACTGGTAGCAGACTATGCCAATAAAAAACTCAGGGATTTTGATGTGAAAAAATGGAGCGTTGACTGTAAAAAATATGCCGCTGCAATCAATTTCAAAGCTGAATTTGTCAGCGATGATCAAAGACTTCCACAGCCACCCGAAGAAAAGGTCAGGGAAATTCTCAAAGTCATTGGGAAACTGGATACCGAGGATAAATTGGGTTGCGGAGCATGCGGCTACGAAACTTGCCATGACTTTGCTGTTGCTGTAGCCAAAGGCCTCACCAAAACCGATATGTGCATTACCTATTCTCTCAAAAGCAAGCACGATTTTATCAATACACTTAAGCATACCAACGAAAAACTGGCAAAAACCCGCGAAGCCCTCGTTGAATCAGAATTGAAAGCGCGTAAAGAGCAGCAAATGGCCCAGGAAGCGCTGGAACGCACCTCATCAATGTTGCAGAAATTACCCAGCTCCATTGTAATTGTTGATGAGAATTTAAAGATAATTGAATCAAATCAGAGTTTTATCAATTCATTGGGTGAAGATGCTGCTGATATCAACGAAATTATACCCGGCTTGATTGGTGCAGACCTGAAAACCCTGATGCCTTTTCAGGTTTACAAACTCTTTTCTGCCGTTTTGGCAAATAATGAAAACCTGGTTAACAAGGATGTTTATATTGGTGAAAGACTCTTGAACATCTCGGTTTTTCCAATTAAAAAGAATAAAATTGTTGGTGCTGTATTACGCGATTTGTATCTGCCCGAGGTTCGTAAGGAGGAAGTCATCAGCAGAGTTACTGAAGTGATTGATGAAAACCTCGATCTGGTGCAGAAAATTGCATTTTTGCTTGGCGAAGGTGCAGCTAAGACCGAGAAAATGCTCAACTCGATTATTGAATCACACAAAGCTTCCAAAAAGTAAGCAATAATGGATAACAGATTTTATATCGAGGTCAATGCAGAACTGAAAAATCATTTTGAATCGCGCATATGTGGTGATGTTTTCCTCTCCAGACGAATTCAGGAGGAAAACCGGATTGTGGTGGTGCTTTCGGATGGGATGGGACATGGTGTCAAAGCCAATATGCTGGCTACCCTGACAGCTACCATGGCTCTAAACTTTACAGCAGAGCATAAGGAAATTCACCGCATCGCGGAAATAATCATGAATACCCTTCCGGAATGCAGTGAGCGGAAAATGAGTTATTCTACTTTTACTATCATTGACATTGAATATGATGGTAAGGTCAGGATATTGGAATATGATAATCCCCAAACCATCATCATGAGGGGTGCAAAAATTTTTGAACCCGAATGGACTTGTGTCATACTCAGTGGAGGTAAAAGCACTGGTAAAGAGCTTTATAGTTGTGAATTTATCCCTGAAAAGGAAGATAGAATCATTTTTTTTAGTGATGGCGTGGCCCAATCAGGGCTGGGAGGCGGGAAATTTCTTTTCGGCTGGGGTCGCGATTCTGTGCAGCAGTATGTTTCTGAACTTGTTAATCATGAGCCCGATATTTCAGCATTACAACTGGCTCATAAAGTGGTGAATATGGCTCATGTGAATGACGGATACATGAGCAAGGATGATACCAGCTGTGGTGTAATTTACTTTAGGGAGCCACGAACAATGATGATTTGTACCGGACCTCCTTTCGAAGAAAGTAAGGATGCTGAACTTGGTCAAATGGTACTGAACTTTAAAGGTAAGAAAATTCTTTGCGGTGCAACAACTGCCGATATTATTGCCCGGGAGTTGAATCAAACCATTGAGGATAGTTTTGATTTTGATGACCCCGATTTGCCACCCATTTCAATGATGGAAGGTGTTGACCTGATAACAGAAGGCATTCTTACACTTGGAAAAGTGACAGAAATCCTCAAAAGCTACAATAACAGTACCCGTTTGGGCAAAGGCCCTGCTGACCGGATTGTTAAAATGCTTATTGAAAGTGATGAAATTGATTTCGTTATTGGCACAAGGATAAATATTGCTCATCAGGACCCTAGCCTCCCGGTTGAACTTGAAATCAGGCGGACGGTTGTTAAACGCATTGCCCGATTACTGGAGGATAAATTTCTGAAGGAGGTGAAGCTTACCTTTATGTAACAGATTCATATTGCGATTTTTTAAATTGTAATTCAAGAACGAATTTGCCATTGACTTAATCCTAATACCAATGAAATCATGAAAATATCATTTGAAGGAAATAAGAAGATCATTGCCGATTATAATGGCCACATTATCATTACCGATCAGCCTTTGAGGGCTGGAGGTGACAATTCTGCTCCGGCACCATTCGATCTGTTTCTTGCCTCAATAGGCACCTGTGCAGGAATTTACGTGAAATCCTTCTGTGATCAGCGGGGCATTTCAACCGAGGGAATCAGCCTGGAGCAGGTGATGAAATTCAATTCCGAAACACATCTGATTTCAAATATTGACATCAAAATTTTGCTGCCTGATTCGTTTCCCGTCAAATACAGGGATGCTGTCATTAATGCTGCCAATCTGTGCGCTGTAAAAAGGCATTTTAACAACCCGCCATCGATCAGTGTTAGAGCTGTAAATGCTTAAATTAGAAAAATTCGTGGAAGGTCGGAATCAATTTTCCGGTTTGTTGTTTTTTCGATGTTCGATAAGACAAAAAAATAAGGCTCCAATCAGAGCCTTAAAACCTTTGTAACTTATTGACAATTAGATGGGTGGAATATGGGGCTCAAGATGCGTTCTATCTCCCTACTCTGGCAACCAATTCAGCATTGTCTTTTTTGTCTTTTAAATACCAGCCATCTGTTGGCTATCTGCTTCTATGTGAATAATACTGTTTAATTCTTCAATCTTTCCATCATAATCCATTATTTTCTGGACTAACCGGTTGTTCATTAATCTTAACCTGTTTAACTCCTTTCTGTCTTCGTTCCACAACATTTTTATTGTTTCAAGCTTTATGTTACTTTTTTCAACCTGAAACATGTCAATTAACTCTTCTTCATTAACACCTTCATCACCCTCTCCTAATATTAACCACCTTAGGTTAACCTCCGGAAATGCTCCTATTATTTTTAACAAATGACTGAACCCAGGTAAAGTATTACCTAAATAATTATCGACTACCTGCCTGCTTACATTCATCTTCTTTGCCACCTGTGAAGGCTTTATCCCCTTAGCTTTCAGCAATTTGGCAAACCTTGCATTAAATGAGTATTCCATATACTTACATATTAACATTATTTATTACACAAATGACATAAATAATTGACAATGTCAATTATTATTACCTACATTTGCTTTTTTTCGCATTGCGAATATACAATTTAATACAACATAATACAACTTAATATTACTTATTTATTACTTAATTATAAACTAATGAAGGTGAATAAACTTGAAAATCACTACGTAATCCTACGAGACCTGCTGCCGGTTAATTACAGAATCCTGATCAAGAAAGAAATAAACGTAAGTGTAAGTCTTATTGACAAAGTTTTAAGAGGACAGATGGCCGATAACCAAAACATTATTCTCGCAGCCTACCGAATTGCAAAACAAACAAAAGATCAAAAATTAAAAGATGAAAAGGAACTGAACAAACTTCAAAGCATCTTAAAATGATTGATACAGTAAAACTTCAAGGTTGCCTCCTTAAGTTTTACCCGCATCGTTGAGTAATGGTAACTCGCAGCTTACATTAAGCTGAACTGATTGTTCGAATCAATCCGGTGCAACTAATCGCCTCCCCAGGTATTATTTTAAATCTAATTCTTTAATCCATGTACAATATCAGATCCGACCACTATTATTAATCCTTAGTAGATTTTCTTCTTTTAATCATTTCATACTGCTATCGATCAACCCCTTTCGAATATGCCTATCCCAAAATCTACCGTTGAATCGATTTTATCTGCCAGTAAAATTGAAGATGTAGTTTCTACATTTTACAAGTTATCCAAAGCCGGATCAAATTATTACACAAAATGCCCGCTTTGCGGAAAAGAAGGCAAAGGGAAAGGCCTGACAGTTAATGCTTCCAAACAAATCTACAAATGCTTTTCCTGTGGATTCAGTGGTAAAAGCCCCATAAACTTTCTGATGGAAACTCAGAATTACACCTACCCGGAGGCACTCAAATGGTTAGGTGATTATTATTCCATCGAAGTGAAAGACGATTATGTTAAAGGGCCACAAAAAAGGAATAATATAAATACAGAAACCTTTAGGGACAAACAACTTGCCCTGTCAGGGATTACCAGCGAAGATCAGAAAGCCCTTGTTTTTGTTGACGAAAATACACAACAGGAAATCGATATTTTCGAACCTGCCACCCGTGGCGATGACGGACGCATTGGTCCGGGGGATGATATGCTGATCTGGTATTTCGACCTTCAGGGGAAACCCATTGAATATCTTATACCCAAATCAACCAAAACAACACGCCTGTGGCGTATAAGATGGCAGATGCCGGATCTGCACCGGGATAAGCACAATAAGAGCATGAAGTATTCAAGCCCTTATGGATCCGGCAGCCACCTTTTCATCCCGGAAATTGTCCGCAATGCTTACAAAAACAGAAGAGTCATAAAAAGACTCTATATCCAGGAAGGCGAAAAAAAAGCAATCAAAGCATGTAAACACGGAATCTTCAGCGTGGGAGTCATGGGAATCCAGAATATCGGTTCAAACAACCGGCTTCCGTATGACCTGCAACTGCTGATTCAACATTGCCAGATACAGGAAGTTGTATTTGTCCTGGACTCTGACTTTAATGAACTGAGCAATGAATTAAAACCCGGTTCCAGGGTTGACCTTCGCCCTTTAAGTTTTTATTATGCCGTAAGAACTTTTAAAGAATACTTTAAAGCGTTCTCCAATACAGGCATTTACCTGGAGATCTATTTTTCTCATATCAAAAAGAATGATAAAAATGATAAAGGGCTCGATGATCTTCTGACCAATTCATTGAAAGACAATGAACATGACCTGGCAGAAGATTTTGACTTTGCCATGAACCAGAAAGACGGCACCGGAAAATTTGTAAATGTTTACAAGATCAGCACCATTACAGATATAAAGCTTCTCGAATTCTGGAATTTACATAGTGCTGAGTCTTTTTCGGAATTCTACAGGGAACAGTTAAAAGACCTGGTCGAATTTCAAATAGGTAAACATAAATGGAAGTTTTCTGACTCCGGACAGATCGTTCCATCACAGCCCCTGGCTGATGATGAACAGTACTGGAAAAAAGAAGAGCGCGAAGATAAATTCGGCCGGCCAATAGTGCAGCACAAATTTAAATACATGTACTGCTATAACTTCCTTAACCGCAGAGGGTTTGGTCGTTACCGGCAGGTAAACAACACCGACGCTTTTGTTTATATTAAAGATAAAGTAGTAGAAGTAGTTGACAGTTACTTCATGAGAGATTTCGTCACTGAATTCACGAAAGAAATAGCAAGTAAAGAGGATCTGGTTGATGTCATGGATATGTTATACAGGGGCGGCAAAATGTATCTGGGCCCTGATTCCCTGAGTAATCTTTCCTATGTCAATCCTTACTTTGAAATTGCTGATAAATCATTTCAGTATATGTATTTCCGGGAGAAAGTATGGAAGATTACTGCCCAGGGAGTTGAAGAAAGAAATTACTCAGAGCTTGATCACTTTGTCTGGAAAGATAAAGTAATAAACATGGATGCCAAATACATTAAACCAACTTACGATAGTGTATTGAATACCAATTCAAACGACTTTATTCATGTCGTTCGTATTGATGATAAAGTTTTAAAGGAATATCCTGATTTTGATCTTACGCCATTTATAGGCCAGTTCTTTGTTTTCTTCTCAAAAGAAGCAGAACAATGCCACTTTGCCAAATTCATGTGGAATACATCTGAATTCTTCTGGCGCAAATATCTTCACCAGGAAACACGAACAAAAATTGAAGATACCAGAACGTCGGATGAGCAATTTGAAACTTCACTCAATTTCGTTTCTAAAATGACAGCCATTGGCTACCTGCTTCACAAATACAGGGATAAATCCTGTGAAAAAGCAGTTATCGCCATGGATGGGAAAATAAGTGAAGTAGGGGAGAGCAATGGGAGAACAGGTAAGAGTATCCTGGGAAATGCAATCGGCAAGATTGTTCCACAGGCTTACATCGGTGCAAAATCAAAGGAACTTACCTCAGATCCTTTTATCTGGGAAGAAGTGTCTGAAAAAACAGAATCTATATTCCTGGATGATGTAAGGGCAAATGTTGATTTTGAGTTTTTCTTTCCGCTGATTACCGGTCAACTTACCGTTAATGTCAAAAGTCAGAAGAAATTTACCCTGCCGGAAGTTAATACCCCGAAACTGTTTATTACCACCAATCATGCCATCAACGGGAATAGTGCCTCTTTCAGAGACAGACAATTCCTTGTTGCATTCTCGGACTTCTACAACGATACCCACAAACCGACAGATGATTTCGGGATTAACTTCTTTACCGAATGGGATGAAAAGCAATATACCCTGTTCTACAACTTTAAAGCAGCCTGCCTGCAACTTTACTTTAAAGCCCAGGCACTTGGCTGGGGCATCAACAAATCAGGACTGATTTCTCCCCCCACAGACAGACTTGACCGCAGAAGACTCCGCCAGTTTATCGGAGAAAGTTACCTGCTCTGGGCCGATGAATATTTTTCTATTTCCGATGGAATGGATCCGGCAGATGCAATAAGTAACAATCTTAATCATCCCATCCCAAGGAAAGAACTTTACGATCATTTTTTGGAAAGAAATCCAAATGACCGTAAATACACTACACCCCATCATTTCAAAAAAAAGATGAAAAGCTGGTGCGACTATCGGTCTATGATCTTTAACCCACACAAACGTGATGGGTTCGGGAGGCCCGGCCTTGATGATAAATCAGGCGGTATTGAGTTTTTTTTTATCGGGAATCAGGATATATCAAAATACGGAGGGTAATATTTAACCCAATGCTAACCGGAATAAGTTTTTTTAACTTCTAATTTTTAAAATGAAAACAATAAAGTTCTTAATTAAGTCCGGCCGGTATATTGCAAATAACCTCCTGCGATTCAGGTTTGTGACCGGCAGTTCAATTACGTTCACATTCCGGTTAAGCTATGCAGCTTTTTATAATTACAATGACGTTATTAACTCCTGGCACAGGATTATTGCTTTTTCAGACTTTCCTTTAAGCGGGAATGAAGTCAGCCTTAATTTTATTAATTCTTCATCAGGGCTAAAGGCGACGTTTACTTTTAAGCGGGATAATTTCAAAAGTAATTCAGTTACACTTTCTGATACAAAGCACTTTAGTATTGTTCCGGACACAGATTATAAGGTTACCGTTTCCAGGGATAAAGACAGCTTTGTGGTTTTCTATCACGATGAATATTATCAGCAAACTATATTTTCAATGATGCCTAAACCTCTTTTTAACATCCTGTTTATTAAGCACCCGGGACTGAAAGGATTGTTTACACTTGATAAAAATCTTACCGTTACCATTGGTTATGAAATTTAATCTTTTTGCTGGGCGAGTCAGCTGAATTGCGCTGACCGGGCTTTCACCTGTATCTTTTTCGCTAAGGGCGAAAAAGGATGCCGGCTCAATCCCTCTCGCTGAAGGGGGAATTTATCTTTGTAAGGTTTTACCGGACAACTGTGAATAAGTAGATGTTTTTTTATTATTTTTGTAGATGAAATGATTAACCTCGCCCCATCCCAAGCCTTATGAAAAAATTATTTACCCTCTTTTCGCTTGCGATTTTTTGTGCAAGCGGTCTATTCTCTCAGACCTATGTAAGCACTGAACCCATGATGAAAAATGCCTTGCTTGAAGAATTTACGGGCATTCATTGCGTCTATTGCCCTGATGGGCATGCCATTGCTCAATCCATCCTGAACAACAACATCGGCCGGGCTTTTGTTATTGCCATTCACCAGGGCTCCTTTGCAATCCCGGGGGCTGGCGAGCCCGATTACCGTACTCCTTTTGGCGACGCCATTGCCGGACAAACAGGATTGACTGGATACCCTTCAGGAACAGTTAATCGCCACGTGTTCTCAGGCACCAATACTATACTTGGCCGTGGGTCATGGGTAACAGCTTGTAATACCATCATGAACCAACCCTCACCGGTAAACATTGGCATGAATTCTAATTATGATTCAATAACCCGAACACTTGACATCACCGTTGAACTTTATTATACTGCCAATGCACCAACACCATCCAATTTTATTAATGTTGCCCTGATCCAGGACAGCATATATGGCCCGCAAACAGGTGGTAATTCCGGCAATAACTATCGCCACATGCATATGCTTCGCCATTTGATTACCGGACAATGGGGCGATGAAGTGACCACAACCACCCAGGGAACTTTGGTTACCCGCAATTATAGTTATGTTGTTCCGGCTAATTATACCAATGTACCGGCTGTTGTAGAACACATGAAAGTAGTTGGCTTTGTTACCGAAAGTCATCAGGAAGTGCTGACTGCAACCGAAGTGTATGCCGTAGCCCAAATGAACAGCATCCCAACAAATATAATTTTATCCAATTCTACCGTTGATGAAAACCTACCGGTTGGAACAATCGTTGGAACACTTACTTCAATTGATGCAGATCCTAATGATTACCATACCTATTCTTTAGTTTCAGGAGTTGGTGATACCGATAACGATAGTTTTAAGATATCTAATGATAAACTCAAAACAGATGAAATGTTTAATTATGAAACTCAATCATCCTACTCAATCAGAGTTCAAACTAAAGATAATAATTTGGGAACTTTCAGTAAATCATTTATAATTTCAGTAAACAACCTTAACGATATGGTACTCACAGGTATTATATATGGTAATCCGTATTGTTTAGATGATGCAATAGGTTCAATTGAGATTGAAATAGATGAGTTCATCCCTCCATTATCATTTCTATGGTCATCCGGACAAAACACTCAAAATATATATAATGTAGTTTCGGGTTCTTATTCCGTTACAATAACCGATGGAGAAGGG
The DNA here is from genome assembly GCA_019429275.1 of Lentimicrobium sp. Lineage (GTDB taxonomy): Bacteria > Bacteroidota > Bacteroidia > Bacteroidales > Lentimicrobiaceae > Lentimicrobium. Next base: position 13,304 of record JAHYJC010000014.1, on the reverse strand, counting down.
ATGGAGTTGAACGGACAGTTTGATTTGGAACCGCTACCCATTTATGAGGGAACTAACCTGTGTTATCTTTCTTCTGATGGATTATTTAATGTAATTTACATTGATAAGGGTATGGATAATTATAATGTAGAAGGTTATAGGGTGTACAGAGAAGGAAGTAGTGTTGGAGTGTATGAGAACATTGGGGAAATCAGTTCTGATGAAGGTTATTTTACTGATATATCCGTAAACAATATGACACGAAGTTATAGTTATAAGGTATCAATGATTGATAAATGTGGAAATGAATCACCACTAAGTGCAAATCACAGAACAATTCATCTTTCCATAAATAGTGGTACTAATAATGATGTAAACCTATATTGGAGTCATTATGTAGGGCTTAATACCCCTTCTTATTCAATATATCGTAAGTATTTAAATGAAGATTACGTGTTACTTGAAGAGCTCTCTTCAAATAATAATACTTATACAGACTTCCCAACTGAACCAAACTCTCTATATGAATATTACATTTCATTTGAATTGGAAAATACGTGTAATTCAGTTATAAACAGGGAACTTAATGATTTTATTGAAGTAAAGTCAAATCACGCATCACTCGGAGGAAGCGTAGATATAAATGAATTTCATTATGAAAATATAAAAACATATCCTAATCCAGCTAAAGATAAGTTATTTATAAATTTGGGAAATATACAATCAGATGTTTACAAAATACTCCTAATAAATTCAATTGGGGAATTGGTGTATTCATCAGAAGGGAGAGAATTATCATCCAGAATAATCGAAATCCCAACGTTAAAGTTTAACGCTGGATTGTATAATCTTAATCTATACACCAAACAAGGAGTCATCCAGAAAAAAATTGTAATCGTACGATAGTGTCTATAATCTCATAAAATGTTTCTTGCCAATAAAAAACTCTTTTGTTTGGCAAAGATGTGGTGCTTACATTGGAATTAAATCATCCAATATGGCCGAACCCTTTACTTCCAACAATTTATCGTAGTTATTGATTCCATTTCCAATACACATGAATTTGGTATTCCCTGCGGTCATTTTTTTTGCGCCGCCCCCCTTATCCGAAAGAATAAAATCAGTGCAAAAGTACATATAGAAATTTTAATGAAATTTAATTAGCTGATTGTCATATACATATATATTATTTATTTTTTTACTTTTTTTTGCAAAAGATACTTGTATAATAATAAGGAAAAAACTGTGCATTCGTACGCACGATTTTTTTTCTCGCTCCAGGCATTACTGCTGTGGCAAATCTGAACGCACGATTTTTGCACGATTCTGCACAGTTTGTACTTAGTACGTACGATTTTGATTTAAAGCACTGGATTTTAATTATTTACAAAATCTTTGTACCAAAGCACTCCTGCACGATTTTTTTCGTGGTTTTCAGCAAGTATGTGCAGGAAAAAAAGATAAAATAAATTGACAAAAACAATAATTATTGCATACTTTTGAGGAAACCCATATCAGAGACCTCAAAGACATATACTTATGCCTTCTCCTATTACCGTTAACATTAAAATGCCCGTTTACCTGATTCAATACCTTGAAAATAAGTATGGACCTCAGCCCATTACATTTCCAAGAAAAGACAGATTCGGTAACATTTTGCCTCAGCTCACCAGAAAGCCCACCGTTTCTGAAAATCAATTTATTGTTTACGGGAAACATAACCTGCAGGTTGTACTTCCATTCAATGCGGAAAAGAATGTTCTTTACCACAACTTCATACCTGAGCCAGCCCAGGCACTTTTTGAATCGATGATTCACAAAGAATTCCTGACCCTGTTTCACAGTTTTATGAATGAAGCCTTCAATTGCAAGGTTGAAACTACGGAATCAGTTAATGTCTTTATCGATATCCACCAAATGGACTACTCATGTTTTGACATGCTCATAAAAGAAAGACAACGATACATGAATGGCCTTCGCCTTAATCGCTGGCGACAAAATAAAAAACGTCAGTTAAATGATCACATTGTCCGCTGTGCAACGAATGTAGACACCTGAATACACTTGAAACGCATAATAAATTTATTTAAAAACCATCATCATGCACTTTCCCCAAATTACAGAAATGGATAACCAGGGTGGTAATCTTTTGTTTTTTTACATACCCGTTACTGATGTAGTATCGATTCCCATATCTTCCGGAGGAAGTGTTTTAAACGACATTACACTTTTACAGGGTGCTGAGTGGTTTCTCGGTTATTCAACCAAAGATACCCTTTCATTGGAAAGTGAAATGATTACCAATGAACAGGGATCCTATTACCAGCATGCGGTAAAAGGATTTTATCCTAAACCTCCCCCGGCACTGATTAAATATTTTGATTCCATCAGGCATCAAAAATTTATTCTCCTGGTGATGGATAGCAACAACAGGATCCGAATTATCGGCAGCCTTGCGCAACCATGTTCTTTCACCTTCAGCGAAATAACCGGTTCACGCGCACAGGATCTTCCCGGAGTCAACTTCGGGTTCAATTGTGTAAACTACAACCCTTGCCTTTTCTACTATACAAATCCTTTTAATCAAACAGTTCCGGCCATATAGATATTCAGGCTGTCCTTTTTGATTGCTTTTATCCGGGTTACCATTGCACCGTAACCCATAATTCTATGTCATTTACACTTATTTCTGCCATCCTGAGAAATCCCTGGTACATTGACCATGAGTTTGTGGTTTCGCATGCCCCGATTATCGGGAACCTGATTACCAAAGGTCCGTCACGCTTCCCGGGTAATACTTCAGAAGATATTTCAAAAATTCCATACACTTTATCAGCTGCTTCAGTTGCCAAAGTGCCTGGTAATATCAGAGATGGGTACAATTATGATCATGTGCCAAAACAATCAAAGGCAGTGATCCCCGTAAAAGGAGTACTGCTCAAAGAAGATCAGGACGACGGATGTGGTTATTTTGTGGCCGGCATGAATACCCTGGCAAAGCGCATTCATGATGCCGATATGCACGATAACATAGATGCAATCATCCTGCATTTCGACAGCCCGGGGGGAACCGTTGACGGTACCCAGGCCCTGGCCGATGCCGTAAAGAAAACAAAAAAACCAACCATCGCCTTTGTCGATGGATTGCTTGGTTCAGCTGCCTATTTTATTGCCAGTTCCTGTGATAGAATCATTGCTGAAAATTCCAGTACACTGATCGGTTCTATCGGAACCATGATGAGCCTGGTTGACGAGCAACCCTATTTTGAAAAATTAGGTTTCAAAATTCATAACATTGTTTCCGATCTCTCCCCGGATAAAAATGCAGATTATACTTCCGCCCAGGGGGGAAATTACGATCCCATAAAAAAAAATATCCTGAATCCCTTTGCCAGAATCTTTCAGAATTATGTCAAAGAGAACCGCCCGAATCTTTCGGACAGTTCTATCCAGGGAAAAGTGTTTCTTGCCGAAGAAGCACTTTCCAGAAATCTTATTGACAGTATCGGACCGATTGAATCGGCCATTGCTACCATTGATGAATTATTGTCACTACCGGTTAACTCAACCACAAAACCCAAACAAATAATGGAAAACTTACCCCTTTTAATCGACCTGCTCGAAGTTGAATCCCTTGAGTCAACCGATGAAGGCACCTTCTTCAACCAGGATCAACTGCTGATCATAGAGGAAAGACTTGCCACCCTTGATTCTGCACATTCCAGACTTATGGAATCAAACGAAATTAATTTACGGCTATCGGGCTCACTTGAAAAAGCTGAAAATGAAATCAAATCACTTGAGATCAATGTTTCAGAGCTTAAGTCTTTGCCTGCCTCCCATCCGGCCTCTGCCGCTTCTTCAAGCGACAGGATCCCTGATGCTTCTGATACATCAATCCAGTCTTTCGAAAACCTGTCAACCAATGATGCAATTGCCGCCCTCAGAAAAGGTGGATTCTAAATACCTGTTTTACTAACCCTTTAATACCAATCAACATGCCTCCTATCATCAATTCCGATTCCCTCAACCGTACTTCCGAAAAGTACAACCCGGTACTACAGGTACTTCCCTTTGAAATGCTTGAAGCAATTCTGAGCGAATTAAACATCAACCTGCTTGAGGTTGCCGGTAAAGACACCATCGTTACTTTCAACCGCCTTGGCGGTTTGAGTAAACCTTACGTTTCCGGTACCATCGAATACGGCGAACTCGGAAAAGCAACCGAAAGAAGCCTGGAAGTGCAAACCGCTTATGCTGCCCTGAAAGATCATATCATGAATTACAAGGGTACCCTCATCGCTTCCAATACCCCGGAAAGTGAAAAGGTTGACAACAAAATAAAAAAACATCCCCTGGAGTATCTTGTGCTTCGTGAAAAGATCAAGACCATTTCAGAAGATATCATCAATGCTCTTTTCTTCGCAGAAAGAGACGTGCTGGATCGCTCCCCGATGGGAATGTTTGATGGGTTTTCAACCCTGATCACCAAAGAGGTAACCGCAGGTGAAATTTCAGCAGGTCTCGGAAACCTTTCCGCTACCGGAGCTATCGTTGCGCCGGTTAATTCAACAGATACAGACGCTTATGATAAGCTGGTCGATTTCATTCGCTCAGCACATCCATTCCTCAGAAAGAATTGTGTGCTGTATCTGAGCAATGCAACCCTTTTCGCTGCCCAGGATGCCCTTGGGAATAAAATTCCCGGCAAGGACGTCATGGAATATGATATCTTCCTGAATCACCTCAAAGGAAAGACCTTCACCCCAAATCTCTCGCTCCGTACCCATTACTGCCTGGGAAGTGGTGATCAGCTTATCCTTACCATTCCTCAGAATCTCGATCTGGGACTCAATACCAAAGGCGATGAAAAATTTGTTCAGGTGCGCTCACCATTCGAAGATCCTAACTTCATCCAGTTCTGGTCACAATGGGATGCCGGCACCCGGATCAGAAGTATTCATCCGAAAACTTTCATGATCAACGATGGTGTTGCTGTTTCAACTGAGCTCAGCGGAGATTACATTGTTACTGTTCCAGCTCCCTAAATTTTTTACTTCATAATTTAAACACAACATGAAAAACTCAAAATCCATATTTCGATTCCTGATCGGTCTGATCGCAGTTTCCTTGATGATCTTCGGAATTTTTGATTTATCACTGGCTCAGGTTATTTCTCCTGAGCACCTGATCTCACCGGGCCTGGCAATGGCTTTTATTTTTGCAGATCTGGACTGGGAAGATGAACCCGAAAACATGGGGGGACTGACCAGTGAAATGTACATAGGATTGTCCGGCCATATCGCGACCTGGCCGACATTGATCAGTAATCCGCAAACAGATGAAGAAGCTGTCACATTACAGGGATCCTTTGCAATGAATCTGGATAAACACTTCATCAAAGTTTACTCTACACCCGACACGGCTAAATTAGAACCGGAGAATCAGGGAGAAACAGACGGCCAGAGCTTCAAGCAAAAAGGAGAACTGTTCTATCCTGGAACACGCAAAGAAGCCGTTGCTTTTGCCCGTAAAATAAACAACGCAAGAGGCTGTATCATCGGCATAGATCCAAACACAGGCGAACGCTATGTGGTTGGCTCAAAAGAAAAGCCGGTATATTTCAAACCATCGGTATCCACCGGCGGAGCTGCCGCAGATCGCAGGGGAGTTAAACTGGAGTTCAACTCTGATTCATTCCTGCCCTTCGCTTTCTATGATGGCGCAATTCCTTTAAGTTCGGGAGATATTCCGGCATTAACTCCCCCGGTAACTCCATAGTATGAGCAAATTATTCATTCTCAACGGAATTAAAAGCCCTGGAAAGGTCAACCTGAAACGTCATGGTACCGTAAACCTTGAAGATGTTTCAGATGATATTGCAATTGAACTCTTCAAGTCAGGTTGCCCTTTTCTTGTACCCACAAAGGAATATTTTGAGCTTTTATATCCGGATGGAATGCCCTTTGATGTCAGAGATATTGAGCCTCCTTCATTGATTTTTCAAAGCAAAATGAATCAGACTCCACGAAAGAAAAGATCATCCCGAAAGGAAACTTAACCGTACATTTCTCCCCGATCCCCAGACCCGTTTGGCTTAGCCGACGGGTTTATTTTTTAACTCCCGATTCATAAATTTATATACATGACATCAAAACCTGTCCTTGAATATTGTAGCTGCAATTTTTAATGTTGCAGGCACATTAAAACCTGAACAATGCATAATTTACTTCCCTGGCTTAAAAATCCAAAAAGGACATACACAGATGGATTGACACTCTTGAAATCCTTTAACCATAAAGATCTGCCGTATTATTCTAAATTTGAAAATCCCGATGCTCAAAGTTTTCAGTTCAGGATGCTCTATTCGATCATCAAGAACCTGGCAAGAATACAGGCTCAGCATCCTGCTGCAATTCCGGAAACCAAAATCCCGGATCAGAAACTTCCTCATAAGGTTAAAACCCCCGGAATTATTGTGGTTTCCAACCCCATTGTGGATGTAAAAGAATTACCTGAAAATTTATCATCACTTTATTTTCAAAACAAAGCACTGACAAAAGAAATTTCACAGGACCATGTTCAGCTTAAATCTGTAAAAACAGATACTGAACGTAAAACACTTCTCGACGGAATTATTGAAAAAGAATCAACCAGAGCATCAAACTGGAAAGCCATTGACGCCTGGTGGTTAGAAAACAAAAACCAAAAGGCGGATCCCCCGGAGGAAATTTCCGACAAAAAACAGATACAGCAGGAAACCCTGCTGCTGATTAAAAAAACAAATGCCCTCAAAATAAACATTTCCAGGGCCACCAAAGAAATGAAACTGCTTACCGGTAAAAAAGCAGAGAACAGAAAACTGAAAATAGAGAATTGGAAAAAACAACTGAGTGAGCTTGAGATAAAATAATTCAATACATGGCCTCAAATAAGAACGATAAAAACCTTTTCACCTTCAGCTCCGGTAAAATAGCTGAGGATTTTGGGGTGTTGCTTCCTGACCATTTTTACCATTACATTAATAATGGCCAGTGGAGCCTGCATGAATTGCTGGAATTCGTTCTTAAATATACAGGCCCTGCAGAAGTAAAAGTAACCAGTTTCAGCCTTTCAGAAACTGCCATCCGGGCATTTGTCAGACTGATGGAAGAGTGCCTGATCACCAGGCTTGATTGCCTTTTTGATGTTTCCACCAAACGCAACAAACTTGACCTTCTTATTTTTGCTCAGAATGTAAGCCCCAGGGTTTTCCTTTCATCCAATCACGCAAAAATAATTTCAGTCAAATCGGCGAGAACCCACGTTTTCATCAACACTTCTGCCAACCTTACGGTTAACAGAAGGCATGAATCCGGGATAATAATTACCAATAAGATTATGGCAGCACAATACGCAGCTGCCATTGAAAAAGTTTTTGATTCGGCCATTCTTCTAAATCTGGAACAGTAATGTACAACGAAGAACAACTTCTTCTGATCGAAGAATATGCCGGCAATTTCATGAGCTGGCAACAGATCGCCATACTCATTGATACCGATGAAGAAATATTCAGGGATTTGATGAATGACCACACAAGCGATGTTTACCGGACATACATGAAAGCCCGCACGCTTACTTCTTATGCCATTACGAAAAGTATCGTCAAACTCGCCAAGCTCGGCAGCCCCCAGGCTGAATTGCTTGTACGTGACGATATAATTAAACAATTGAATGCAGAAAATGAACTCTGATGCAACCCGATGAAGCCACTAAATTCGATAAAATACAACGCAGCCTTTTCGAAGATTCTGAAGTGACCAAATTAACAGCCAAAGACCTGGAACTTCGTTCGCGTTACCAGGCTGTTTTTGTCATCTGGATTGAGAATCCAAATTACACGGACAGAGAAATTGTCCGTTACATTATTCAACAACATAAGATATCCAGAACCCAGGCTTATCATGACCTCCAGCGCATTAAAACAATGCTCGGAAATGTGCGTAACGCCGCCAAAGAATGGCAGCGTTATGCCGTCATTGAAATGTGCAAAGAGGCCTTTAACATCGCGAAAAAAAAAGGTGACGTTAAATCCATGGTCATGGCCATTGATAAGCTGGGGAAATACACAAAACTGGATAAAGATGAACAGGAAGCACTTCCCTGGGATCAGTTGCTCCCCCCAAACCTTGAACCAACTTCCGATGTTTCGGTACTTAAAATTACCCGAAGTGCGGAGTTTCAGAATCAGGTAAAATTATTGAAGAAAAAATATCTCGGTGATAATACCGAAATACAGGAGGCCGATGTCGTTACCTAAACAGACTTACTTCAACAAAGCCCAGCTTGAAGTCATGCGCGTTGCCGCTAAAAATACCTACGTTATTGCCAGTCGTGGGTTCGGGAAATCCGAAGGCATAGATGCTCCCTGGCTCATACGCAATGTATTTGCCATGCCCCGCTCTGCAGGGGCGCTTCTTAGCCCCACTTATGGCAAGTTACTTCGCAACACCCTGCCGGCCATCTTCCATGCCCTGGCAAGGCTTGGCTACCGTCGTGACGTTCATTATTTTGTCGGCAGGAGAGCTCCAAAACAAATGAACTTCGCTTCACCATGGATTGATCCGTTCAATTACGATTACGTTATCAGCTGGTTCAATGGTAGCATTCAACACCTGATTTCCTTTGACCGGCCAATGTCAGCCAACTCAATGTCGTTGGATTACATCGGGGGGTTCGAGGCAAAGTTTTTGGATTTTGAAAAGATTAAAAACGAAGTTTTGCCTGCGAACAGGGGCAACACAAACTATTTTGGTTCATGCCCCTGGCATCATGGGCAGTTATATACCTCCGATATGCCAACCAATAAGTCCGGCTCCTGGGTGCTTGAAAAAGAGAAAGAAATGGATCCGGTATTGATTGACACCATCAAATTTATACAACAGGAAATTTCATTCCTCACTGCCAAAGGCAGCCAGCCCCGGAGGCTCAGGGAATTGTCATTGACCTTAACCAGGCTGCGTAAACATGCTACTTTTTATGCAGAGTATAATGTTTTCGATAACATTGATGTGCTGGGCTTACAGTTTGTCAAAGATATGGCCAGGGACCTTCCGCCTCTTGTTTTTCAAACAGCCATTTTAAACAAGAGAATACGGAAAATTCCTAATGGATTCTATGCTTCCATCGATGAGAAAACCCATTATTATGCTTCGTATAACAATGCTCATCTTGAAAGCCTGGATTACAACCTGAATAAACTGCAGGTTGAATCCTGCCTCAAAGACGGAGATATCAAAGATGATCTTCCGCTTTGCATTGCAAATGATTACAATGCTTCCATCAATAGCATTGTCACCGGCCAGCTGGTGGAAAATGAAGTTCGTACGCTTAAATCAATGTTTGTTAAGACTCCCAGGAAATTAAAGGACCTCATTGATTTGTGGTGCGATTATTATTCGCTGCGATCTTTCCGGGAGGTGGTGTACTTTTATGACAGCACAGCTGTTTATGATACCCCCCTGGACTCTGAAACATTTGCAGACGTGGTTATTAAAACACTTTCTTCCCGGGGATGGAATGTTACACCGGTTTACATTGGCAAACCTGTAAAACATACAATCAAACACCAGTGGTTTGACCGGGCATTTAAAGGGGATCCGGAATATCTGTTTCCTCAGTTTAACCAGGATAACAATGAGTACCTGCTGATCGCCATGGACCAGACAGGTATTAAAGTTGGCCGCAATGGGTTTGAAAAGGATAAAGATCCTGAGAAGAAAATGGATTCAGTGGAACAGCCGGATGAGTTTAAGACTCATATCACAGATGCCTGGGACACTATGTTTATCGGGATGCAGTTTCATATGGATAATGTTCTGGGGAATAATTTTACTTCTTCCAATTACGGGTGATGTTTTTTGTTTGGGCGAGTCAGCTGAATTGCGCTGACCGGGCTTTTACCTGTATCTTTTTTGCTGATGGCGAAAAAGGATGCCGGCTCAATCCCTCTCGCTGAAGGGGGATTTTCTTTAAATTTCCTTAAGATTATTTTATTTTCAATTAAATCCATATATTTACCAATGGATAACCATAACCTTAACTTGGGTTAGCCAGCCAAAATCGTAGGGCTTACCTTGAATTTTTCCGGGTTATAACCGAGTTACCGCCAAGTGTAAAGACCGAAACGAACAGACAATTTGCTACTAAAAGACAAAAAAGAAGAAGGAAATAATGAACAGCCCACGCACAAAACTGCACATTTGCAAGCCCCGACACACAAGCCGATTCTTCAGCTTGCAAAAGAGCAGTTTTCTTGCTGACGCACCATCGAAAATTGATACATTTGTGGTTTAAAATAACATTTTGATAGGAATTGAAATAATGAAAGGAAAAAAAACAGCACAATCAATAGAACCAAATATAGCAGACTTAGCAAATGGTTGGCTAAAAAAGTATAAACTGCCATATAAATTAGAGCAAGAATCGGTTAATGCGGAAATTGACAAAGCACTTTCTGACTACTTCACTAAAAATGGCGGAGCAGGTGCAAATCGACCAGATGCCAAAATATTACTTCAAGACAAAAATTTAGACTTCTACCCTGTACTTATTGAGTACAAAGGTTATAAAGACAAACTCGTAAAACTCGACAAAGACGAACAAATTGAAAACCGTACTGCTAAAAACGAACCCAATTTTAAAAACATCAACTCGTTTGCTGTAAATGGTGCTGTTCATTATGCAAATGCTTTACTTCATCATACAAGCTATACCGATATTATCGCTATCGGAATGACAGGTTACAAAGATGAAACAGGGAAAATTCATCACGAAATAGGCGTTTATTATGTTTCAAAAAGCAATTTAGGTGCAGGACAAAAAATTGGTGAGTTTACCGACTTTTCATTTTTAGCACCTAAAAATTTTGATGCTTTTATTGAGACAGTAAAAACTCTTCAACTCTCACAAGAAGAACTTGACAGACTAAAAGAGCAACGAGAAAGAGAAATTGACCAGAGCCTTGTAAAACTTAATAACGACATTTACCATAATGAAAAAGGATTAGGAGAAAATGACCGTGTTTATTTAGTCGCAGCATCAATTATAGCAACACTTGGAATTCCAGGCAAAGTTTCACCACTTGAAAAATCCGATTTAAAATCGTCTTCAGAAAATGGATATAGAGATGGTGATTTAATGATTAAAAAGATTGAATCCTTTTTAAGCCATAAAGAACTTCCTGATGAAAAAAAACAACTTATTGTAAGAACACTCTCTAACACACTTCTTACAAATAACATTAATAAAGTTGAAGAAGGTGAAAGCCAACTAAAAAGAGTGTTTGCCAAAATTGTAGATGATTTAGGTATTTACTACAAAATTGGATTGACCACTGATTTTACAGGCAAACTATTCAATGAAATGTACGGTTGGTTGGGTTTTTCACAAGACAAATTAAATGATGTTGTACTTACACCTTCCTATGTTGCTTCACTCTTAGTCAAATTGTCAAGAGTAAACAAAGATTCATATGTGTGGGATTTTGCAACAGGTTCAGCAGGTTTATTAGTTGCTGCAATGAATGAAATGCTTAATGATGCAAAAAACACAATTAAATCACCAGATGAACTAATTCAAAAAGAAATCAAAATCAAAGCTGAACAATTGCTTGGGTTAGAGTTGCTCTCAAGTGTTTATATGTTAGCAATCCTCAATATGATTTTGATGGGTGACGGTAGTTCTAACATATTGAACATTGATTCGATTAAAGATTTTGACGGTAAATATGGTTTTGGAAAAACAGACAGTAAATTCCCTGCGGATGCTTTTATTTTAAATCCGCCCTATTCTGCTTTAGGTAACGGAATGAACTTTGTTGAAAAAGCATTAGGAATGATGCACAAAGGTTATGCATCAATTATTATCCAAAATTCAGCAGGTTCAGGTAGAGCAAAAGATTATTGTAAAAGGATTTTAGAAAAGCATACATTATTGGCAAGTATCAAAATGCCAGTTGATATTTTTATTGGTAAATCAAGTGTGCAAACCAATATCTATGTTTTTAAAGTGAATGAAAAGCACCATAAAGATGAAATGGTTAAGTTCATTGATTTTTCAAATGATGGTTATTCACGAGCAAACCGTAAAAAGGGAAGTAATAATCTTAGAGATACTGACCAAGCTAAAGAGCGATATGAAGAAGTGGTGAACTTAGTTCGTTTTGGGAAAAGCAAACTCAAAATATTTACAGAAAAGGAATACTATGAAGGTACTATTGACCCTAGAAATGGTGCAGATTGGAACCAATCATCACCCATAGACACGAAACCTACTTTACAGGACTTTAAAAATACAGTTAGTGGTTATTTATCTTGGGAAGTAAGTACAATTTTAAAAGAACAAAACATTTTAGGTAAAAGCTTGGGAAAGTAGAAACCCCACTCAACGAGAAACTAAAAAATGTTGAGTGGGGTGATTACAGAATTGAAGATGTCTTACAATGGCAACCTCAAAAAGAAATTGACCCATTAAAGCTTGATGAGTTAAAAGATGAATCAGAACCTTTTTATCCATTTTACGGTCAAGCAACAATAGATAATGGGATAATTTCCTTTAACCAACTTACTAAGGATGTATTAAATAATTCTGATGGAAAACCAACAATCTTAATTCATTCAAACAATCAAAATGTAGTTTTTTTAGAAACACCTTTTTACTTAAAAGACGGTCACGGTGCAACAAGCGTATTGCAATGTGATGGATTGAATCGAGTTAATCAAATGTTTATTATTGCCTCAATTGATAAGGTAATAAAGCGAAAATATTCATACAACAATAAAGCAACGAAAATCGAATTGAAAAATACGATTATAAGCCTTCCTGTTAAAAAAGGAGTTGTAGATTTTGATTTTATGGAAAGGTTTATTAACGAATTAGAAAAAGAACGTTTTGAAGTATTTGAAGCATTCTTATCAACTACTGGACTAAAAGAGTACGAAATAACTTCCATAGAACAACAGGCATTAGATGACTACAAGAACTTAAAATGGAAATCATTTAATCTTGAAAATCTATTTGGTAAATCTACTCGTGGTAGACGATTAAAAAGTGCAGACCGTATTGCAGGAACATTGCCATTTATTACCGCAGGAGAAACTGACGAAGGAGTGTCTGCATTTATTGGCAATGACGTTAAAGTTTTTACCGCAAATACGACCACTATTGATATGTTTGGTTCAGCTAAATACAGAAATTTCAGATATGGCGGTGACGACCATATTGCAGTTGTTCATACTGACAAACTACCAAAATACGCATCCGTTTTTGTGACTTCTGCAATTCAC
>JAHYJC010000051.1 GCA_019429275.1 Lentimicrobium sp. | reverse complement strand
AGTTCCTCAAATTCGCGGAGGGTTTTTGATACGAGTATTTTACGGCCATCCGTCAGGCAGAATAGTGTATAATTTCCGTCTGACTCACAAAAGAGCACTTCATCCGGAGTAACAACATGAATGCTCTTCTGTGTTTTGAGTACCAGCTTCCTTTTGGAGGTATCTTCGGCAGCCATGTTATATCTGAGGCTGCCAAGCTGTATTTCCAGGTCATTGATCCGCATCTCTTCCGCCTTTTTCACAGCTTCCGTCAGGTTTGCCGGTATGATGGGTTTGAGCAGGTAATCCAGTGCGCTGTAGCGGAAGGCATCCACCGCATATTGTTCGTATGCAGTAACAAAAATCACCTTGAAGTCTATGGGTTCAGCCAGTTTGAGCAAATCGAAGCCGGTGCCGTCGCCCATTTTAATGTCAAGCAGTACCAGGTCGGGGCGGTGCTTATGGATGGCAACAAACCCGGAAGCCACACCATCAGCCTGATCTACTACTTTCACACTCGGACAATGCAGTTTCAAAAGCTTTTCCAGCGTTTGCCGCATATGCGGCTCATCGTCAATGATGAGGGTGCGGAGCATTCGTTGCTTCTTGGTATGCTCAAAGATAGTGAAATTCATGGCCTGATTCAATAGCTTAATAAAAATAGCTTAAAAGAACTTGTCCGGAGGGGGCCTTTGCAGCCCATCAACGAAGAGCCTGATCTGTGAATTTTTCAATGTTTGATGATTTTCCTTGCCATCCATTCCTGCCCCGCCTGCACCCTGCAGAAATACAGGCCTTTGGGCAAATCACCCGCATCCCAACTAAATTGCTGCTGCCCGGCAGGCAGTTGGCTGTGATGCAGTTCGGCTACCTTTGCGCCCATGGCGTTGAAGACCAGGATGGAAACCATGGAAGTCTTGGGAAGGGAAAATTCGATGGTGGTGTGGGTGGTGAAGGGATTCGGGAAGATTTGAATTTCGTATTTCGTATTTGCGATTTCGAATTGGGGAATTCCGACAAAAATGGGGGCGTCAAATTCGTAAGCTCCCATGTCAATTCTTTCAATGCCGTCGCCATCGCCGTCCCATATGCGGTAGTTCCCCATTAAGTCCGTCAGCGGCAGGTTCAGGCCGGTGGTGTCGGGAGTGCCGGTATCAATACAGGGTGAGCCGGGGCTGAGTTGATAGGGATGTTCTCCTGTGCCAAGGAAAAGCGGTTCCATATTGATGTTGCCTTCACCTGGCATATAACAGCCAACATTTGAATAAGAAACAGTTGAATAATCGAAGCCATCATACCACCCGTATTCATTGCCATTATACCAGGAAATAGAGTTTGTAACTGTAACATTGGATGGACATGAATAGCTCCAGCCACATGATATTAGATTAGGGTTGTGGTGTACTCCGGCATTACCGGTCATTGTGCAATTAATCAGAGAAGGAAAGCAGGGACCCCAACTATCTTCCAGATATAATACTGAACCCATACCCCAATCCTCTCCCCAATTGTTTCCTGCAAATACCACATTCCGGAATACCGGATTTGAACCATCCGCGCAATACACTGCGCCACCATATTTAGCGCTGTTACCGGTAAAAAAGCAATTCTCGAAAATGGGGCTGGAATTCCAACAGCTGATTCCTCCTCCATATCCAAAAGGCATTGCCGTGTTATCAGAGATTGTGACATTGTGAAACACAGGATTTGAATTTTCACAAAATATACCTCCTCCCTGACTTAAGTTATTATTATAACCTTGATATATGTTATCAGAAATGATGACATCAGAGAACCGGAGATCAATGCAATCATAAATAAGAACTCCTCCTCCCCCGAGCCAGTCACTACTTGAGTTTCCGGTGATTATCAGGTTATCAATCATTGCATTTGACCCCCAACAACTTAACCCAACGGAAGATTCATCAGACAAAGTTAAGCCACTGAGCCTTGCATTATTACATCCATCAAGGTGTACAGATGCAATAACAGTTTGAGTTATATAAGAAGTATCCTGCGTTGTGAGGTACAGGGAAGCGAGCGTAATGCTCTTGTTTGAAATGTTCACATTTTCATAATAGGTTCCGGGATGGACCAATACGGTATCGCCATCATTTGCTGCATTAACCCCTTGCTGAATGGTTGGGTAATCGGCAGGGATGTGAATGATCTGAGCAAACAGCATGTTTGCAGTCATCAGAATTGCTGTGAAAAGTGTAAGTTTATTCATGGTTGCTGGTTTTTGATTCAACTAAGGTTGGTTACCAAACAAAGTTAAGCCGCTGAAAAGGCAGGAATTTGACAAATGTGTGAACACCCCTTATGAATGCGTAAACACCAGTCGCAAATGAGTGAAAGTTTTTTTGAACGTGTCTCTGAGATGGCAGAGGCTTGTTTGGTCTGTAAAAAAAGCAAAAGTTATTGCCTAAGCCGGCAGCCCAAATACCACCTTCGTACCTCTGGCTTCACCGTTTTCACCCATCAGGTCGGTGATTTGCATGGTGATCTTGCGTTTGAGCTTTCTGTTTAGCAATTTTGTGCTTTCCCAACGGTTATAGGTGGCCAGTGAATGTTCGTATTTTGCTGTTTAGGTGTCAGAATATCAGACTGCCATTGCCATTGAACTGCTGCTTACGTGATTAGAACTAAGCGTTAAGAAAATAATGCCCAAATTGAAATGCATAATGCATAATTTTACGTAATTTTGTGCATTATAATGATTTTAATACACAAATGATCAGAGATATCATTTTAACACAGAAGAGGGAACTGGAGCAAAAACTTCTACAAAAGTATGTTAAGCGTGCGGCTCCTATTCCTGATAACAATACCGGCCTTATCCATGTAATTATTGGGCCACGTAGAGCCGGAAAATCGTTTTTCGGAATGCATCAGCTCAGTAAAGACAAAGATCTTGGATTTGCAAATTTCGATGACGAACGCTTGGTTAAGGTTCAGAATTTTGATGAAATACTGGAAGCGATTCTGGCAGTTTATTCCAATCCACAGACATTATTATTAGATGAAATTCAGAACCTCCCCAACTGGGAGATAATTGCCAACCGGTTGCAACGTCAGGGATACCAACTGATCATAACAGGTAGTAATTCTAACCTGTTAAGTAGCGAGCTGGCAACCCACCTTACAGGAAGGCATCTGCCCATCCGGATATTTCCTTTTTCTTTTAGTGAGTATGTGAATGCTATTGATAAGGAAATGACTCAACCTGAATTAAAGGAATCATTCAATGATTTCCTTATTAACGGTGGCTATCCTGAGCCATTGATAAATTCAATTGATTATGTGCAATACCTTCAGGTTTTGTTCGACTCTACTCTTTTCAAGGACATTGTGAAACGCTACAATATCAGGCAACCCGGCGCACTTGAGGACCTTGCGAATTATATCATTTCAAATATATGCTCCGAATTTTCTCTAAATTCACTTTCCAGTCACACCCAAATCTCAAGCGTGCATACTGTTAAAAAGTACCTTAGCTACCTTGAAGAGGCTTTTATATTCTTCACTTTGCCCCGGTTTTCATTTAAAGTGCGTGAGCAGCAGCAATCGAACAGAAAGGTATATTGTTACGACAATGGGTTTCACCAGGCCAAGGCTTTTAATTTCAGTAACAATTGGGGCACTTTGCTTGAAAACCTCATAGCATCTGAATTAATCAAACAGAGTTGGATAAAAAACTTTAAGCTGTTTTATTGGAAAAGCAGAGAGGGCGAAGAGGTTGATTTTGTGATCCAGGAAGGTAATGAAATAACGAAACTAATACAGGTGTGCTGGGACCTTGACCGCGCAAAAACACGTGAGCGAGAGATAAGGGCCTTGCTCAAAGCCTCTCAGCTAAACAAAAATGCCAGTCTGCTTGTACTAACACAAGATGAAGAAACCGTAGAAAAGGTGAGCTGGTATGGGATTGAAGGAGAGATCAGGTTTATCCCAGCATGGAAGTGGTTGCTTGAAAACACTTTTTGAACTCTTTGTATTATTAAACAGGCACCCCAAACACCACCTTCGTCCCTTTTGCTTGGCCATGCTCATCTTTCATGTCAATGATTTCCATGGTGATCTTGCGTTTGAGCTTGCGGTTGAGGATGGCGATGCGTTCGCGGGTGATGGCGGTGGCCATGCTTTTGTGGGTTTTATCGCGCTGCTTGAGAAATTCCAGTGCCATCTCACGTCCGATGCCGTTGTCTTCGATCTCCAGTGAAATTTTATCATCTCCACGAATGAACCTTACGTCAACTTTTCCTTTTGAACCCAGGTTTCTGACGCCGTGCTCGATGGCATTCTCGATAAAGGGCTGGGCGAGCATGGGCGGAATGAAGGTGCTTTCCGGGTCAAGGCTGTCATCAACCACCAGTTCATAATCGAACTGATCGCTGAAACGGACTTTTTGCAGGGCCAGATAGTTCCCGATGGTGGCCAATTCCTCTTCGAGGGTGATCTGTTCCTCTGAAGAATTATTCAGGATACTCCTGACCAGTTCTGAAAAACGTGAAAGGTAAATGCTGGCTTTGGCATCGTCGTGTTTGACAATGAAGTTTTGCACAATTGAAAGCGAATTGAAGATAAAGTGCGGATTCATTTGGGAGCGGAACAGGCGCTGCTGCACCAGCAGCTTTTCATGCATGGCATTGATCCGGCTCTGACGAAAATAAAAAACACCAAGGGCAACCACCAGCAGGAAAATGACACCTACCGAAGCCAATACCAGTTTATTGCGCTGGAGCTTAAACGCTGCAAGCTCATTGTCCCGGGTCAGGTTGTTCACCTGCTGTTCCAGCCGTTCATTTTCAAATCTGGCCTGAATGCGGTATAAATCTGTTTCCTTAGCAGTTATTCTCACCGAGTCAAGATAAGGCAGTTTGTATTGCAGGTATTCAAGGGCTTTTTTGGAGTCATTCCGTTGCTGGTAATATTGGTAGAGGTTGTCATAGGCTTCCGCTCTCCTCGCATAATACCGCTGCCTGATCTGCATATCAGGCATCATCATAAGATTCTGATAATTAAAGAAAACCGTAGGCTTCAGCGTATCAAGCATGGAGCCAAGATGTTTCTCAAAAAACATTTCAGAGTACAGCAAAGATTGTTGGTAATAATAAAGCGCAGAGTCATAAACCTTAAGATGTAAAAAAACATTGCCCAACCTTGTAGCCTGAAAGGTTGAGTAATAATAGTTTTTATCAGCCATATTTTCATTCAAAGCAGTTCTGATCAACGGAATGGCAACATGTGGCTTCCCAACCCTGAATAGCAGGTAACCAATTTCCCCTTCATAACCGGTGTGCAGCTCAAACGGTTTATCCTGGTTATGCGGGTAATAGGCACGTCCCTGGTAATAATAGTGCAGGGCAGAATCATATTCGCCGTTGTATCTGGAAGTCTCTCCCAGCGACGTGATCACCATGGCGGTGATAAGGCTGGGAAAATCATACATGCGACTCAGCGCAATGTAGCGGTGGAAATAATTCTTAGATAGTTCATAATCTCCAATCCAATGTGAAATACTGCCTCCCCCCGCCCCAATGGCAACGGCATATTCCAATGGAGTAGCGATAATGTTTTTTTCATTATTTTCCTGCTCATATAATTGCTCGAAACGCTGCATGTAGTTCAGGGCTTCCTGATAATCCTGCAGGTCGTAATTCACTTTTCCGATGTCAAACAACAATTCGGCTTTTTTACGCAAAGAACGATGATCTTCATAGATATTTATGGCCTGGTTCAGATGAAATAAAGCCCGGCCATATTGGTTGTTAAGCGCGTAAGCATTTCCCATGTGCCGGTTTGCATCGGCGCGGCGGATCTCGTCAGGGTAAGTATTTTCGAGTTCCAGCGCCAGCTCAGCATAGTAAATGGCTGAATCGGCGTTGGCGAAGGAGTGATAGAACGCCAGGGAGTTATAAATGTCAATTTTATCCTTTTCGCTGGTATGTTGCAGTTTGGCGTAAATGGTATCCGCCTGCGGCCTGAACATATTGAAGTAATACTGGGCGTGGAGATCACCTGCATACATCATGCTCGCCAAAAACAATGCTCTGAAAAAAAATCTAAATTTTAATCTATTGCGGATTGAGTTCATCTCAGTCATTGAATAATTTACTTATTCGCAAGGCCTAAAATTAGCGATATTTTTCTTAAGTTCAGTTTCTTCGGACTTAAGGGGCTCGTTTTCTTTCTGTGGTATTTAGCTGTTACACAAAGTTACACAGAGAAGGCACAGAGTTTCACAGAGTATTCTGATTTTTATTTACCAACCTCTCTGTGTATTTTGTGTCTTCTTTGAGCCCTCTGTGGTATATGGTGTTACACAAATTTCTGATAAATCCCATCTATCGTTCAATTTCCTCAATCAGCTCCAGCAGTCTCTCCTTTCCGCTGGCTGAAACCGGCACTTCCGTTCCATTGCTCATGACCACGGCGCCTCCATCCATTTTCGACAGCCGCCTGATGTGTTTCAGGTTGATCAGGTGTGAGCGGTGTACCCTCAAAAAGCCGGAATCCGCCAGCAGATCGTCGTATTCCTTAAGGATTTTGGAAACCATGATCTTTTCTCCACGGCTTGTTTCAAAAACAGTATAATTCCCATCCGCGTAGCAATGTATTATTTCCTGCACATCCAGCAAATAAATGTTTTCATTTGTGCGGAGGATGATTTTCTTAGCAGCGTGACCAGCTTCCTGCAGGTTTTGCCTGAGCGCTTTCAGTTGTGTGTTGAAATTGCTTTGTATGGTCAGGGCAGCACGTTCAACGGCTTCCACCAGTTTTTCAGGGTTTACGGGTTTAAGCAGGTAGTCAATGGCGCTGAAGCCGAAGGCCTGGATGGCGTATTTTTCCCAGGCGGTTACGAATATTATCTTGAAATCCATGTTTTCAAAGCGGTTGAGCAGATCGAAGCCCGTGCCATCGCCCATTTTGATATCGAGCAGTACCAGGTCGGGCCGTTTTTGCCTGATCTCTTTTTCTCCATCTTTTACACTGCTTGCCTGGCCTATCACCTTCACCAGCGGACAAAAACTTATCAGCAAGCCCTGCAAAGTCTCGCGTATATGCGGTTCATCGTCAATGATGAGGGTGCGCAGCATTTTTGTGGAGGAATTTTTTGTAAAGATAGTCATGGGATAGAGGAAATTCAAAATTTTAAGCTCAAAATTCAAAGTTCAAACCTGCCTGCCGGGAGGCAGGATTCAAAGCTCAAAGCAAAAAATCCAGTATATACTTTTATTGCAGTGAACCCCGTCAGGGTTTTCCATCAGATTGAGTATACAACAGCAGTTATTTTCGCTGTTTTCATATCCAACCCTGACGGGCTTGGGTTCCATCAATATTTCAACAGTTTCCTTGTTACTGATTTTTCACCGGTTTGCACCAGGAGAAAATAGACACCTGATGGCAGGTGGATGGCATTGATAAATTCTGAATGATCTCCGCTATCATACACCCTGCTGACGGGAGTGATGGCTTCCCGTCCCATCATATCAATTAGCTGAATATTTACTTCGCCAGGTTCTTCAATGCTAAAGGTAACTGTAAAACCTGCCTCCGATGGATTGGGATATACCTGCAATCCCAGTCCAGCTTCTGGTTCAGTGATACCTGAGGTTATGTCGTACCAGACTTCCCATCCCTGCCCCTGAACGGCTTTGTTGGTCGTGAATACCACCATCATCTTGCCGCTGGATGCTGTAACCGGTTCAGGCGGGTCTTCATAAAAGCCGCTTAAGGTTGCAATCAATACTCCACTACCGACATAATCATATATTCTCACAATATCATTGTCCTCCTCGGTGTCGAAATAATTGAAATGCAAGGTAAGAGGTTGACTGGTTCCCGGATTGATAATCCAACGACAAAGCAGATTGTTGTAATAATTAAAGCTGCCACTGCCATCGTCAAAAGTGGCTGAAGATGCTGTTAAATTCGTGAGACCGCTACACCATACAGGTTGGGTGACTTTGTAATTCAGATAAAAACCTGCTGCCGTGTTTTCATCATCAGTAATAAATTCTACAAATATTTTATTTCCGGTGGAGGTAATGTTTCCGGGGATGGTGTTGCCGCTAAGTTCGGCAAGCAGCGGCGCAGTGTTGTCTTCGCCGTCGTAAATATAAAGCCTGTCGCCATCTTCAAACAAATCCAGCATTTTCACCGTGATGATGATATTGGTTACCGAATCGTTTTGCGTTTGCGGGTCAATAAGCCAGGAAGCTTGCGTGTTGTTTAAGTAGTTGTGGATGGGGCCGCTGCCATCTTCGATACTGCCCTCCAATGCAACAAGCGTGTCGGCGCCTGAGCAATACAATGGATATGTAAACCCAATGGTATCAGGAATAAGATAACTTGTCATAAAATGGTTAAAATTTAACCCCGAGGGGAGATTATCAATGGTGTAATAACCATTACTCGCACCGCCCCAACCCAGGTTGAAATGAAAATAATCTTCGTCCTGATAGCCATCACAAACCCAATGGTGACCGGTCAACGGATAATTGTCGTAGCCTGTATAAAAAATGGGAGCTGAGGCATCAAGCATCTCTAACATCAGGTTTTTCCAGTTTTCCACAGGCATGCTATCGCGGTAATGAACGACAGCCGGCAATAGCTTAAAATGAAATGAAGTAGAATCTACTGCAGCCTGATGATTCAGTACGAACATCGAATCTGCCTGCGAAAAACCCGGAATGAAATCGGTATGGAAATTTACTGCAACATGATAAATTAATTCTGCAATAGCCGTATTGGGGGTTACAGGACTGTCAACCATCTCATTAAAGCGGTAAAATGTATTTTCATAGTCAGCTACCTGCAATCCATATTGTGGATTAGAAGCAGGTATATATTCTGTATATCCTTGCCCGTGATCAGGCCATCTCCAATAGAATAAAATCTGACCCATCGCCGTGGACTGACAGCCTGCCGGGGTACCGGGAGGGCAATAGTAATTATATGGCCATCCCTGATTCCATAAGGTTGTTAACAGCGGGGCCACTTCGCGGCTTCCGGATTTTTCAGGGAGGTACCTGAAATCATCTGCCAGGTAATGATCCCATTGCTCTGCGATTTTCAATTCAGGGTGGAGGGCATTTTTGCGGGCAAACCTAACCCGATCTTTGTATTGCTGAAACCACCATTGCACATTGGGGGGCTGGTTCTCGGCCAGGTAGCTGTGTTCAAAAGAATAACCCAGCACCGGAACAAGGCAATCGTCGGCGGGTACGATCACAAAACCGGCAGGGTTAAAATGGAATACATAATAATAGGTTTGCTGTGCATCTTTTTCAGTGTGAACCGATTGGACGCTGATCATCTCCCGGGAAATTTTACCCTGGAACATATTATGCCGTTCAAAATAGAAGTTTACGGCCACTTTTTCGGCCTGTTTCATGCTTACATTGCCGGCCATCATTTTCAGTCCGAAGGCCAGCAGCACAAAAATTGCGATTGGAGTTAATTTTTTCATGGTTGTTTTTGTTTTGGATAATAATTGGATTCTATTATTTATATCTGATAAACCCCGTCAGGGTTTTCCATCAGATTGAGTATACAACAGCAGTTATTTTCGTTGTTTTCATATCCAACCCTGACGGGGTTGTTGGGTTAATACTTGATCAACTTTTGTGTTGTGCTTTCATTCCCCATCCGCACCCTGCAGAAATACAAGCCTTTTGGCAAATCCCCCGCATGCCAGGTAAACTGTTGCTGCCCGGCAGGCAGTTGGCCGTAGTGCAGCTCGGCTACTTTTGCGCCCATGGCGTTGAAGATTTGGATGCTTGCATGAGCAGTGTATGGCAAATAAAACCCAATGACCGCATATTGGCTGAATGGGTTGGGAGAAACTGACAGCGACACCAATTTTTCTGGCATTTCGTTTAAACCAACAAGCCCTCCATTATTTGTGTGAAGTATGATCGAACTGTCGCCGCAGATCCAGCCGTGGTTTTCATCCACAAATGAAACGCTGAACAGGTCGGCAGTTGTTCCGCTTTCCTGGTATTCCCAAATTTCGCCACCATCAGTAGTGTGCAAAATGGTTCCTTCATTGCCCACAGCCCAACCAAGATTTGGGCCTATAAATTTGATATCATTCATGGCGGGGATAGTGTCTCCGATTATTTTTGTCCATGTAGTTCCCCCATCATTCGAAGATTTTATAATCCCGACATTTGTTTGATAATCATTTTCGCCAGCTATCCAGATCGTATTTTCATCAATAACTTCCAATGCATTACCCCACATGTCTATTTCAATCCAATCCCATGTTGTACCACCATCATAACTTCGGAGAAATCCAATGCCAACAGAAAAACCTGTTGAATCATTGATGAAGTGTATATCATTGTACCAACCACCATCATTCCCGTATAAATAGGTCCAGTCATTTCCGCCATCATTTGTTTTGTAAAACTTATACCATGAACCCATACCACTGTTAAAGTTTAGCACAGTCCAGCCGGTCAACGAATCAATAAAAAAAACTGATTTTAAGTCACCTGGTCCGTTATTTCCTGCATACTGCGGCAGCCAACCTTCTAAGCCTACTCCACCGTTTGACGTATGACACATCTTAATACTATTTACTCCATACCCCCCCCCGCAAATCCAACCATTGTTTTCGTCAGTAAAATGCACTCCGGTAGCCATACCTTCATTCCAAACCAACATCCAATCCCACGAATTTCCTCCATCTGTTGTGAGGTAACAACTGTTCCCATTAATCGTCCCTCCAACTACCCATCCCAGGTTCTGGTCGTGGAAAAATATATTATTAAACCTGATATCAGAATTACCCGGAACCGGGTTTTGTTTAATCCATTGAGCTAGCGTCAGATTTGCTGCCAGGATCATTAAAATGAAAATTGTAAGTTTTTTCATGATTACTTGAATTTAAGTTATTTGAATGAATGATCAAATGAATTTCAATCAAAATTACAACCGCCGCAAACCCAAAGGGGAACAGATGTATGAATGAGGGGTTTGGGTAAATGAAAGAGGGGTTTGAATAAATGAAGGGGGAAAATGGAGGGTTTTTAGGGATAAACAACCAACTCTCACTACAAAGCAAGAATTCATTCGGAATAGTAAAGATTTCTGAATTAGAATTTATTCCAAAGACTTTTGTAGTCTCTCGGGGTTTTCCGGTTATCCCAGAAACAGATAAGTTCAATATCATTGGCTTATTGATTCTGTAAAAAAGATTTATCTGGCAGCATACAGTTACGATCCTGATATCTTTATAGCCGATCTGTTTAAAACTCACATTGCTTTTCTGAGGGATTCTTAAAACTTCTGAAACCTCATCAATGAATTGCTGAGCTTCCTTTACTGACCAGTTTTAGAGCAGGTAATCAATGTTTTGCTCATAATCACTTGCAGCTTCAGGCGACCAGACTATTTTTCGGTTCATCAGAACTCAAGTGTTGGGTATTTTTGTTTCAGGCGGGAGATAACAAGCTGATGAGATAGTCCTCCTCCGGCTTCAAGAGAATTAAGTCCGGCATCAATCAAATCTGTAACTTCCTTCGTCAAAGCAAATTCTTCACGCTGTATTTCTTCATCAAGAATTTTTTCAAGCTTTTCCAGGGTCGTTGTATTTCTTATCCTGAGGTATCTTTCTATGAAGCTGATTTTTCTTTTTTCAAGGGAAATCATAACCATCGTTATTAAGTGTATGGGCAAAAATACTATAACAAAAGAACGAGGAACCAGAATGTTGTTAGAAATGGAAGGAAAATCTTTATGCTGGATAAAAAAGGTTTCCTGCGGGTGGCAAAATTATATTCCTGGTGTTTAAACCGGCACCCCAAATACCACCTTCGTACCCCTGGCTTCACCCTTTTCGTCTTTCAGGTCAATGACCTCAATTGTGATCCTGCGTTTGAGACTGATGTCGAACAGAGTGCAATTGTGAATGAAACGTTGTTTGAACTTATTCTTCCAGAAGAAAATCAATAATATTCCTGCGAATAATACCTTCCCTGTTTTGTGGCCAGAAATCATCCAGTGATAAAACCATTTTTGGAAAATTATCGCTGATCTGCATCAGGTTGCCAAATTCCCGCTCAATGGTTTTTTCATCATTCATGAGATATGCTACCTGTATATATATTTTCTCTTCCTGCTTTTCGGCAACGAAGTCAATTTCCAGGGCGCCGGATTGTCCCACATAAACGGTGTATCCGCGCCTTATCAATTCAAGAAAAACAAGGTTTTCGAGTATGCCTGAAATATCAGAATCTGAATATCCGGCAATGCCAAACCTAAGCCCCGGATCTGCCGGATAGTATTTTTCGGAATACTCCAGTAAACGCTTTCCTTTTATATCGTAGCGTCTTACCTTATGCATCATAAAAGCCTGTGTAAGGAAATGCAGGTAATTCTGTACCGTTTCGACCGAGATTTTTAAACGCTGAGATTTGAGATAATCCGCAATGCTTTTTGCAGAGGTAATGTTTCCGCAGTTGGTTAGAACAAACCGGGTTATTCGTTCGAGTTTTTCTACATCACGAATCTTATTGCGGGTAACAACATCCTTCAGCAGCACAGTGTTGTATATTGCGTTCAGATATGGAAACACAGCAGCATCATCGAACGGAAGGTTATGAAGGCCCGGCAAACCTCCATATCTCACATAATGCCTGAATGAATCGCGTATAGTCTCATCCGGAAATTTCTGAATTCTGTAAGTCCTGAACTCAATGAAAGAAAAAGGTTGCATAACGATCTCTATATACCTGCCGGCAAGCAAGGTGGTGAGTTCCGTTGAAAGCATCCTTGCGTTCGAGCCGGTGATGGTAATGTCGTATATTCCCTCTGCGAAAAACGAATTTACAGCCTTCTCCCACTGATCAATTTCCTGTACCTCATCAATCAGCAGGTATTTTATTCCGCCTTTTCCCGAACCTTCCCGGTTGATGTAGTTCCATAAATCCCGGTAATCCTTAATAAAATCAAATTCCAGCAACTCTTTGTTTATCTGGATAATGCTTCCCTCATCAACGCCCGCTTGTATAAGGTGCTCCCTGTATTGGCCGAGCAAAGTACTTTTTCCAGTCCTTCGCATACCTGCAATCACTTTTATAAAAGGTTTACCTGAATATATTTTAAGTTTTTCGAGGTAATGTGATCTTTTTATCATGTTCGGTTATAATTGAAGATTTTTGCAAATATAATACAATGTTCATTTATAACCAAACATATTAATGGTTTTTAGAAATTTTTCATTCTAGAGAAATATATTCGACTACTTCACACCGGCACCCCAAATACCACCTTTGTACCCCTGGCTTCGCCCTGTTCGTCTTTCAGATCAATGATTTCCATGGTAATCTTGTGTTTCAGTTTGCGGTTGAGGATGGCGATGCGTTCGCGCGTGATGTCGGTGGCCATGCTTTTGTGGTCTTTGTAATGCTGTTTCAGCAGTTCCCGGGCTTTTTCCCTGCCGATTCCGTCATCTTCCACAACGAACAGGAGCCGGTTGTTATGCAACTCAAAACTTACGGTAATATTCCCTTTGGATCCTTTATGCAGGATGCCGTGTTCGATGGCGTTCTCAATAAAGGGCTGGGCCAGCATGGGCGGGATGCGGGCGGTTTCGGTGTCAATTTCTTCATCCACTTCCAGGGTGTAATCAAACATATCGCGGTAGCGCACTTTTTGCAGTGCCAGGTAATTTTCAATGCTGCTGATCTCTTCCTCAAGCGGCACATATTCCACTGCGCTACTGTTGAGTATCTGCCTCATCAGCTTGGAAAAACGCCCCAGATAATCGCTGGCAAGCGACGGCTTCTCTTTGATAATAAAATTCTGTATGCTGGCCAGTGAGTTGAACAGGAAATGCGGGTTCAGTTGCGACCTCAACAGGCGCTGTTGCATGATCAGGTTCAGGCGGCTGTTTTTAAGCTGGTTCTGCCGGTGCAGCACAACTGCTATAAATACGATCAATATTGCCAGCCCGCCCAAACCACCGATGAACCAGGTAAATCGCATCAGCCTGAATTCCTTTAGCTCGTTGGCCTCACCCAGGGCAAGGATTTCGGCATCTTTACGTTTGGTTTCGAACCTTGTTTGTATTTCAATGGCTTCACGGTTACGTGTAAGGCGGTCGAGGGTGTCTTTGGCAGCAGTGTAGGCCTGCAAATAGTACATGGCCGGGCGCAGATCGTCTTTGTCCTGATAGAACTGGTGCAAATCCCGGTAAACCCAGGTAGCATATCTGTAAATATATTCTTGCACAAATTTTTTACTGAAAGGGAAGAAAAGCTCAGTTCCGAATGAAACGGTATACTTGAGCGAATCATAGCGGTAAAAGGAATCTTTACCGAGCATCTCTTCCAGCAATTTCGCCGCCTGGAGCCATGATTTTTCTGATTCCTGCTGTTGTCCCCGTTTCGCATAGAATCCCCCAAGTTCCCATGCCGACAGGAAGGCTGATCGCAGATAGCCATGATGTTCAAGCCATTGATATGCCTGCCTGTAATAGTAGAGTGCTGAGTCGGGTTCGCCATACATGGTATAGATTGATGCCAGGCGGCGCTTATACTCATGCTTGAGGGCATGCACACTCTGGTTTACCTCCGGATAGGCCAGGGCTTTCCAGAAATAATAAACTGCGCTGTCAACATTCCCTGTTTCCATAAAGCAGCTTGCCACAATCGCCTCGTGCACGAGCAAGTCAATGAGATCGAAGCCATGCTTTCGTCCAGCTTCAAGGTAGCGTTGGTAGATGATCAGGGCGGTATCCGAGCGTCCGGTCATCCTGTATGGCAAGCCTAATTTTGAAAAGGATCTTACAGTATCATGAAAACCACCCACCGTATTGCCCGCGCCATCTTTGGCACGATATCCCGGGATAGACATATTTTCTCCAATTTCGATGGCTTTTTCGATATTGTTTGCATAGAAATGGATGGTGGCGAGTTCCATATACATATCCGCTACCTTTCGCAAGTTACCCAAATCCTCATAAATGTGCAGCGCTTCGTAAAAGAAGTTCAGCGCATCGGGATAATTGCCTTCATAAAACTGTATAAAGCCATAATTACTGTAAGCCATGGCAATACCTTCGGTGTAGTTCATTTGTTTGGCCTGCATCATGGCCTGATCGGCATAGTGGGTGCTCTTTTCGGCATCTTCAAATGAAAGGGACACAGCCAGGCGGTTCAGGGTTTGAATCCTTTCAATGCCTTGCTGTGAGGGTAAAACTTGCAGCAGGCTGTCAACCGGATACCATTCAATAGCAATAAATACCCGGGCATTGACTGTTTGCAGCAGAAAAACCATCGCAACTATGATGAGTTTGAATTTCATCCGTGTGCATTTTATCCGCCTATGCGGTCAAAAAGTTCCAGTAGGTCCTCACGCTTCCTTGAAGCAACAGGCACTTTGGCGCCCCCTTCCAGGATCACATAGCCCCCTTCGGCCTTCTCAAAACGCTGTATGTATTCCAGGTTGATCAGGTAGGATTTGTGCAGCCGGTAAAAACCCATATCTCCAAGCATTTCGTGATAATGCTTCAGGGTTTCGGAAACGATCACACTCCCACCCGTTGCGAGCCAAACCGTGGTATAACGCGCGTCGGATTCCAGGTAAACAATGTCTTTGACCTTCACCAGGTGAATATTGTCGAAAGTTTTCAGGACGATCTTTTTCTTTGCCTGCTCATCGGTTTGCAGGTTGTTTACCAGGGTGTTCAGTTGGGTATTGATTTCCTTTTGCGAGAGTTTGTCGGCTTTGTCAACGGCGGCTTTCAGGTCGCCCGACTCAACGGGCTTGAGCAGATAGTCCAGCGCACTGAACTTAAAGGCTTTGATGGCATACTGATCGAAGGCGGTGATAAAAATAATCCTGAAATCAATGTTTTCGAGTTTTTCGAGTAAGTCAAAACCGGTTCCGTCGCTCATTTTGATATCGAGCAGCAGAAGGTCGGGCCGGTGGATTCTGATGGCTTTCAGTCCGCTTTGCACCCCATCGGCCATGGCCACCACCTTTGCATTGGGGCAATGGCTGCGGAGCATATCAGCGAGCGATTCGCGAACATGGGCCTCATCATCAATGATAATGGTGCGCTGCATTCTGGGCCTGGTATTTTTTGTAAAGATAGGCATAGATGAAAGAGTTTGAAAGAGTAAAGATCAAAATTCAAAGTCCAAAGGATAATTTTCTCTGCTGTATCAAAAGACACCTCAACAGACAGCTGGCAATTTGCAGCAAGCATACGTACCTTGCCGAAGGCGGATTGGCAGTCCTTCTGCTTTTTTCTTACTGATTTTAAGCCGTATTAACATTTTGAAGGTTCTGATGAATAAAAAATTATCTGGTTAATCACAGTTTACATCTGATCCAAAGTACCGATATATTTAATTTGCAAGCCATTCTTTTCCAAAACATAGGGAATGTCAGTAAATGGAGTGTAACAGTAATTGTTCCCATGCGGATAGATTTCCCTGAAAATCGCTATGGTTTTGATAGAAAAGTGATCCGGATTAACTTTACATTCGATAACATCAACTGTATTTCCCTGACGTTTGATCACAAAATCAATTTCACGGTCTGATTTATCGCGCCAGTAAAAAAGCTTATCGTCCGTGACGTGCGAACGCAGCATATCCAGCGCCAAATGTTCCCATAGCAGCCCTCTGTCATCCGGCCTAATATCATTCCAGCCTTTGGCAAAACATATCAGGCCGGTATCAAAACAGTAACTTTTAGGGCGCCGGATAATCTCGCGGCGGCCACTTCCGTGAAAAGGCGCCAGGAGATAAACCATGTTAGCAATGCGCATTGCTTCAAGGTACGAAAGTACAGTGGGCCTGGTTACTGCGCTCAATTTTGATAATTGGGTGAAGTCAATGAGGTTCCCGCTTGAACGCAGCAGCAAATGCGTCAACTGCAAAAATCCTGCCCGGTTTCTCACGTTGAAAAGTTCCTGGATATCTCTTGCATAAAAACTATCCATCCATTCCGAAAAAAATGTTTCAATTATTGAAGCAGAAAGCAAATGTTCAGGTAAGCCTCCATGCAACAACCCTAGATCCAGGTTGGGGATTCCGAAGATGGTTTTACATTCATCCCACAAAACCGGTGGCAGATAAATGGCGTTTTTTCTGCCTGTAAGTGAATCTTTAAATTTTTGTATCGCTTCCAGCGTGGAAGAGCCGGTAGCCAGTATTCTTAAATGAGGGTATTCATCTGCCGCAATTTTTAGCAGGTTGCTCGGGTCTGCCAGCCTGTGAATTTCGTCGAAAATAATCGTGCCCTCATTTCCGGCGCTTTTGAAAAATGATTCCGGATCTTCCAGTCGCCTGACTATGGACGGCAGATCACAATTGAGGTAAGTCGCGTCAGGCAGCATTTTGGCGATGCTTGTTTTACCCACCCTACGAACGCCTGACAACCAGACGATTGGCCTTGTTTTCCAGGCAAGCTTAATTTTGTTTATCCAAAAAGGCCGAACTATCATAAAATTATATTTTACATTTAGACGGATAAAAGTAAAACATATTTATACAGTAACAAAACAAATCCATTAAAAAAACACCCACATACCAGGCAACATTCACTAACCGTGAACGGAAATGGTTTTAAAGTTTCATTATTTTACGCAGCGCAACTTCCTTCCCCGCCTGTACCCGGCAGAAATACAAGCCTTTTGGCAAATCGCCTGCATCCCACCTAAACTGCTGCTGCCCGGCAGGCAGTTGGCCGTGGTGCAGTTCGGCTACCTTTGAGCCCATGGCGCTGAATATCTGGATGGAAACCAGTGAGGTTTGGGGCAGGTTAAATTCGATGCTCAGCTGGCCGGTAAACGGATTGGGGAAAATGGATAAATCTGAATCGGCAACTGCTTCCTCAATGCCTAAATTTGCGCAGGCTGCTTCAACTTCTTCTTCACTGTTGCAACCCGTGGCATTGCCCCAAATTTCCACGGTACCGTTCGGGGCGGCAAGGTAATCGCAGATGCTTTGAATTTCACAGATGGACAATGAGCTATTATTTCCAATGGTCAGATCAGTAATTGAACCTGCGTCAATATTATCCAATCCTGTCAGGCTTGTCAGGGCATCGTTGGCAGCAATAAAAAGATTACCCCCGATGGACGTCAGATTGTCCCATCCCGTCAGGCTTGCCAGGGCGGGATTCCAATACATAGAAAGATTACCCCCGATGAAAGTCAGGTACTCCAAACCAGTGAGACTTGCCAGGCTAAAGTTTTGACCAATATATAAGTCTCCATCAATGGAAGTCAGGTTCTCAAGCCCTGTGAAGCTTATCAGGGAATTGTTTTCCCATAACGAAAGATTACCCCCGATGGACGTCAGATTCTCCAATCCGGAAAGGCTGTTTAGGGTTGTGTTGGCATATATCCTAACATTGCTTAAAGAAGTTAAACCTTCCAGGCCTGTCAAACTGGTAAGGTTTAAATTTCCACCACAATTAAAACCTCCCCACAGAGAGATGAAATTCAAACTTTCAAGTCCATTCAGGTTGAGCAGTGAAGAGTTGCCATAAATATTAAGATCACCCCCGATAGAAGTCAGATTGTTTAGACCATTCAGGCTGGTCAGTGAAGGATTGCCAATATGATAATAATCCAGAAAATCGAAAAATTCAAGCCCAATCTCCAAACTACCTCCAATACTGGAAAGCCCTCCCAGGCCCGATAAGTTCATCAAAGAATCGTTTTCGACGATCCGCAGGTCTCCCCCAATGTAAGTGAGGTTGTCCAGGCCAGCCAAACTCACCAGGGAAGGGTTTCCACCTCCGGAATTATAATCCCATTTTCCAAGATAAAGACTGCTATAAACAGAGGTCAAGCTATCCAATCCCGTCAGGCTGGTAAGAGCATTATTAGCGCATATCCTGAGGCCTCCTACGGAGGTCAGACTGCCCAATCCTGTTAAGCTGGTAAGGGTATTATTAGCGTATATCCTGAGTATGTTGATGGAATCAACCTGGATTAATCCATTCAGGTTGGTTATATCGTTTCCACTAATGTCGACTGTTCCACTTAAGATGCTACAACCGGGAAAGGCCTGAGAAAAATTATCAATGTCTGCCTGTGAATTAAAGAAGTAATTGCCGTAGGGAAGACAGGGGATGCCTCCACAGTCGGAGGCGATATCCATTAAATTGCAGCCAGGTGCGTTTCCATAAATATTCACTGCTGCAGTGGGTGCTAACAGATAATCACACAGCCAGCCAGCTTCGCAGGAGGATAATGAACTGTTATTTCTGATCTCAATATAACTCCCTATTGAAGCCAGGTTCTCCAGCCCGGCCAAGCTGGTTAAGGCGCTGTTTCCCTGAATACTCAGAGAATAACTAATGGAAGTCAGGTTGCTTAGTCCCGTCAGACTAGTCAGGGCGTTGTTGGAATAAATACTGAAATAACCACCAATGAAAGATAGACTCTCCAGCCCGACCAAGCTGGTTAAGGCATTGTTCCCCTGAATACTTAAATAGTTACCGATGGAAGTAAGGTTGTCCAATCCTGTCAAACTAGTCAAAGGGGTTTTACCAATTTTGAGATATCCGCCAATACTGTTAAGGCTTTCAAGACCCGACAAACTTGTTAAAACCGGGTTTATATCCCAATTATAGTCTCCTCCTATCAGAAGATAACCACCAATGGAAACCAAATTATTCAACCCTGACAGACTGGTTAAGGCATTGTTTTTCTGAACACACAGATAACTTGCAATGGAAGTCAGGTTATTAAGCCCTGTTAAGTTAACCAGAGCGTTATTATTCTTTATGATCAAATAACTTTCGATAGAAGTCAGGCTACTCAGCCCGGTCAGGCTGGTCAGGGCGTTATTGTAGCCAATATACAGATACTCTCCGATGTCGCTTAGGCTTTCAAGCCCTGTTAAACTGGTCAATGCTGAATTTACGTGCGAATTATTTGTTCCTCCAATTACCATATAACCACCAATGGAATCCAGGTTGTTCAGCCCTGTCAGACTGGTGAGGGCAATGTTTGAACTGATCTCTAGATAACCTCCGATGGAGTTAAGGTTTTCTAATCCTGCCAGGTTCAGTAAGGAAGCATTGCTAGGATAACCCGCATATCCGATTTTTAAATAACCACCGATGGAGGTCAGAACGTTCAATCCATTCAAATTTGTTATATTGTTACCTTTGATTATCACATCCCCCTCAATCTCCGTGCACCCCGGGTAATTGGTTTGGAAATTATCAATTTGCAGCTGCGAGGTAAAGGCAATACCCTGGGGCAAACAAGATTGAGCGTTTAAATTAGCATAAACAATAATGATGGCTGCCAAGAGTAAAATGATTTTTTTCATGGCTCATAAGGTGTTGGTCAATAATGCTGTAAAGTTACGTCAGCCACCATGGCAATATGAACCAAATGCATAAACGCCGGGCCTGGCGTAACGAACGCTGGGATTTGGGGTATGAACGCAAATAAATTCTAAGATCTGTGTACAAAAAAACCTGGAATTAACAACTCAATTGACCTTGAGAAATATAAGGCTTCTGGTGTGGAATATCACTGAATCACATAACCGTGACAGCCTAACGGGGCAAACATTTAAATTCACTTCTCCCGCTACAGAATTAATGCAGAGTCGATTAGCTCCATTAGTAAAAAAATGGAAACTTTTACCGCACTAATTGTCACAAGTCAGGACCAGCACAAGGCCACCATTTTTGATATTCACGGCATAAGCTACAAGATGCTCCGCTGATTGAATCTCAACTATATCACTGATATCAAAAGCATCTGTTGATTTGTTGTGTATCATCAACCGCTGTTGGTAAAATGCAGAGGCAATGTTTTCGGCTTCTGTATTTGAAATTTGCCGGGCATGTGTGGTGGCAGCAAAAATGAAAAAAGCGAAGCAAAGCAAAAATCTGTTTATGGGGTTTGAATTTTACGCAAGTTGTAAAATACTAAAACCGGTCTTTTATGTTAAATTTTATATGTTTTTTCAGGCTGTCCGTTAAATGAAGTGCTGATAAATTTTGCCACAAAAGCTCCATCCGGTAACTATTGGGATTCTCCAAAACTCCGGATTATTTATTCGAAGTAGTGCAATATCTGCCATTGGCATTGCAATTTCTCAGGTTTTCAGAAGTTGAGTATAAAAATATTTTTGTGCTTTAATTTCAGGATTGCCATCAGGATGGTGGCATCTTTCCAAAAGCTAAGCCACAAGGTTAATTTCAGCAAATCAGATTACGAAATGGCCTTCATTGTCAAATCATTTTATGGTAATTATTTGTTCATTTACTTGATTTGGCGCAATTTACTTTGTATTTTTAGGCTTTATTCATTTTTAAAACATGCCATTATGAAATCAGGAATTTTACATTTTTTGGTTGCTTTAATAACCATGTTATTTGCTTTTCAGCTAAATGCTGCCGTAGAGGTAGTGAGCACGAAAGTGGAAAAAACGAACATTAACCTCAGGGGCGCTGCTGTTGTATTGGCATCTGTTGAAGTTGCTGCAGGTGAAGCGGGCATTATTATCGTTGATTTTGACGGGCAGTGTATCTCTTCACCGGGTGATGGAATCAGGGTAGCTGCATCAATAGGGACCACCATTGGCTCCAATGACTGGGGTGTAAGTTTCCAGGCGTACAATAATGATCTGAACAGAAATAATTTTTCACATACCCGGTCCTATGAGGTAGAACCAGGTAACTATACACTTTATGCCCTTGGTGTGAATTCAGGACAGCAATTGGGCGATGGTATGGCTTCAGTTTACGGGAAGCTGGTCGCACGCTTTTTTCCATATTACGGGGCTCAGTTTGCTATTCATAACGGGGTAAATGTAACCAATATTAACATTCGTGGAGCTGCGGTGCCCATAGCTAATATCATATTTAAACCTATTACTCCCCTTGATGGAAAAATGCTGGTAAAATTTAATGGCTATGGAGTTGGCTCTGTTGGTGACAGAGATGTATTTGCGGCTTCCGATCATGTCGGATGGGGAGTAAATGATGGCTGTACCTATATTGAAGCCATAAACAGTGATTTATTAAGAATACCGTTTGTGCATACGCGTGTATATCCTGCACTTCCTAATCTGAATGAATTTTATGCTGTGGGACAAAATTATGTTGAGATGGATGGTTCTGGCATTGCTTCTGTTTATGGAAGCTTGCTGGTTATGCATTTTCCCGATAATCAGCCTGCGCTCGTGGAGCATCAGGGTATTTTAAAATCAAATATTAATGTGAGGGGAAATCCGGTTACTGTTGGCAGTCTGACCATAAATCCTGTTGTTCATGGAAAAGCTGTAGTTACTTTTAACGGGAGGTGCATTTCTACATCCGGCGATCGTATTGTTTTAGCTGCAAGTGATGATGAGAACTGGGGGGCAAATTCGGGCTCCACAGCAGTGGAAGCTATTGATGCCGATTTAAATTCAAATAACTTTTCACATACTATGGTTTATGATGTTGACCCCGGTTCGCATACTTTTTATGCCATTGCGCAAAATTATGTTGAAATGGATGGCTCGGGAATAATTTCAGCCTATGGCAGTCTGAATGTTGAATTTTACCCGCAGACCAGTGTTGGTGTTGAAACTCCGCAACCGCAAACGGACGAAAAGTTTGTCCGGCCAAACCCGGCCTCCGGTGTGGTACAAATTAATCTTCTACCCTTTGAAAATGAGTACGTCAACGTTAAGCTTATCAGTTTGCTCGGGAGAAATGTTTTTCAGCTGGACACCAAAGGCGGGGGTAGCCTGGAAGTTAATATATCTACTATTCCGGCCGGGACTTACATTGTTCTGGTGAAAGGGGAAAAATCTGCTCCGCGGGTTCAAAAGCTTACGATCATATAATTCAGGCATAAAGGAGGGATTGATTCGCATAAATAATTACTATTAATGCGAATCAAGGGTTGAAGTTAAAATAGTAAGCAGTTGTTAACAATTTGATTGTTAGTAAGTTATGAATAATATATTTTGTTAATAACCTGAGAATCAGTATCTTAGTGGAATATACCACTACACCACAAAAGATATGATATCTCAGGTTAAGGCAGAAAAATTAATCAAAATTTACTTTCAAGTGTGCGAAAAGTACGAAAATGAACTAAAATTTTCTTGTATGAGGTTCAGCAACAATGATGATCCAGAGTTTACAGATCAGGAAGTGATGACCGTTTATTTGTTTTGTGTCAATCAGGAACAACGAGTGAAGATCAAACATATCCATTCATTTGCCAATGATTATTTGCGATCCTGGTTTCCTAA
>JAHYJC010000013.1 GCA_019429275.1 Lentimicrobium sp. | reverse complement strand
CTCCGGCACGGATTAAATTTTTGGAAGGCACGCAGCCCACGTTTACACAAGTGCCGCCAAAGTCTAAACCTGCGTTTACCATCAATGTTGAAAGGCCCAGGCTTTCGGCTTTAATAGCTGCCGAAAACGCAGCTGAACCACCGCCAATGATAATTAAATCGAAAAGTTTGCCATCGGTTCCTCCTGTCGGAGTGGGTGAGTCAGTAACCTGGTAATTTTCGGTTTGACCAATATTGGTTTGATTACTTCGAAGTTCTTCTTTGGTTATTTCTCCGGCCACTTTGTAATGTCCGGTACTGTCGATTAAGGCAGCAATTTCATCTTTACTGATTTTCTCCGGGTCGTACTCAAATTTTCCTGTACCGGAAGGGTAATTAATATCTTTCGAAATAATTCCTTCATTTCCTGAAAACTTTTTGGCAATGGTTTGCGCGCAATGGTCGCAGGTCATGCCTTGGATTTTAAATTCTGCAAATTTCATGTTTTCTATCTTAATTTATTAAGCAAATACTTAAATAAAACGTCAAAAAAATTATTTTCCTATTGACCCGGTAACCTTATATCCGGTGGCATTAATAGATTGAACTATTTTTTCTTCGGTAGTTTGCGACGGGTCGAATTTTACTTTGGCTTCTCCGGTATTGAAATCGGCATCGACATCGTAAATACCATTAATTTCCTGCGTGGCATGTTCCACATGCAAATTACACGATTCGCAGGTCATGCCTTTAATATCGAGGTCGAGGGTGATAAGTTTTGTTGCATCCGCGCCCAGCAATTCCTTTTGGTTATCGGGATAAAAAACTGATGAATAATACGGAAATGCCATCATTACAAAGGCAAAGATAGTTGCAGCACCAAGAATTTTTTTGATTGCCAGAACGATGGTTTTCCTGCCTTGCCGGCAGGCAGGTCGTCCGTTTCACAATCACACTGAATTTCTTCAATGGCCCGTTTTTTTAGTTTTTGGTACCAGGCAAAAGCCAGGACCAAAATAGTAAACCCGATTAAGTACGGACGTAAAGGTTCCATCCACACAAAAGAGGAAGCAATGCCGCCTGTGCCTGAAATAAGTGCCAGCACTGGGGTAATGCAACATACCGATGCTGCTATTGCCGTGAGCAACCCTGCTCCGGCAAATTTGTATGTTGTTTTCATACCGTTACTTTATTTAAATTATTGTTGATGATGTGTTTAAATAAGGGTTGAAGAAGCATCGTTTGTCCAGGTTTAAGCGAATAAAAAATAGTCTGACCTGAACGTCTTGCTTCAATTAAATTTCCGTCCTTCATTTTACGAATGTGTTGCGATACTGCGGGAATGCTCATTCCTAAAATATCTGACAAGTCGCAAGGGCAAAGTTCACCTTCATCGGCAAGCAGGAACAAAATTTTTAAACGTACCTCGTTTCCGGCTAAAGCCAGCAGATTGCTTAATTCAGCAAAGGTTTTTTGCGCTGATTGCAATTTTTCCCGGCAGTGATTAATTTGCACTTTGTCAGCAAATACTCTTATACATGATTGATTTTTGTCCATGAGTTAGTTGTTATAAATGAATAAACGAATGGCATAATAAATAGTTTGCTAATTTTAGCAAATACTTAAATAAAAAAAATAACTTCTATTCTATACCCATTTCGCTAATGTCTTCCTAAAACTCCAGGAGGTCTATTTTTGATTCTGCTATAATTTTGTCGTAGCTTTCACTTATTTCTGACAAGTATTTATCAGAAAGTTAAAACCTTTGCCCCACTTTTCAAGTAATCGGTTAATGGTTTGCCCATGCCTTTTACGTCAAAGTCCAGTTTTTTGAGTTCATCGACCACGTTATAGGAAGTGGCGCAGGCAATACAGGCTTCAATTACCACGCCATCTTTTTGCATAATTTTTAGGTTTTCCTGGATTTTCAGGTTTTCGGCTGTAAGTTTTGCTGATGGTCCCCAAATAATAAGGGTGACATCAGCGAACCAGCCTTGAGTTTTGGCGGCATGGGTGTACATCAGCGCTACACGTTCGGCCACATAGGGATCATCACTGGTCCAAACAACAACCAGTTTGTTAGTTGAGTTTGTTATGGTTTCATCTTGTGCCATCACTTTTACTGTATTCATAAACAGCATTGGGATTAGAATGAGAAATAAAATTCTTGTTTTCGTCATTTAAGTTTATTAAGTGTTTAATTAAAATTTCACAACATTAAATCATTAATTCTCATTGAGTTTTTTTTCTGCGCTTCTCTTCACTTTCTGCGGGAGGTATTTTTTCTACACTAATGCAACATCTGTCATAATTTCCAGTAGGGCAGTGCCTTTGTGGTTCAGCGTCTTTTGTATTGCATTTTCAAGTTCATCTTTTTGCGTTACCCTGATTCCCAGCGCTCCGCAACTGTTTGCAAATTCTGAAAAATCAGGATTGTGAAGACTCGTTGCAAACACATCAAAACGTCCGGCACGCTGTTCTTTTGATATTTTTCCGAGTTCGTTATTGTTCAACAGAATCAGTTTTATGTCCATGTCGTATTTTACTGAAGTGGTAAGCTCGGCCATGTACTGCGCAAATCCGCCATCGCCTGCCACTGCAATTACTGGGCGGGTTCCTCTTGTTGCTGCCCAGGCGCCCATGGCAGCCGGAAAAGCAAACCCGATGGAACCAAGGTAGCCTGACATCAGGAAACTTTGTTGTTTGCACTCGAAATAGCGTCCCAGCGAATAGGCGTTGTTCCCAACATCTACACACATCACCGCATTTCCGGGCGCTAACCGGCTTAGGTTATCGAAAACCGAAATGGAACTAAGCCCTTTTCCCCGGTCTTCAAGCAGGCGTTTCTGTTTTTCAGCGTGCCAGATTTTCCAGCGACGTGCCAGTTCTTCGCGCTGATCGGTGGTATTGATGTTGTTTCCAAGCCGTTCATTGATTTGCGAAACCGTTACCGATATTTCTCCAAGCACCGGCGCATCTATTTTATGGAATTTACTCAGCGCCAGCGGGTCGAAATCAACCTGGATGGTTGGCTTTTTCGGTGTGATTCCGGTGTGGTTGCTAAATGAAGCGCCCAAAACAATGAGTAAATCACTTTCGTTCATCATCCACGAAGCCACGGGAGTTCCGCTTCGGCCAAGCACTCCGCCTGCCAGCGGATGGGTGTCGGAAATCAATCCTTTTCCTTTAAAGGTTGTCAGCACCGGGGCATACAGTTTTTCGGCAAACCTTACAATCGCTTCCATGTTGAAACGTGCGCCGTGCCCGACAATAATTACCGGTCTTTTTGCTTTCTGAATCAGCCCGATTGCTTTTTCCAAACTTTCCTCCGGTGGCGCAATTTTTAGCGAAGCAATGCGGCCTTCCGAAGTTTGGGCTTTTTCATCGCCGGCAGGGATTTCCTGCACTTCGTCGGGAAAAGTAAGGTGCGAAACGTCCCGCTTTAAGATGGCGTGTTTTATGGCCAGCGTCATCAGTTCGGTATGTTTGCTGTTATTCTGAACGCGGTGGTTAAATTCGGCCACGGTTTGAAAAGCCCGCACCAAATCCACTTCCTGAAAATTACCGGTTCCCACTACCTGGGTAGCCACCTGGCCTGTTAGCGCTAAAATCGGGGCGCGGTCAACTTTGGCGTCCCACAAGCCGGTAAACATGTTGGTTGCACCGGGTCCTGCAATAGAAAAACAGGCAGCCGGTTTTCCGGTCAATTTGCCGTAGGCGCTGGCTGCAAAAGCGCCTGCGCCTTCATGCCTGATTCCGATAAATTTCAGGTTGCCTTTGTTTTGTTGTCGCCGCAGGGCATCTGCCAGTCCGAGGTTGGAATGTCCCACCATCCCAAAAACGGTGTCAACACCCCAGTTAACCATCGTTTCGGCCATAATATCGGAAACGGTTGTTTCGTGTGGCTTCTCTTCGGGAACTCCAACATAAATTCCATCATCGCGCTCTTCAACTGCGTAAGCTTCAACGCCGTCGTCGTAACCCGGAACTTTGCCCGAACAGGGGTGGTAATCCCAGCCATGCCAGGGACAGCGCAAAATGCCGTTTTCGATACTGCCTTCACCCAGAGGGCCTCCCTGGTGCGGACAACGATTGTCGAGTGCACAGATTTTTCCTTCGAAATGCGAAAGGGCAATTTGTTTATACCCGGCATTCACCGTCATTACACGATTATCGGCCAGTTCGTTTTTATTTTCGAGAACTTTGTGCCAAACAATTTTTTTATTCATAATGCTGTTATTTTATAATCCCTCCGTATTCAATTCCGGTCAAAAAATGTATGTCGCGGTTAAAGGTTAGCAAATCTTCATGGTTAAATCTCCTGAATTTATCGTGTCCACAGGCACGTGCTACTACTTTCATCAATTCGTTTACGGCCAGTAAAAAGTTGCTGAGCTGCTTTGCCGATTTTTCGATGATGATGCGCTGACGGAGGTTCTCTTTCTGGGTAGCTATTCCAACCGGACAATTATTGGTGTGGCATGCCCGCATTCCGAGGCAGCCAATGGCTTGCAGTGCCGAATTGGAAATGGCTACTGCATCGGCGCCAAGCATCAGTGCTTTTGCAAAATCTTCAGCCGTGCGCAATCCTCCGGTGATGATAAGTGTAACATCTGTAGCACCCACTTTGTCCAGGTGTTTTCTTGCCCTTGCCAGTGCCGGAATGGTTGGCACGTTAATGTTGTCGCGGAGAATTTTGGGAGCCGCTCCGGTGCCCCCGCCACGACCATCGAGGATAAGGTAGTCAGCTCCGGCTTCAAGTGCAAAATCAATATCCTTTTCAATGTGGCTGGCGGCCATTTTAAACCCTACCGGAATTCCGCCGGTTTTCCGTCTGACCTCGTTGGCAAAATCAGCAAAATCCTTTGCAGTAAATAAATCGGGAAAAGCTGCAGGACTGATGGCTGGTTCGCCTTCTTTTAGTCCCCTGACTTCAGCAATTTCACGGGTCACTTTATTTCCCGGCAGGTGTCCGCCGGTTCCTGTTTTAGCGCCTTGTCCGCCCTTAAAATGGAATGCCTGCGCTTTTTTCACCTTGTCCCAGCTAAACCCAAATTTGCCGGAAGCTAACTCGTAAAAATAGCGGGAGTTGTTTTCCTGTTCTTCGGGCAACATGCCACCTTCGCCGCTGCATATGCCGGTTCCTGCCATTTCTGCTCCTTTCGACAATGCAATTTTTGCCTCACGCGATAAAGCCCCAAAACTCATGTCAGAGACAAATATTGGAATTTCGAGAATCAACGGTTTTTTCGCATTTGGCCCAATTAAAGTTTTGGTGCTGACAGGTTCATCATCTAATAGCGGTCGTTTCCATAACTGAGCAGGCAGGAATTGAATGTCTTCCCATTTTGGCAGCGTATCTCTATCCACACCCATGGCAGCAGAAAATCCGTGGTGTCCGATATTTTTCAGGCCGTTTTTTGAAAGTTCACTGATGTAACTGGTATATGGTTCAGTCGGTTCGGGGTGGGTATCGGCATATATTCCCTGATACTTTTCACGGTTGAATAGTTGCGGGTGTTTTTCAAGGAAAGCATCGATTTCTGCTTTGTCCACCCAAATATACCCGTCTTCAGTTTTTGAGGTGAATTTGTGCAGGGCTTCTTTGTTGTTGTATTCCGAAACACCGGTATCGAGGCGGTAATCCCATCCGTGAAGCCCGCAAATGAGGTTGTGCCCTTCTACATGTCCATCAGCCATCAATGCGCCCCGGTGCAGGCAGCGGCCATATAGTACTGAAATATTGCCATCATAAAGAACAATAACCAGGTCGAGGCCATATATTTCAGCATGAGCGGGTTGACGGTCTTTTAATTCAGAAAAACTAATGATTTTTGTTGGTTTTTTCATAGTCGTGATTTTTGTCTCGCTAAGCCTTGAAAACGCAATGTTTGATGCTTTTCAGAAACATGTAGCATTTTAATATTGATAATTCTGTCATCTCAAAAATGAATTATTTGTCAGCCAGTGTAATAATTTAAGTAAAATAGTGTCTTTTTTTTAAGACAATTTCCAACTCTTTTATAATGCAATGGAGATTAACTTCCAAAAGTTTTATTTGCCCATATTCTCAAGTTTTGATAAATTCTGTTACCCAGTCATTCACCGGTTTTGTTTTGATTGTTTCGGGCTTATCAAACTGTTCAATCTTTCCTTCATTCATTATAACAACCTGGGTCCCCAGGGTGAAAGCTTCGTGCAAATCATGGGTAACCATTATGAAGGTGATTCCCAGTTTATGGTGCATCTCTTTTAACTCGTTTTGCAGTTTACGACGGGTAATATTATCCAGTGCGCCAAAAGGTTCGTCCATCAACACAATTTCGGGTTGTGAAGCCAAAGCCCTGGCAACACCAACTCTTTGTTGTTGTCCACCGCTCAGGTTGGAAGGGAAACTCTCCAACTGACTGTCATCGAGACTCATCATAGTTGCTAAAGCGTTTACACGGTCATTTGTAATCTGAACGGATGCGTCCGAAATGCTTAGTACAAATTCAATGTTTTGTCTTACTGTCATGTGTGGGAAAAGGCCTCCCTGTTGTATGGCATACCCAATGCTCCGCCTGAGTTGTATTTTATCCCAGTTTGCCAGATCCTTATTCATGACAATTATATGGCCTGAATCAAAGTCAGACATTCCGTTTATAAGCCGGAGTAAAGTAGTTTTCCCGCAACCGCTCGGGCCTATGA
This sequence comes from Lentimicrobium sp., assembly GCA_019429275.1. Classification (GTDB taxonomy): domain Bacteria; phylum Bacteroidota; class Bacteroidia; order Bacteroidales; family Lentimicrobiaceae; genus Lentimicrobium. The sequence goes on along the minus strand of JAHYJC010000013.1, from coordinate 89,383 downwards.
TAGTTACGAATGAGCCTTTGGCTATATCCAATGAAACATCACGCAGAACCGGTGATCCGGTTTGGTATGATTTGGTTACATTTTGTATGTCAATAATTGTTTCTGCCATGCTATGCATAATCTTATTCAATTAACCCGTGCGACTTCAAAAAGGTTTGAGCAACTTCGTTGGGTGACTTTTTTTCAATTTCCACCTCGTAATTCAGTTGCAGCATAGCTGCATCATCAATCAGTCCTTCAAGCCGTTCGAACAAAATGGACAATTCAGGATATTTCTGTTGCGTCTCATTTCTGATAACAATGCCTGCCTGATAAGCAGGAAAAAACAATTTATCGTCTTTTAGCACCCTAAGGTTCATTTGACGGATGCGCGAGTCGGTCGAAAAGGCATTAATCACATCCACGGTATGGTTTTCGAGTGCCTGAAATTTCAGGTTTATATCCAATTCCACTTTGTTTTTAAAGTTAAAAGGATATACTTTGTTTAGCCCTAAGAAGCCATCTTCACGTTCGAAGAAATCAAATTCGGCCCCGAAAGTAAACTCATTGCTTTTTGCGGCGAGTGCTGATAAAGTAATGAGATGTTCTTTTTGAGCCGTGGATTCAGGCAATGCCAATGTAAACGTATTGTTGAATCCCAGTCGACAAATCCAGTTCAGCCTGAATTTATCTGAATATGCCTTTTTTATGGCTGAATACAAACTGTCAGGATGATTAATCCGAGGTTCCTTTAGCACAAAAAGCCACGCGGTTCCAGTGTACTCAGGATAAACGTCGATTTCGCCTTTAAGCATGGCCGGGTGAATATTCGAGGTGCCACCACCGATGCCAAATTTTCTGACAATGTGAATATCGGTGTTGCCCTCAACCAATTGCGAAATGATTTCTCCCAGAATATATTGCTCAGCAGTTGGTTTGGATGCCACCACTATTTCTTTGGCTGAGGATTTGACAAATCTTACCAGTGCCATCACAACAACAAGAGCAGTTAGAATAAATATTACGGAATACTTCAGAATCCGGTTCTTCTTCCGGGCAATTTCTGCTTTCACTTTCAATGACTTTTCTATTGCCCCGATGGATAAATCTGCTATCAAAGCCAGAAGTGCCACTGAAATGGAACCTGCAAGAATAAGAGAAGAATTATTGGTGTTAATGCCTCGATAGATGGCCTGTCCCAGACCCCCGGCTCCTATAAATGAGGCAAGTCCGGCCAGGGCGATTGTCATGACCACCATAGTGCGGAAACCGCTTAAAATGGTAGGGAAGGCAAGTGGCCACCTGACACGAAGAAAAACCTGCCGGGGTGTGGCACCCATTCCTTTTGCCGCATCGAGCAAGAGCGGATCAACTTCACTTAATCCGGTATAGGTATTTCGGATTACAGGCAGTAAGCCATAAATAACCAGGACAACCAACGCGTTGCCATATCCAATGCCTATGATTGGAATAAAAAGACCGAACATGGCAATGGATGGAATAGTGTAAAGGAAATTAACAAAACCTAAGACAAGCTGGCGTGATTTAGATTGATGAAGTATAGCTATACCGGTTGCTATACCAATGATGGTAATGATTATTATGGCCCCAAGACTGAGCATAATATGCTGAACTAATAGCTCGAAGAGATATTCGCGGCGTTCGATTATAGTTTTTGCTATTTCACTCATTTAAAACTTACATGATTCCAAAATTACTATTCAAATTATTCTTTTACTGGAGCTCAAACGCTATTTATCAGAAAAACACAAAATAAAAGTCCGTTTCGAAATACTACTCTGAATAGATTTCACATTCAGGATGAAAAGCAAACCAGGCGAAAGCAAAGTGGTTCCCATGGGTTATGGGGCGGAGTTTTGCTCCTTTATGTGGGCCAGCGGTACAATTGCCCGTAATGTTCCATTCCGAACCGGTTTGACGATCGACAAAACCTAAACCTATTTTATCAAAAGTGAGTAGTTTGCCATCAACAAATGGTTCAAAAACGGTTACAGATCCAACTTCTTTGGACTCGGAAATATTATTTTTGTCAAGCACAGAAACCGTTTTAGAAGTATAAAATACTACGACTGCTTGTTCGAGAAAAGAATCATTGATTATTCCTTTGGATTGTATCACTGATAAAGGGTAAATCTTGAACTTCCTGTTTACCTGTATGTCGATTACCCTTTCCATGGCAGGAAGCCTTGCGTCAACATCACCCTTGTATAAGAATGGCTGTATATTTTCCTTGTCGTCATAACCGGTATATGGATTGGATCCATATTTACTGCCATGACCGGTTTCGGTTGACAAGACCTTACCTTGAGGAAAAGTTTGAAAAAACTCGGTTAATGAAATCAGCAAAGATGTGACGTAAGTTAGTTCAGCACCACTTAATTTTCCGACCAGGGCTTCTCCGGTAAATTGCTGCCACCAACTTTCGGTTTGCCGATCCCACATTACTAAATCGCTATTTCGGAGCATGCCAGAAACGCCAAAATCAAGCTCGTAGCTCTTAGATTCGAAATTGAGTCTCCGATCAAATACAATAGCCGCATTGCAGAGCGGACAGTAAGTTGCAGCTATAGTAACTCCTCCCAGTTTATCGTTCACTATCTCGTGATACATCAGCACACTTAGCGGATATGCTTTTGACTCGCCATTTATTTCAACAGCTATAACCGGTTCATGCAAAAAATATGCGTTCAGCGCTGTTTCTTTGTCCCAGAACTTTGGCGCATCAATGGGTGGAATACCATCGGGTTTCATTAACGCAGTGAATTCGTCAAGAGACACCAGATGTTTTGATGTGTCTGTTTTCCAATTAATCTCAATATTACGCGGATTCTTCTGAGCCATCGAAATAAGCGGAATCATCAAAGTAAGTAACAATGTAAGAGACTTCATGGTATTTGTTTATATATTTTATTGCTTCAAAAACCAGTTTGTTGCTTCTTTAATAAAGGCTTGAATTGCAGCAACTGCCTCCAATGGCGACAAATTTAGAACCTCACTGAAAGGGAGCACAGCTCCATTCCAGCCGGACCCGGTTTGCCATTTCCCTAAACTTAATTTGCTAAGGTTCTTATAAATAATAGGAGATTTGCTCTGGTATCCTGAAAGATAAAAATAAGGTTGTCCGATCATGGAATCTTCAGTCGCCAGGCCAAATCCCAGTCCGAGGTCTCCTTTGGCCTGTAAATAAACTCCTGAATCAAAATGGTGCGGCCAAATGCGTATTTCACCTTCAGATTGTAAATAACCTGACATGGATTGGCAAGCCTGGTTTGCAAGTGTCCTGAAGAACATCCAACTTTTCAGTCCAGGGTCGGAAATGTCGCTTTCCAGAAGTTTATCTATCTTATAATCAGGAATCTCAAAATGCATCGGTTTTAAAAAATTATCAATCCTCATCTTGATCGAATACAAAAAGGTACTTACACTTTTTTCTAATTGTTCGGCATTTTTATTGAGTACCGATACCTCATACAAGATATTTTGCTTTTTATCCAACCATTCAAAATGTAATGAGTTTAAATTTAAGGCCAGAATAACTTCACCTTCAGGAGTTTCAATCCATCGCCCCAGAATCCGTTTGCCAATAGAATCGTAGTAGAGGCTGGTGTGACTATCATCTTTTTTCTCAGGCACATAAGTGCGGTTTGCTTTTGCAATTACCTGGCTTAACCAGTGAATTTGGCGGTCGGTTTTGATATAATTCTGCATAATAAGTTTTTAAAAATTGGGTTTAATTAAAATTCATGTTCAGAATTCATTCCTAATGAGTCCCAAAAGACTTTTTTTTAAGGTTATTCTGAAGTAAGAGTTTGTAACGGAAATCATTGTCGCCTTTTGTGTGAAGTTCATTGTTAAACAAAATCAGAGTTAGCTGTCTTTAACATTCCATAATGAATTTACGAACCAGGATTTATGGTCATAATAATTTTGCACCACTTCAAAGCCCGCATTAACAGCCAGGCTGTTAATCATTTGTTGGTCATATTTTTGCGACATTTCCATAAATATTTTCTCATTAGGTGCCAACAGAAATGACTTATTCAATTTCCGGATATGAACATTCTGTGCTTTTTTACTAATCAGATAGCTTTTGGCAACACCTGTTTCATGATCATAAACTTCCGTGTGGAAGAAGTTATCCAATTGAAAATCAGCATCAAGTTCATTGTTAATTCTATTCAGCAGATTCAGGTTAAATGAAGCGGTATGTCCATGCGGGTCGTTGTATGCCTTTAGTATTTTTTCGGAATCTTTTTTCAGGTCAAACCCAATCAGTAACTGATCTCCGTGATTTAAAACATTATACAACTGTTTTAAAAATTGACGGGATTGGGATGGATTAAAGTTTCCTATATTTGATCCAAGAAACAGAATAACTTTCCTGGCCGATCCATTTAACTCAGCAATCAATTTAAAGTAATCGCCAATTCGGCCTTCTACTTTTAATTCGGGCAAATTGCGCTTTAAATCCTGATGAAGATTCTCTACGGCATTTGCTGAAATATCGATAGGGATATACTTGAAGTCAATATTTTGTTCGAGTAATTGAGATAGCAGTACCTTGGTTTTTAATCCGTCCCCGGCGCCCAATTCAATCAGTTCAAGTTTACTTTTGCTTTTTCCAATAACTGAAACCATCTCCTGTTTATATTTCTCGAATATTTCGACTTCGCAATCGGTGAGATAATATTCAGGCATCTGCATTATATCCTGAAATATAGCGCTGCCGATATCATCATAGAAATATTTCGATGATAAGAACTTAGGTATGGCTGAAAGCCCATGCAAAGTGTCAGTTGCAAAATCTGAAAGAAGATTTTGTTGCTCCATCTCTAGCTAATTTTGTTTGTATCCCAATTTTCAGGGATGCCGGTTTCACAAGGATTCTCTGGATCATTACTCCATTCGAACCAACCGCCATCATACACCGAAACCTTTGGCCAGCCCATCAGCCAGGCATTAAACCATGCTTCACTGCCACGCCAACCTGTTCCACAATAAAAGGCAAGATGTTTATTAGGTGTAATTCCATTTTTTTTCCATATTTCTTCTATTTCATGAAATTCGCGTGTGGAATGGTCCACGTTACGGTAATTTTCCATGTGGTAGGCATCGCTGCCGCAATCAGCAAACACAGCCCCCGGAATGCGGCCTTTTGCTTCGATGTAATTGTAGCCACTCACTTCTCCAATATACTCCGGGTAACTGCGTACGCAAACCAGTTCGGCATTGGCGGCAGCAATCATTTCTTTGGCTTCGGGCGTATCGACAGCCAGTTCGGGTTTTTGTGGTATGGAAATTCCAAAGTCAGATACTGGTTTTTTGGGTTCATCGGTAAGCAAAACTTCAAATCCAGCGTCATTCCACGACTGAAACCCACCGTTTAACACACGCACATCTTTTACGCCGGCGTACATCATGATAAAAGCATTCCGGATGGCACCAATGTCCCCGGCCGCACTGCCAGGAAATTCATCGGCATTGTCAGGGTTCATAAATTTGCCATAGAGAATTACTGTTGTATCGGAAGTGATTCCATGGTTGAGCAATGCCTGTTCCAACTCTTCCGGAGACCGTCTGTTCCATGTTTCGGGCGCTTCCAATGCCAGCGTATCCATATCGATAGCTCCCGGAATGTGCCCGCTTAAATAAGCTTCACGGTTGCGGTAATGCGAATGGACAAGCACAAATTTGTCATTTTCATATTCAGCTGGCTTACCACCCGAAATCAACTCATTCACCCACGCTGCTGAAACCAGGTTTTTATAACGCCCGAGTTTCTGCATGGGCAATTCCGGGTTGGCTGACCAATTATCGACAAAACCATTATAAACCGAAACTTTTTTGTATCCCGATTTTATAAACCTTTCGGCTGCCCTCAGGGTTACATCCGGCGAATATCCGTAAACAATGATTTTGCTCTCAGGGAGAATATTTTTATTGCGCACGATTTCAATCCAATCTATGTAGTTAAGCCATTTTGCAGGGAGGCTTTTTGCCCCGGCAATGTGGCCGCCACGCATTTCGTTTTTTAGTTTCCAGCCGTTGTAAGCCTCCACCGGCCGGACATCCACGATTTTTACGTTTTTGTTGGTTAATAAACCTTTTATCTCCTTTGTAGTTTTTTCAATGACCATAAAATGTGTCTAATAATATGTTATTTTAAATCTTTCATCTTCGTTTTCTTTTTCTCCGTATTGCTGTTGGCTTCAGCCAACGGATTCAGGATATTTAATGACTTTTGGCTTTAGCCACATTAGTCTTTATTTTTTCTGAAAAAACCATGTGAGACCAGATTTTCACCCAACTCATTGATTTATATTTTTTTGATTATAACTTAATAAATGTGGCTAAAGCCTGTCTGTTGTCTGTTGCATTTGTCCGTCGGTTACAACCGACGGCAATAAATATTCTCCATTAAATCTTTCATCTTCTTCTACTCATCAATCTTTCACTACTTCAACACCTTTCCAAAAAGCTACACGCCCTTTAATGCTTTTAGCTAATCCTGAAGGTGTTGGGTAATACCAAACAGCATCTGGGTTAACTTTTCCATCCACTTCGAGATCATAATACGAGGCGGTACCTTTCCAGTGGCAAACGGTGTGCGTTTCGCTCTCTTTTAGAAACTCTTTTTTTACTGAGTCAATCGGGAAATAAGCATTCCCTTCAACATTTACAATGTCATTGCTTTCAGCAACAACTTTTCCGTTCCAAATTGCTTTCATCATCAATATATTTTGTTGTTAATTTGGAGTTAAAGTACTGATTATTTTTGAGGCGGCAATTTTTTTATTGATATTACTTTCCGCTCTATCCTGACTTACTTCAACTTCATTTGGTTTATATGGGGCTTTCGGTTTAATCAACAAACGAAGCGACTGGTCGTACGTAAAATAATTCCAAGACCAGTTGAGGAAAACAAAAAAGCGGTTTTTTACCCCCATAATGGTAAACAGGTGTACAATACTCCAGAGTGCCCAGGCCACAAACCCACGCAGTTTAAAACCGGGGAGGTCGGCTACGGCACGATTGCGGCCAATAGTGGCCAGAGAACCTTTGTTGGTATATTCAAACGGGAGTAACTCTTTCCCGGCAGCCAGCCGTTTCATATTTTTAGCCAGTAGTTTGGCTTGCTGAATGGCAGTTTGTGCCACTTGTGGATGGCCGTTCGGATATTTTGGAGTTTCCATAAGGGCCAGGTCGCCAATGGCAAAAATGTTCGGGTATCCTTTTGTTAAATTATACCGGTCAACCAAAAGCCTTCCGCCACGGGCAATGGTTGCTTTTGGTAAACCTGCAATGAGGTTTGCTTTGATACCTGCCGCCCAAACCAAAGTTTTGGTTTCGAATGTGGAGCCATCGGATAAGGTGGCTACGGTTCCGTCATATCCGGTAACACGGATTCCGGTTTTCACTTCCACTCCCATTCGCTCAAGGTACTTTTCCGACAGTTCGGAAGCATGGGCCGACATGGCCGCAAGCAGATTGGAAGATTCAAAAAGGACAATTCGCATTTTCGACAAATCCAACTCAGGATAGTCTTTCGGGAAAATGTATTTCTTCATTTCGGCCAGCGCTCCGGCGAGTTCAACACCGGTTGGACCACCACCCACCAGCGCAATGTTCAGGTACTTTTCCATTTCTCCGGGAGTTTCCTGGAGCAGTGCCTTTTCAAAATTTTCGAGGATGGTATTGCGGATGAGAATGGCATCGGAAGCCGATTTCATAGGAAGCGCATTCCGTTCAATTATTTCCTGACCGAAAAAATTGGTGTCGGCGCCTGTAGCTAATACCAGAAAATCGTATTTCAGATACCCAATATTGGTTTTTACCTCATTTGTTTCAGGTAAAATTTCCAAAACTTCAGCTACGCGAAAATGAATATTTTCCTCCTTTTGTAAAACCTTTCTCAGAGGGAAAGAAATTGCACTCGGTTCAAGACCGGCGGTAGCAACCTGGTATAGTAAAGGTTGAAACTGATGATAATTATTTTTATCAAGCAATACGATTTGAAAATCACGGCAAAGTGATTTCTGAACAAGCTTCAATCCGGCGAAACCGCCGCCAACAATGACCAGTCGTTTTTTTAACGGAGCTGGTATATTGGGTATATATGTTTTTTGTGTCATGAAAGTTTAAAAATTTGATTTTGAACTGTAGTAAGAGTTATATTAAATGAGCAGGTTTAGATTCGGGTATTGTTTTGTTTTTAACCATTGCTTTTAAATTCCCTACTGCTTAAAGTTTAATTAACTGAACAATAGAAACCGCAATAAGCATAAATCCAATGATCTTGTTAATGTTTTCCGACAATTTCTGTGAATTTGGGACTACAATGTTTCCAAAATATGCATAAGCCTGCAATACCATCATCTTTCCAACCCCCACACCTGCTATAAAGATTACAAATTCGGCTACCGAAGCTGGAATTAAGTTTCTGACTGATAAAAATGAGACTGCCATTAGCCAGAATATTAAGACCTGGAGACTTATGAGGTTGAGAAAAGCTCCTTTTATTATTCCCATTGAGGATGAAAAAGAATCTTTGTGATTAACTTTTGCCTTTTTAAACCAAAAAAAAATGCCTGAAATTAGGAGAGTTAATACAATCGCATTTTTTATAAGAGAGTTTTCATTTAAATAGCCGGAAAGAAACTGTCCCGATATGATTGCAATTGAAGCGAACAGAACTTCTATCACCGATGCACCGAATGAAACTGACATTGCCCCTCTGGCAGAACTTTTTGCTGCTATATCGACCACAGATAAGTTTACCAATCCGAAAGGAACTGCTCCAATGGTTACTACCAGGACTCCCAAAAAAAACGGTGTTATTGTTTCCATAACCATTTAATTGTTTTAGTGTGAAGAGTCAGTAAGTTTGCCTTCAAACAAAGCAACAAGTTCCTCGCGAATTGCAGCACTGTTTTTTGAATATAGTAGTTGACCTTTGTGATACATTACCAGATAAGGAACCCCGACAATCTTCAATTCCTTCATTAACTTCTTACTTGCATCAGCATTTATCTTTACAATGTTAATCTTTTCATGATATTCAGTTTTAAGGCTGTCAATCATGGGCATCATTTTACGGCAGGGAGCACACCACGGAGCGTAGAAATCTATGAAAACAAGAGAATCAGAATTAATCAACTTAGTGTATGCCTCAGGTTCCATAATATTTTCAACATCGGCTTTGGCATCGGGTTCTATTATGACAGGAAGATTCTTTAGATTCCACTCCATAATGCCGTGCTCCAGATTAAATACATTGGTGTAACCGTTTTCAGCAAGAATATTCGCGGCTCTTGAGCTTCGATAACCTGTATTGCAATAAAGGTAAACCGGTTGATCTTTGGGGAGCAATAAAAGTTTGCGTCGGAAATCTCCGGCATAATAATTTAACTGCCCGGCATTCTCCAAATGCCCATTCTTAAATTCTGACAATGTCCTTACATCAAGCAGTATTCCGTTATTGTCAGAAATCAGTTTCTCAAATTCGATTGAACCAGTTTGCTTAAATCCGGGATTTTGAGCACAAGCTGTAATAAATAGAAATATTGGGGCAATTAATAAGAGTATTTTCTTCATGATTTTTATTATTGAAAGATTTCCATTATAGTCGGAAATTAAATCAAAACCTGACAAAAAATGCCGATTAAAATAAGAAAGGTTATGGCTGGAAAATTCGATGGCGTATTGCCGGATTTATTTTTCGGCGTTGGCCAATACCGATGAATAAAGGGAAACACAAAACGGGACCAGAAAGGTTAAAAGAATTCGCGATAAATGAAAATCAGCGGATGAATAGGCACTGAATAATTTTGGATTGTTTATCATGTTCAGAATGACGCCAACAATGAGTGCAACTCTGATTGCTCTCCATAAACTCGGCTTATCAGCGGCCAGTCTTATATATTTTAAGAATTTGCTCCGCATTGCGTCAGTTTTAACTATTATCTTTTTCAAGTTTATCTGCAATTCGGTGCTTCAATTGCTCCATGTCAACCTTTATAGAATCTTTTTTAGGCAAAGTTGCAATGCCCTTCTCAAGGAAAATACTTTGCTTTTCATACCTGGAACAGGCATCACACATCATTTTATGGACTTTTAATTGAATTTTTTCGTGGGCCGAAAGTTTGAAATGCAACTTTTTCTCAATCAATTCAGTCGCCTTAAAACAGGAGAGGAACAATATATTTAGTAATTTTTTCATGTTAATTAACTTTTAAACCAATTATTATCAACGCAATCTCTTAATTGAAGTTTTGCACGATGAACAATCTGCCAGAAATTTGTCGCAGTCATACCCAATTCCTGACAAATTTCTTCACCACTTTTTTCACTTAGGTATTTTAACCTTACACAGGTGTTCCATTTTGTGGGCAGAGCATTAATACATTTATGCAAAATCGTCTGAAAGTCCTCATCGTCAAGCAAATGGCTATCTTCCTCATGCCAGTCTTTGGGCCTTTTTGACTGCCGCCAACCTCCGTCTTCATCGAAAAAGTCAGAAATTGAGTTGTTCTCAATTGATACCGGTTTATTAACATTCTTCCGGTAATGGTCAATAATTTTATGATTTAAAATCGAAAACAACCAGGTCTTTGCCGAACTGTCCCCCTTGAAATTATTTATCTTTTCAGCAGCAGCCAAAAATGTTTCCTGCACCAGGTCTTCCGCGGTTTCAACCGATGAAGTTTTATAATAAGCCCATTTGTATAGCTCATTGGTAAATTCGTTTACCCAGTTTCTCAAGTTTTCATTTTCCATTTTCAAATACTGAATTTATGACTGAACTTATATGAAAAGTTCTAATATTCTGTGCGCCTGATCAAACGGACAGCCTGTTTTTTTAATCATAGACAAATGTAAAAATATTATTGTCAGGCATGATGAAATTATTATTCATCAATGCTGATATACAATTTCGCATTTTCACAATTGTTGTCAATTTTGTTCTGGAAATGTTTTTGGCTTGAATAAGTCCGTTTACAATTTTATAAACCTAAAGTTTTTAGCGCTTACAAGTGACCTAATCCTGATTAGGTAAAGGCCCTTATCGAGCACCCTGATGTCGATCATTGCCGGATTCCCATAGCAGATGCCTTTGAGATTGCGTGGATGGTATGTGGTGTTTCGTAAATCAGTAGTTATGAACTTCCGCGCAGACTGGAAACCCGGCAGATGACCTGCTGGAAATTCAAGAAACGCATAATGTAATGCATTGAGCAAGGCGCTGTTTGAATCTTTTTGATATGCCCCGGCAAAGTTAGATTCTCAGAAATTCTGACAGCTGCAACAGAGTCATTTGACAGATAGACTGATACCAAAAAATTAATTTAATTTGTTTAACTATTTAATAATTCTGTTGAACATAATTCAGATGCGACTGTTATCAATAGAATTAAAAATCAAACAAATTAAAATGAAAATAATTATTGTACTAATGGTCGTTGCTACTCTGGCAATAATTCTATTTCAATCCTTCACGATCATGTCTTCAAATAAAGTCGAAGAGCAAAAGTACTCCCTCATCTTGAAAGAAAAGGATTTTGAAATCCGGTTTTACCCTTCCGCAACTGTTGCATCAATTAGTTCAGAAGCAAAAACCTACAAAGACTTGTCAGGGTCCGGGTTTCGTAAATTGGCAGGTTATATCTTTGGTGGAAATGAGACAAATACGAGTATTGCCATGACAGCCCCTGTTCATATGGACATCAATGATTCCGTTTCAAGCATGAGTTTTGTTATGCCATCAGCATATAATGAAGAAAATTTGCCAAAACCCAATAATTCTGATGTATTTATACATAAAACACCGGATGAATATGTAGCAGTAATAAAGTTTGGTGGATTTGCCTCAGACAAAGATTTGCTTCACTATGCTCAAAAGCTTTACAATATTCTTTCAGAGAAAGGCATTTCCTCAATCGGAAATGCAAGATTTTTGGGATACAACCCACCATTCCAGCTTGTGAACCGAAGGAATGAAATAATTATTCCTGTTAATTGGGAAAAGGAAATCAAACTGAAATAAATTGTCCGGAATAATTTGATTCAGTTAGTAGTTTTAAACCCTATAGAAATATTCTGTACTGTTAAATCCGGAAATATTACTTGTTTACTGTTAAACCATTGAAACCTGTACTTCTATATTGAACTTATATTGCGTTTTTCAGTTTATTATTCTTGATATTCAGTAGATTCTCAAAGAGGCATTTTCAGATAAGAATTATAAACAAAAAATTAAACAAACCTTGAATAATTGATTAATATGAAACAAAATCTTCCCCTCCGGTCAATTGGTAAATCCGATCTAATGATTACACCTATTGGTTTAGGCTGCTGGCAATTCAGCAAACAAAAAAATATGGCAGGTAAATTCTGGCCAAAGATGGAGGACGATTTAATCGGAGAAATGGTAAGATTATCTCTGGAAGGGGGCATCAACTGGTTCGACACTGCAGAAGTTTATGGAAACGGTGCATCAGAAAGAGCATTGGCAGCATCTCTTAAAGACATTGGCAAAAAGCCCGGAGATATCATCGTGGCTACCAAATGGTGGCCTATGTTCAGATTCGCTTCAAATATCTCTAAAACAATTGATCAGCGATTGAATGCTCTTGCGCCTTATCCCATTGATCTATATCAGGTGCACCAGCCATGGGGTTTCTCAAATGAAAAGGCTGAAATGGAAGCCATGGCAAAGCTTGTGAAAGAGCAAAAAATCCGTTATGTAGGTGTAAGTAATTTTTCGGCTGCGCAAATGAGATCTGCCTGGGAGACTCTTCAGAAGCATGGCATTCATTTGGTTTCCAATCAGGTGAGGTACAACTTGCTCGATCGGAAAATTGAATCCAACGGGATACTTCAAACTGCAAAAGAGCTGGGAATTACGATTATCGCATATTCCCCGCTGGCACAGGGGCTGGCTACCGGTAAGTTCCACGATCATCCTGAATTGCTAAAAAATATCGGTATGCGAAAATATTCTGCGCAATTCAAGTCTGCCGAACTTGAAAAAAGCAGGCCTGTTGTAAAAACTGTGCAGGAACTAGCAATTAAATACGGTGTTACTCCATCGCAGATCGCGCTCAACTGGCTCATCAATTCGCATGGAGAAACGGTAGTTGCCATTCCCGGAGCTACCAAAGAATCGCATGCGAGAGAAAATGCCGGAGCAATGACGTTTACCCTGACTCCTGAAGATATAGCCCTGCTTGATGAGAAGAGTAATCTGTTCAGATAATATCTTTACAACAGGTTATTGCTCAAATTAGGTCAGAGCTTAACAAACCTGTAGATTTCGGTGCCTTCAGACGAAATTACCTTTAACAGGTATAAACCCTTATCGAGCAACCGGATGTCAATCATGGCATTATTTCCGATTCTGGTAGGAGGCATTTCCATTTTTCTGACAAGTTTACCGCTTGCAGTATAAACCTCAGCCTCAACCGATGAGCCGGATATAAACCCCGAATTTATCCATAGTTCTTCACGTACCGGATTGGGGTATATTTTTCCTTGAAGTTTTTCCTGCAGTTCCATTCCGACACTTCCGGCCGGTGCCCAGTTCAGTTTCCAGCCCTGAGCAGTGCCTTGTCCATTGGTGTTGAATATCAGGTAAGCTTTGCCGCTTGTTATTGTGATGGGTTCCGGCAGGTCATTGCCCGAAAGGGTGGCAATCAATTGCTGGGTGCCCAGGTCATATATCTTTAAAAAGTCACTCCCGGATTCTACATCAAATGATTCGAATGTTAAAGTTAACGGAACGAGGTTCTGGGGAATTATTCTCCATTTGCAAAGGCTGTTGTTGGTGTAATTTTTATCACCGCTGCCATCTTCCAGGGTTCCTGAGGCATCATTGAAGGTTGTTGTGCCTGAACAATACACAGGAAGTACACTTTTGTAGGAAGCAAGAAAGCCGTTGGCATCTCCGGTTTGTCCCGATAACCATACAAAAGCATTGCCCGATGGGATTTCAATTACCCCGGGAGGTACATTTCCTGTAAGCTCGGCAAGCAATGGTCCATTGGTGTCAAATCCCTGATAGATCCGTAACACATCATTTTCAGCAAGATCAAGCAACGGGAAGCTGATTCGGATGGCACTGATGGAGTCGTAATCCGGTTCGTTGGGCTGTATCAGCCAATGGCAATCCGCACCAGCAGGATAATTTACCATATTGCTACCGTCGCTGAATGTGCCGGAAACGGTCCATAAGGTGTCAATCTCCTGACAATATTGCGGATAATTATAAAGTGTTGTATCGGGATAAATGTCTTTAATAACTTCCTGGGCAAAATTGAAATTGTTGCCGCCGGGAGTGAGCGCTGAAAGCAGGAAATAACCATCATAAGAACTACTCCAGCCCCAGTTGAAATGATAAAAATTGTCGGGGGCATAACCATCACAAACAAAAGCATGTCCGTTTTGCGAACCCACACCTTCCCAGCCTGCATAATAAAGAGGTTTACGGGCATCAAGATTGGCAATTAAAATGCTATCCCAGTTCATGGTGGTAGTATCGCGAAAAATATATTGGGTTTGTGGGCCATATTTAAAAAAGGTGCGAATGGAGTTGGCTGCGCTGTGATTCCACATACCTGAGCCATTGGGTCCGTAATCCATATCGAAAGAGACGCCCAAATGATAAAGCAGCAACGCGACATGATTGTTCGGGCCGCTGAGCCATGTTTCCATGCCATTCCAGTTATAGGTTGTTTCACCGTAATTGGCATACTGTTCGCCGTAAGCCGGATGTGTATAGCTGTATTCGCCGGTTCCCTGATTGGGCCAGCGATGATAGAACATAAGCTGACCAACCGCTGTTGCTACACAGCCGGCATAGCAGCGTCCGCCCGGGCCACCCGGATCTGGCGGGCACATTCCGTTATAAGGATTTCCCTGGTCCCAGGTGGTCTTGAGCAAGGGTTCTACAACACGTCTTTTCCCCGAAAAAGTAATTCCATCATGCAATTTTAACCGTGCAGCCTCAATTTCCGGATCAGCTTTTTGTTGTTCTTCAGCATATTGTACCTGACGGATGTAATATCTGAGCCATGCTGAGAGATTTTCAGGTATACTACCTTCTCCAAATGCACCATTCAGGCTATAGCCAAGAATGGGGAACGTGTATTTTGAAGCTGAAACTATAATATAACCACCTCCTGCAAAGTTGAATACATAGGCTGTTATTTTACCGTTTTTCTGAATCAACTGATATCCGGATATATGCAAGAACTCCTTTGCATTGGAATTGTGAATTTCCTGCCTACCGGATAAAAATCTGACAGCAAGATTTTCTGCATCTGTTTTTGAAATGCTCTGCGACCAGGAGGTCGAAGCAATAAGGCTGAAGATTAGGAGTAGAAATGACTTTTTCATCTCAAAAATAATTGGTGATTTACCGAAAAAAAGTTAAGCTACAGGCAGATGATTGACATTGCGGACAATATAGGTGTTGCCATTGCAGAAATATTTACACCGATTCTGTTAAATGAGCCTTCCCGAACTACAAACCCCTGTTTCCTGAAACTCAAAGTTAATCTTTTTATGGTTTTGATTTGAAGATAAGTTCTTTTTTGCAGTCATTGCTTTATTAACTTTGCAGCAAAACCACAAAGATGATAATCGATCTCAGAAGTGATACAGTTACCCGCCCCACTCCGGCAATGCTTGAGGCCATGTTTTCGGCCAGTGTTGGTGATGATGTTTTTGGCGAAGATCCAACAGTAATTGCGCTTGAAGAAAAGTCAGCTGCACTCTTTGGCAAGGAAGCCGGACTTTTCTGCCCATCGGGAACCATGACCAACCAAATTGCCTCAAAAGTTCATACTCAACCAGGCGAAGAGGTGATTCTGCATAATCTGTCGCATGTTTACTATTATGAGGCTGCCGGGCTTATGACCAATTCAGGCCTTTCGGTTTGCCTTTTGGATGGCGAAAGGGGAATGATTTCAATTCAGGATGTAATTGATCATATTAATCCTGACGATCTCCACAGACCACGCACGGCTTTGGTTGAAGTGGAAAATACTATGAATAAAGGCGGAGGAGCAGTTTATGACAACCGTGTGCTGGCCGGAATAGGGGAGGTGTGCCGAAAAAATGGCCTGAAATATCATCTTGATGGTGCCCGCATTTTTAATGCACTGGCAGTTACTGGTCAAACTCCCAAAGAATGTGGTGCGATGTTCGATAGCATTTCCATTTGTCTCTCTAAAGGTTTGGGTGCGCCGGTTGGTTCATTGCTGCTCGGTGAAAGGGAGTTTATCCGGAAAGCCCGCCGGGTGCGAAAAGTTTTTGGCGGTGGAATGCGGCAGGCC
Organism: Lentimicrobium sp.; assembly: GCA_019429275.1. Taxonomy (GTDB): domain Bacteria; phylum Bacteroidota; class Bacteroidia; order Bacteroidales; family Lentimicrobiaceae; genus Lentimicrobium. The sequence goes on along the minus strand of JAHYJC010000013.1, from coordinate 73,049 downwards.
GGGTACCTGGCTGCCGCCGGAATTTATGCACTTGACAACCATGTTGAAAGGCTTAATGATGACCATCGCAGGGCAAAAGTACTTGGAGAATTGCTCTCAGGACTGAATTGGGTGGAAAAAGTGCTGCCTGTGGACACCAATATTGTTATTTTCAGGGTGGCTTTTCCGCTCTCAGCGGCCGAAGTTGTAAGCAGAATCGGAGAATCGGGGTTAAAAGCCATCGCTTTCGACAGGTATTCGATTCGCTTTGTCACACATCTTGATTTTACTGAAGAAATGCTTGATGCTGCTATGGAAATTTTAAAAAAAGCTTTTTAAAAATCTGTAAAAATTATTTAATCAAAAAGGCTGAATAGATATGTATCCGCTCAGCCTTTTCTGATTATTGTTTGCTATAAAGTGTTTAAGTTAAAAATGCCTGTTCAAATTCCTCATCGAATCTTTTATTTACGATATCGCACCCATGCCTGAACAACGGATTGAAATTGTCCTCTTTGGTAATTCTGAACCTGAGTTTACTGCTGGTGCAATATTTGGGCAAAAGCGAAGCAATTTCAAACATAACTTCATCCACATTTTCTATTGAACCTGAGCCCAAAGCCGAAAGTATCTCATTGGTTTGTTTCCAGCCATCATATTTTAAAGGCGATGAGGTGCTCTTTTCAATCTTTTGGATTACTTTTTGCGAATTGGTAAAGGTGCCACCGGTTTCCCACGGCAGCGAGGCTGGCATAACAAGATTGGCCATTTTTGCTGTTTCGGTCATGAAGTAATCCTGAACCATAATGAATTCGGAATTTTCAAACCACAATTTCACCTCTTCGGGATTTATTGCACAACCCACCGGATCTTCACCGAACACGAAAAGTTTTTTGAATAAACCTTCTTTTAAGCTGTTCCATGTGCAACCCTGCCCGAAAGGCAATTCTCCACTATTCCAGATGTGCTCAAAGGCCTGACGGAGTATCGGATCGTTCCAGTCGCAGGCACCCGGGCCAAGATCTGACATCACACCCATATCGTGAAGTCCGTGAGCGTTGTTTTTTTCCTTCAGCAGCATAAGTCCGCTGCCGGTTTTGCTGTGTTTGCCGGTAATACACGCCAGGTTGAAGATTTCGGCGCATGTTCGCCCCGAAAGTTCTTTCTCGGAGAAAGCAATGACAGCTGCTTTTTCGTTGTTGTAGTCAATGGCAAACCTGATGATGGTTTCTTCGCGGTCAACGCCCGAAGCTTTTACAAGTTCATCGAATGATTCGCTGAGCACCTGATCTTTATATTCACCGAAGTTATCGATCAGATCACGGATAAACAATGCGTTTTCAAGTTTTTGCGACAGCAGGTAATGATTTACGGCTTTCACAAAATGATAGTAGGATTTTATCCTGATGATTCTGTCGGCTTTGTGTTCTGACGAACTTTCACTCAAAGTGGTGATAAGCTCAACAGGAATGCCTTTCATTTTCTGATTGTTCCATATCATAAAACCGGCCACGGCATTGTCGCGGCTGACTTCAGCACCCAGAAGAATAACGCGGCTTGATTCAACAAGCTCGGGAAATGGCAGGTTGGCCTTGGATAATTTTGTGTAATTGGTGCCTCTTCCCAGATAATGGAAACTGCCGATTTTGTTGGTCTTGGCTCCTGCCCGGGCCAGTTTCTGAACAAGATACTGTTCTTCATTGGTCAGCCTGGCACCTGCAAAAAATGCAATTTCTTCAGGTTTTGATTTTGAAATTTCTTTTACGATGATCTCAAAAGATTCCTCCCAGCTTATGGGCTCATGCTTCCCGTTTTTCAGTAGCATGGGACTGGTAATCCTGCTTTTGTCATTCAGGTATTGATATCCGAATTTACCATAACGGCAAATATTTCCGTCAGCATTGACAAGCCCTTCGGCACCTCTGACTTCCATGACAAATCCGTTTCGGTGATGAATTTCTAGGTTGCATCCAACAGAGCAGTAGTTACAGACGGTTTGAAAACCTTGTGTTACCACAGGTCCGGGTTTAAACAGTTTGTTTTCGCTCAGCGCCCCAGTGGGACAGGTTGAGAGGCAAAGTCCGCAGGACTCACAGTAAGTGTCGCTGAGCGAATTTTCCATACTGGGAGCAACAAAGGTATCGAACCCCCGGTTTACAAGGCCGAGCGCATTGGCACCCGCAACTTCTTTACATATTCTCACACAGCGTGCACAAAGGATACATTTGTTGTTGTCAATTTCAATGTAAGGATGCCTGAAATCTACCTCATATTCCCGGTGTTCTCCTTCAAAATGCTTTTGTTCAGCATCATATTCGGTTGAGTATTTTTTCAGGTCGCAGTCAAAATAGGCAGTGCAACCACATTCGAGACAACGGGCAGCTTCGGTTTTGGCAACTGTTTCATTCTCGTATCCCAATTCGACTTCATGGAAATTAAATCGGTTATCCGGCTCTAAAACAGGCATTTCATGCCTGAGCTGGTGAGCAAATTTCCCGGCAAGGTCAGCTGGTTTCGGCTCCCTGAAGTTGTCCTTTTTACTGATAAATTCTTTTTTCGCTGGCTTTACAGGTTGCCCAGTGAGATACTGATGACAACTTATTGCAGCAATTTTTGCCTGAGCAATGGCTTGTATCAGGGTAGCAGGGCCGGTAACTCCATCGCCGGCAGCAAACATCGAAGGAATTCCTGTTTGAAGGGTATTCTTATCTGCATCCAGATCGCCCCATTTGTTGGCGGCAAGCTGGCCTTCTGTTTCATGTGAGTTGATGTCATTCAGGAAATGGACATCGGTCTTTTGCCCAATGGCGGCAAGGGCAATATCCACATCTATTTCAAATTCGCTGTCAGGTATGGGCACCGGCCTGCGTCTTCCTGATGCATCAGGCTCACCCAGTTCCATTTTAATGCAGATCATGCCTTTAATGTGCCCTTTTTCATCCTTCTTTACCTTCAATGGAAGCGTCAGGAACATATATTCCACACCTTCGAGTTTTGATTCATGAATTTCAATCGGGTTGGCTGGCATTTCCTTTTCTGTGCGGCGATAAATTACAAAAACCTTTTCGGCTCCGAGCCGGCGCGATGTGCGGCAGCAGTCCATGGCTGTATTTCCTCCACCAACTACTACCACAGTTTTGCCTGAGAAATCTGGTTTTGTGCTATTGTTGAGTTCGAGTGATTTCAGAAAATCCGTTCCCGGGAATACACCTTCTGCATCATCCCCATCGCAGCCTATTGAAGTTCCTTTTTGTGAACCAATGGCAAGTACGGTAGCATTGTATTTCTGTTTCAGATCTTTATAGCTGATGGTATCTCCAAGGCGTTGATTATAGTAAATGTTTACACCCATTTCAGTGATGTTGTCCACTTCGCGTTGCAGCAAATCATTGGGCAGGCGGTATTCGGGAATTCCATACCTAAGCCACCCGCCGGCGGCCGGACTTGCTTCGAAGATATCCACAGCATGACCTTCTTTTCTGAGGAAGAATGCGGCTGATAATCCACCGGGGCCTGCACCGATTACAGCCACTTTTTTTCCTGAATCGGGTTTTATATGCGGTCTGAATTTGTTGGGTGAGTCAAGATCATAATCAGAGGCAAAGCGTTTCAGATAATCTATACCAACTGCAGCTCCCTCATCGAGCAGGTTCCGGCGGCAGGCCACCTCGCATGGTCTTACACAAACCCGGCCGCAAATGGCGGGCAAAGGGTTGGTTTCCTTGATTACGGCAACCGCATCGTTGTAAAGGCCCTTTTCAATCAATGAAATATATCCCTGAACATCAACTCCGGCCGGACAGGTTTGTTTACATGGACCGGTGCAATCGGCATAATGATTGCTGAGCATCAGTTCCAACGCAGTTTTGCGCGATTTTTGAGCTTTTTCACTGTGGGTATGAATCTTCATTCCCTCAGTTATTTTGGTGGAACAAGATGGTTGCATCCCTCGCATGCCTTCCACTTCAACCACACAAACATAGCACGAGGTAAAGGGTTCGAGTCGTGGATCATCGCACAGGGTTGGAATTTCAATGCCATGACGCCGGGCTACGGAAAGAATGGTTTCACCCTCGTTTCCTTTGGCAATCTGATCGTTTAAGATGATATTTATTTTATTCTTCATCGGTATTCCTGACTTTAAATGGGTATTGATCTGACTCAGAAAAGTTTGATTGCATCAAATTTGCACCTTGAGAAACAATCGCCACATTTAATACAATCCTTTTGTCTGATAAAGTGTAACTGTTTGCGATCGCCGTCAATGGCATTGGAAGGGCAATTTTTAGCACAGACCGTACAGCCGGTGCACTTTTCAGGATCAACTTCGTAGGTGAGCAATTTCTTGCAGACTTTGGCCGGACATTTTTTGTGGTAAATGTGTGCTTCATATTCATCGCGGAAGTAGCGAATGGTGGTAAGTACCGGATTTGGAGCTGTTTGCCCCAGTCCGCAGAGTGAAGTGTCCTTAATCTGATAGGCCAGTTCTTCCAGAAGTTCTATGTCGCCATCGCGGCCTTCGCCTTCAGTTATGCGTTCAAGGATTTCGAGCATACGTTTGGTGCCGATGCGGCAAAAGGTACATTTTCCGCAACTTTCCTTCTGAGTAAAGTCCAGAAAGAATTTAGCCACATCAATCATGCAGGTAGTTTCATCCATTACAACCATGCCCCCCGAGCCCATAATGGCGCCCGTAGCATTAACAGAATCATAATCTACAATGGTATCGGCCAGATATTCGGGAATGCAACCTCCTGAAGGACCACCCATCTGTACAGCTTTAAATTTCTTGTCGTTTTTAATGCCACCACCAAGTTTAAAAATCACATCACGAATGGTGATTCCCATCGGGACTTCAACCAGGCCCGAGCGGCTGATCTTTCCTGCCAGGGCAAATACCTTGGTGCCCTTGCTTTTTTCGGTCCCGTATCTTGCGTAGGCTTCAGGGCCGTTTATTATGATCCATGGAATGTTTGCAAACGTTTCAACATTGTTGATGTTGGTGGGTTTGCGCCATAAGCCTGAAGCAGCAGGGAAAGGGGGGCGTTTTCGTGGCATTCCCCGTTCTCCTTCAACCGAAGCAATCAGGGCAGTCTCTTCACCGCAAACAAAGGCTCCGGCCCCTTCTTTAATGTAGATGTCGAAGTTAAAATCTTCGATACCCATGATGTTTTTGCCGAGATACCCTTTTTTTCTTGCCTGATCGAGGGCAATGTTGAGGCGTTTGATGGCCAGAGGATACTCAGCCCTGCAATAAATAACTCCCTCGCTGGCGCCAATCGCGTAAGCGCCGATGATCATACCTTCGAGCACTGAGTGAGGATCTCCCTCAAGCACAGAGCGATCCATAAATGCACCGGGGTCGCCCTCATCGGCATTGCAAATGATAAATTTCTCTTCAGAGGGATTGTTGGCAGCAAAACGCCATTTCATGCCGGTTGGAAATCCTCCGCCACCGCGGCCCCGAATGCCTGAATCCAGAATTTTCTGTATAACCTCGGTGGTTGAAATCTTTTCTTCAGCGATTTTTTTAATGGCAGCGTAACCCTGACGCATTTCATACTCTTCAATGCTTTCAGGGTCCATATGCCCGCAATTGCGAAGCACAATTTTAACCTGGTCGTCGAGAAATTCATTTTCCTTTGTTTTGAACAGATCAGACTGAACCACATATTCCTTTACAGGACTGCCCTGAACGATGTGTTTGTCGATAATTTCCAATGCTTTGTCTTCATCAATACCTCCATAAAGGTAAGTTCCTGAATCGTCAACAATTTCTACCAGCGGCTCGCAGAAGCACATACCCACACAACTGGTTTTTTTTAGTTCAAAGTCCAGATTTTCAGCTTCTTTCAGCGCTTTTATTTTGTCGTAAGTCTTGCCGGCCCCTGCAGCAACACCGCAGCTTCCCAATCCTACAATTACCTGTGTTTTATTCATGGTTCCTGATGTAACGCAATGTGAATCCGTGTTTTTTATTTCTCAGATGCCTGTGATTCTTTTATGCGAATCTCCTTTATGATTTTTACGGCTTCCTTTCCGGTAAGTTTTCCGAAAGTATTGTCACCGATCATCATAACGGGAGCCAGGGAGCAACAACCCAGACAGGCAACCGACTCCAGGGTGAAAAGGCCGTCTTCGGTGGTTTCGGTGTCTTTGACTTTCAGCGCATCCTGTATGGCTTCGGTAATAACATTGGCATTCTGCACATGACAGGCCGTGCCATGGCATACCTTGATGATGTGCTTGCCAACCGGTTTCATCCTGAACTGGGCATAAAAAGTAGCAACGCCATACATTTCGCTGAGGCTGAGTCCTGTATCTTCCGATAATTTTTCAAAAGCTTCTTTGGGAATGTAGCCATAAATGTTCTGAGCCCCTTGCAGCAGCGGTATCATGTTGCCTTTTCGGCTTTTATATTTACTGATCAGAGGATCGAGTAGGCCAAGGTCAGGAATTTCACTGATGACATCAACTTTTTTTTCTGATATTCTTGAAACTCGCATGGAAGGTATATTTGGTGGGATAAAAGTATATATTCCACTTGTTATAGACCGTTAATGACGTTAATTTATAATTTTTCTAAATACGGGTTAATAAACAGATAAACAGTATTATATCAATATTATTAATTTTTGGAGGAAAAAAGATTCAGTAATTCTCTTAGAGAATGCCATGAAATCCTGAAGGGATATCAATACTTTATCAAACAATCATGTGCCGGGGCGATTGGAAGCAAAAACAAGTTTCTGATTATGACTGCTTTACAAGATATCTGTCAATTGCCCAATGCGCCAGGTAAATCAATGGAGTAAGCAGAATAGCCAGCGATACCTTGTAGGTGTATTGAACCAATCCAACCTGTAAAACCTGCTGCATACTCCAGTTGCCGAGCAGGTAAAAGGCGATAAACAGGATTATAAAACTGTCGATTAACTGGGAAATAACAGTGGAACCGGTTGCACGAAGCCAGAGTTTTTTATGTCCGGTGAGTTTCTTCAGATAGTGGAAGGCATATGCATCAATTAACTGGCTGACAAGGAAAGCGGCCAGCGAACCAACAATAATTCCCATGCCCGCCCTGAAAATACTTGCGTAGGCGTAATCGATATCAAACTGGTTTCCTGATGGGTCGGTGCTGTTAAGCTCAAGCCAGAAACCGGCAGGAGGTACTTCTGTACCCGCCAGCACAATCACAAAACCCCAGGCAATCATTCCGGCTGTGATGAAGCTGATTTTTCGTACACCTTCGCGGCCGAAATACTCGTTAATGAGATCAGATACAATAAAGACCAGCGGCCAGATAACCACACCTACACTCAGGTTAAAATCGAGTTTTTGTCCCCCAAAGAATGGAAGTTGAGCAGGCCTAAGGCCGAGCAGTTTCTCCAGCGAAAATATCTTTACTCCGGCAAACTCAGCCACAATGGCATTGGTAAGAAAGATTGCTGATAAAATCAGGTAAAGCTGTTGTTTGCGGTCCATTTTGTGTTCAGCAATCATTGTTCGGATTGGTTTAAAATTTTCGCAGTTCAAACAAACGACAGGTTGTAAAGTTCAGCCGAAACATACAGGCAGAAAGAAAAAAAACTTTTCAGCCTAATGCAACAATCAAAGCTCCGGTAATGTATGCAATTACCCACCAGGCATATGCATACCTGGAATAAAGGTGAAGTTTTCTACTTGTGGGCGTCGGCTCCTTTTTTATCAGCCAGAGCTTCCAGAGCAAAACGGCATCAATAAGCATTGCTGCCAGAGCAGAATAACCAATCAGGCCATGAATGCTGGAAAAAGAATTTGCAGATCCAAGAATCATCAAAACTGTTGCTGTAATATCAAAAATTACTCCGGTAGTCAGAAACGTCAGGATGAATTTGTTGACGATATTCTTTCGTTGCTCGGTGATTATAGCAACAGAATATGAGATCAGAGCGAGGTTTACTATGATTACTCCGGCAATTAATATGGGACTCATGAGCAGGCTGATTGATATCAGAAATATTTGCAGCAAAGTAAGCTATTTTTTTGTTAGCAGAAGAACCGGTGCTGATTTGATTTCAATTAAAATAATGATGTAAAAACATTTGATATTTTTGAGAAAATGTCTTATATTTAACCCTCTTTTTTGAATAACTGAAGTTTGGTTTCAGGAACATTTGCAGATCCTGTGCTTTCACAGATTTTCTGATTGAAATCTGTGGCATGCAAGCTACTACGTAATTCACAATTCACACTCTCCTGAAGCAATTTTATCTTTTCTATCTTTTTGAATGCACTGCCTGCCCGTTAATTTATTTTTTTGATTGGAATCTGTTTACGAGAACTCAGATATACAGTTTCAGCTATATTAAATTTCAGAGTGTAAATTGAATTGTTTTTAAATCAGAGTTTCAGGTTTCGGGATCAATCTGGCCCATCCTGAATCAAATGTAATCATCAATGTCAAAAACCAACCATAAACTGGAGGTTGTTATGAAAAGGTTCACTTTGGTTTATGTATTAGTCCTGAATTTATGCCCTCTGATTTCCCGTGCTCAGAATCCGGACACTTTGTGGACACTGAAACTTCCGGGCGGCGGTTATCAAAAAACTCAGCTTTTGTACCTGATACAAACGCAGGATAATAATTACGTCGCTGCTGGTTTGTCTTACACTGAAGAGACACAGGAAGATGTATGGGCAATCAAATTTACTGCCAACGGTGAAATCCTCTGGAACAAAACCTATCAGACGGATATTTCACAGCTCTGGCTGGTAGAAAGAACCCGCGGTCTGGCGGAGCTGAGCACGGGAGAACTGGTGATCTTTGCAGCAAATCAGGAATATAACCATTACCTGCTCTTTACGGATACGGAAGGAAATATTTCCGACATAACCAATTACATAGGATCGGAAGACCCATATTATGTTTACACGGGAATAGCCACAGATGATAGCAATCTGCTGGTGGCAGGTGAAAATTCCGTCTATGTTAACATCAACTGGCGTGGTCACAGTTGGTTCAGAAAGCTTGATAGTTCAGGAAATATGATCTGGGAGTGGTCCCTCCCGCCGGTGCGATGGCAGGATAGATTCACCTGCATCGGGAAGTTGCCTGACGGCGGTTTTATACTTGCCGGATCCTCCGACACGCCGACCAATAGCGACGAGATCCTGCTGGTCAGGATCGATGCTCAGGGAGATACACTCTGGACCCGCCGCTGGGGGACTACGGCCTTCGATCGTCCGAAAGAGATTGTCCCCACACCGGACGGTGGATTTATTGTGGCAGCAACCAAATCTTACATGAGCTCCTTTAAAGGACTTCTCCTTAAACTGGATGCCGCCGGTAACGAGGAATGGATGCAGACATACAACGATTACGATCAGGATGAAATTCATTCCGCAAAGCCAACGCTTGATGGGGGGTATATTATTGCAGGTGAACACAAGATTTCCTCTGATCCAACCAGAATAAACTTCTGGGTTATGAAAACCGATCAACAAGGGAATAAAATCCAATCTTTTGAATTGGCTGAGGTGTCCGATTTTTATATAAACAGAGGCAGAAGTGTACTGCAATGTGCTGATGGTAGTTATATTGCCGTAGGTCAAACAATTACCGATGGATTAATTGTTAAATTCAGCCCAAACTTCGGAGCACTGGGTATAGAGGATGATTTTGCCTCTCATTCAGCTGATCTTGTTTTAAACGAGCCATTTCCTAATCCATTCTCAAACAGCACTACAATTTCCTGGACGACTAAGTCCTTTGGACATGCTGTCATTAAGATTTACGATTTTTTGGGAAGAGAAGTCAGGTTGCTGACCGATGAAAGTCAACAGCCCGGTGAGCATCAGGTGATTTTTGACGCTACGGGATTACCCACGGGAATTTATTGTTATCAGCTTCAGGTAAACGGAGCTGTGGAAACCCGGAAGATGATTTTATTGAAATAGTTTTTCGTTCTTAACATGATAAATCAATAAGGAGGTTCTATGAAAAGGATTAACTTTTTCTTGCTGGCATTCTTTTTTGTTGCGGCTAGTATGTATGCTCAGGACATTGAGTGGGAGCAGCTAAACGGGCCCTTTGGAGGAACGGCTCTTTCTTTTGCATCAAATAGTAACGGAGATCTTTTCGCCGGTGCTGATCAAAACCAGAGAGGGGTTTTTAAGTCAACAGATGCTGGAATTACCTGGTTGCCAAAAAGCAGCGGCATTGCACTGGCAAGCAGAGCAATCAACTGGATTACCATTGATGATAGCAGTTATGTTATTGCGGGTACGACCAGCCATATAGGCAATGGGGTTTATAAATCAAAAGACAACGGTGAAAGTTGGTCACAGATTTCCATTCTTGGAGGCACTTCTGTGGCAGTAAATGATATCGGGCATATATATGTTGGCAATACTGGTAGTGGTCAATATAGCGTTTCAATAAATGCCGGATATACCTGGACTCATTACACACACCCAAGTCCGTTTATTAATTGTATCGAAATAAATGACAGCGGACATATCTTTATCGGTGGAAATTATACCGGATATCGTTCAACAGATAATGGTGCAACCTGGACCAGTCTCTCTCTCCCGGATGGAATAAACTCTTTTGCATTTGCAGCAAACGGATATATATATGCCGGATGCTTCAGAGAATATGCAGCAAATTCCGGAGTTTATAAATCTACTGACAATGGAGATAGCTGGACTGCTGTTAAGGAGGGCTTCAGAGTATATCCGGCGCATAATATTGTGATTAATGAAAATGAAGAAATTTTTGTTGGGACCTGGGGATGGGGAGTCTGGAAATCTACCGACAACGGTGATACCTGGACACAGCACAATAATGGGTTAGGACATCTATATATAAAATCAATGCACATCTCTAATGATGGGAATGTTTATGCAGGTTTAAGCGGAGGAGGAATTTATAGATCTGATAACGGTGGTGAATCCTGGCAGCAAGTCGGTTTAACTGCAGCAGGTGTTAAGAAAGTCGCAATAAATCCGTTGAATGGATATTTGTTTGCCGCAGTTAATGGTGTATCCCGTTCATCCGATGGAGGACTAATCTGGCAACCTGCGAATAATGGTCTGACTAATTTCGATGTTAAAACATTTGCTTTTAAAACGGATGGAACGATATTTCTCGGAGCTCCCGGCGGTGGATACGCTCCACCACCTCCCGTTTTTCGAACTATTGATAATGGCAACACCTGGGCACGTGCCGATAACGGAATTCAAAACCAAACAGTTGAAGCAATAACTGTTGATGCTGCAGGAAATGTTTATGCAGGAAATTATTATGGTGTTTACAAATCAACCGACAATGGTGACAGTTGGGTAAATATAGGAGGAGTTGGTGGTGCAAAGGTTCTCGCGTTTAATTCATTGGGTGATCTGTTCCTTGCAAGCTGGGGTGGAGGTTTATGGAAACTACCCGCTGGTGAAACAACCTGGGTTGATCTCACTGCCCTTGTTAACGCTAGCTGGAATTGGTCAATGTTAATCGGAAGCAACGATTACATATATGTTGGCAGCAAGCGATCGACAGATAATGGAATTACCTGGGAAGAAATTTCTCAGCCAGGTAATTACCCATGTTATGCCGAAAATTCCGTTGGTCACATTTTTATGGGTACGAGAAGCTACGGAACCGGCATTTGGCGATCGATTGATTTTGGTGAAAGCTGGGAATCACTCAACACAGGTCTTCCGACACTTGAAATATGGTCGCTTGCAATCGATTCCGATGACTATCTTTATGCAGGTACTGATGGATATTCAATGCTAAAAACTAGCACTTCAACCGTTACATCCGTCGATAAACTAAATTCTCCAGCCAATTTTCAATGCCTTAAACAAAATTACCCCAACCCATTCAACACCATCACTTACATTTCATGGCAATTGCCTATAAATGCCCATGTTATTTTAAAAGTTTATGATTTTACAGGCAGGGAATTGAAAACTCTTAAAAATGGCCAAATGACCAAAGGAAAACACCACATAGATTTTGATGCTACGGGACTATCGTCAGGCATTTATTTTTATCAGTTACAAGTAGATGGAAGGCCTGAAACCCGGAAAATGATACATTTGAAGTGAAGATGCCCTTAATGCGGGAATAGATGCCGGTTAACTGTTATCATACAACAAAACAAACCCGCTATCTTTTTCAGGAAAGCGGGTTTGTCAAAAAAACAAATGGTCATCAGAGGCTGACAACCCTTGTAAGTAAATTATTTTCTATCTGATAATAGTCAGCTTTTTCGCTTCTGAAACATTACTGCCTGAAATGATCCTGTAGGTGTACATTCCGTTAGACAGTTCGCTCAGGTCAACACGATTAAGCAAGGAGTTGCCGATGGCCTGATTAACCACCCTGCCGCCACTGAGGTTGTATATTTCAATGTAACCACCCATTGCTGCTTCTGTAGTTTTAATGTAGGTAAAATCGCCCGCAGGATTTGGATAGTTCTGATCACTCATCAGTGTTTTCATTGCCTGTTCGTATTCCACACCTACCATCAGGTCGGTTAGCCAAAGGCGACTCAGTCCGATAACTTCATTGGCAATTTCAATGTTGCTGAGCATTTCAAGGCCTATGCCGAAATAAATAGAGCGGTAGGTGTCTGATTCATATCTGATTGCAGCATTTTTGGCGTTTGTATTATAATGGAAAATAATATCAGCACCGGCTCCGGCATTGATTTCATCAGGATACATATTTCCACCGTAAACATCTACTATATTGCTCTGGGCAACCTGTCCGAATATCTGATCATCCGGATTGGCAGTCAGTTTATTGTTAACACTTGAGCCGTCAGCAACATAAATGGCTTTCAGGTAATTGGTATAAAAGTCTTGCGTAACGGGAGTTCCGTTCGAGCCGCTCACTCCACTCATGATGTCCCAGCCTATGTCCTGTCCGGCAATAAATACATTATGACCTGCATCCATAAAAGTCATCAGGGCTTCGGCCTGTCCGTCAGTAAGTGAGGGGAATGTCCATGCCACATTCATCCAGATATTGAATACATCGTGATAGGCGTTGAAGTTGACCATGTCGCTCATTACATCTGCATTGGCAACAGCGTAACTTGTTATTCCTGATGCTTCCAGGGCATTGAGATAAACGTCCTGATGCATTGCCGCTTCCGGACCTCCGGTTGCATTCACAACCAGATCGGTAACACCGGCAACTGCAGCTACTTTAATTTGTTTTGCTGGTGCTGAAGAATAATTGACAGACTTCATCTTCAGCGTGTAGGTTGGAAATCCGGGGGAATTGCCAGGAACAACCTTAACCGTAATGGGTTTGGGTTCGTCTTTTATAAGGTTGACAACTGCCAGGTTTGTATATTCTTCTCCATCAATAATAAAAGTTGTCTGCCAGTCAGCTGGGTGGCTTTCTGTTTCCAACTTTATTTCAAAAGGCTGACTGCCGCCAATATTGCTGTTGGCTTCAACCGTAAAGTTGGTTTCAAAACCATCAAAACCTCTTTTGATGGTAGGCTCAGCTGATGTCATCTCGCCAATATCAAAGTTGGTTCCACCAATGGCATCTACCCCAACACCGGTTAATATTTCCTGATTATCTCTGGCAACGAAAGCTACAACTTTCATGTTTTGAACAATAGCCGGAATATTGTTGTATGCTTCAGGAACATCATAGGTGTAACTCCTGCTGATGAAAGAACCAGCTGTAGTCGGGGAAACCAATTCTCCCCATTGGCCGGTTATCAGGTGCCTTAGCATATGCATGTGCAGGTAGTTGTTTCCGGCATTTCCGCCTGTTTGAGGCCCATATATGCTGTCCTGAATCAAAGCGATGTTTAGATTATTGGTTGAGGCAAGCCCATCGGAGGTGTAATACAACTCAACGTTTATGGTTAGCCTGCGTGTAAAAGGATCATAATCTGAGGTTAGTCCTATATTTACCGGTGAAGTTTGCTGCATAATAATATTGCAGGCTGCAACCCATGAACCACGCCCCAGAATGGTGTTGGCGCCACTGAAAACATGTCGGTTTACGGTTCCGGACGGATAACCGGTCAGGCCGGTTTGGCCTGCAATTGCATTTCCGAATATAGTTCTGAAATCAGGCTCACCTGCTCCGGGAACTGCAAAAGATCCCTGATGAATGGCAATGGTAAAAGCCCTGCCCGGATTGTTGTCCAGGATACCTTGTGCGATCACGTGTCCTTGGGGACAATAGACGCAGTGGATTCCGGTAAATTCTTCAAGAATTGCGTTTTTGGGCATAGGATCTGTTCCAACGATGACCTGGGCCATAATGCTGGTTGCCATAAAAATGTAAAGAACAATAAGTTGTAAGGTTTTTTTCATGTTTTGGGGGGTTGATTCGTGATAAATTTAATTAGTCGGATGCAAATGTATTATAAACTGTTTTAAGTTTTATGTATTTAGTGAAATATTTTAATAACTCCATATTGATATAGCGGGAGTGATTTATCAGTGCTTTATTACCTGTTGTCTCAACATGTCAAGTGCTGCCAAAGCTGCCCGCCTGATATTTCGTCCACGGTGTTCGCCAAAAGTAAATTTCCGGGTTTGGGCGCCTTTTGGCGTTAATACACAAATCCAGGTGGTACCGACAGGCTTTTCGGGAGTACCTCCATCAGGGCCGGCAATGCCCGAAACGGCAATGACGCAGTTAACCTTAAACTTCCTGATAAGGCCGGCTGCCATTTCAAACACGGTTTCTTCACTTACTGCGCCATATTTTGAGATGGTCTGAGCACTCACGCCAAGTACCCCTTCTTTAATCTCATTTGCATATGCCACAACTGAACCCTTGAAATAGGCTGAGCTACCCGCAATGCTGGTTATCATGTGGGCGATGTAGCCCCCGGTGCAGCTTTCGGCTGTGGCCAGTGTATAACTATTTGCTTTTAGAAGATTTCCGACAATGAGCTCCAGAGAATCTTCACCCTCGCCGAAGATATATTCAGGAATCAGGTTGTAAAGTTCATCGGTGCATTCCGACAGGGTTTTTTCAATTGATTTGCGGTCGTTGCCGGATGCGGAGAGTCTGAGCCTTACAATGCCCGGTTGAGGGAGGTAGGCAAGTTTAATATTTTCAGGAAGTGAAGTTTCCCATTTCTCAATCCTGGCCGCAAGAAACGATTCGCCAACACCCTGAGTGAGTATGGTGCGATGCACGATTGCAATCTGGCTAAAGGGCTGAAGCCGGGGAAGAACCTCCCCGGTCATGAGCGACTTCATCTCAAAAGGTACCCCTGGCATAGAAATGTAAATTTTTCCCGATTTTTCAAACCACATGCCCGGAGCCGTTCCGTTTACATTTAAAAGCTGAGTGCAACATTCAGGGATCTCGGCCTGAGCGCGGTTGAGCGGGGTAATCTGATAACCCCGGTTTCTGAAGATCCGTTCAATGTTTTCATAGGCTTGCTGATTGAAAACCAGCCTGGTGCCGAAATACTCGCAAAGTACAGTTTTTGTGATGTCGTCGCGGGTGGGGCCAAGCCCTCCGGTCATCAAAATGATATCAGCACGCTCTGATGCCTCCCTGAGCGTTGTCAGGATGTGTTCTCTATGATCAGAAATACTGGTAATCTGCCCTACTTTTATCCCGATCAGATTCAGTTGCTCAGCCATCCAGGCTGAATTTGTGTCCACCACCTGCCCAATAAGCAATTCATCACCTATGGTAATTATTTCAGCTTTCATTTATTGTTTCCGTGTTAAAATATTTTATAGATTTTTTATGCCTGATAAGGCAATTAGAGGAAGCAAATTTAGTTTATTAACGTCATCACCTGTTCTTTTGGATGAAACATAAAATATTTTTTACATGATATTATTTTCCTGTTAACATGTCATTCTTACAGCATTTTCTTAATATTGCATGCAACCATTCCTGCCGATATGCATCTCTGTTATAGTCCGGACTTAATAACGCTTCTGAGTATCTGATGGATGAAAGTCAACTCCTGAAGGATTGCCTTAATGGTAACGTGCATGCCCAGAAACGTTTGTACGAAAATTATTCCCGAAAAATGTTTGGGGTTTGCCTTCGTTATGCCCCGGATCATTGCATGGCTGAGGATTTACTTCAGGAAGGATTTATCAGGGTTTTTACACGCCTGGATACATTCAGGTCGCAGGGCTCGCTCGAGGGATGGATCCGGAGGATTATGGTGACAACTTCTCTGGAAATGCTCAGGAAAAAGGATGTTCTGCGCTTTAGTGTTGAACTTGATAATGCAGTTCTGCTTAATGATGAAACTGATGATATACCTGAACCTGCAGACCCTGATGCGGTGCTGAAACTGATTAAGGAAATGCCTGACGGTTTCCGAACTGTCTTTAATCTCTATGCCATTGAAGATTATAAACACAGCGAAATCGGACAATTGCTCGGCATAAGCGAAGGAACATCAAAATCTCAGTATACCAGGGCTCGTGCCTGGTTGCTGAAGCGATTGACAGAACGTAAGTGATTGAAAATGAACAATCAGGAAGATAAAATAAAGGAAGCCATGAGCCGGATTTTTGGCGGTTTTGAACCAAAACCTCCTGATGGTATGTGGAATCTTATTGATCGGCAACTCAAACGCCGGAGAAGATTTGTTATGTTCAGATGGGCAGCAATTGCCGCATCAGTGATCATCCTTCTAGGTTTAGGATTTTCTCTGATAGATACTTTTTGGACACCCGATAAAGACAATTACCGGCAATCAGCTTCCGGAAATTTTGAAAATAAGGATAAAGCCAGGCCAGGCGATGGTGTAAATGTTAGCAATCAAAGCATTCATAAAGAAATTCCTGTACCCGAAGAAAGAATATTGTTATCGGATAAAGCAAACGAACCTGAAAAAGTGATTTTAACACAACTTTCAGCACCGCAAAAGATACAAAAAGCCCGATCAGAAGCTGAAATTGCTCCGGAAACAATTGACGGACAAAATGTTAAGGAGGAAGAAGCCGATTTACTTCCCACTGACTATATTTCGAATATCGAAATTGCTCAAAATAAAGTTGATGTCGAAGAATCACCTTTACCGGATCAGGCCGGACAAACAAATCAGCCTACTATTATAATTCCTGAAATCTCAGAGCAATCTCAGCCAATACCTTCAAAGGCTTTGAAAAACTGGGGAATTGCGATGAATTACGGCATAAATCCGGCGATAGATTTGTCGCAGGAGGACTATGCCCTGAATTCAAATAAAAACAATTACAGTCACGATGCACTATCATCCGGATTAGCAAATGAAACCTCTTATTTTGCTGAGGTTGAGCAAACTAACCACAAATCACCCATTTCCATCGCACTTATGGTTAGTAAGCAAATTGCCCGGAAGTGGAATCTTGAAAGTGGAATTACCTACACAAAGCTCTCATACCAGGTTAAAACCGACGAAATGAATTTTACCCGCCGTGAGTACAATACTGAAATTTTCTACCTCGGCATACCCCTTGGACTGCGCTATGATATTGCAGGAAAGAAGATGCTGGGACTCTATGCATCGCAGATGCTCATTACGGAAAAAGGTATAAACAGCCGCATCACAACAGAGACTTTTACACAAGGCAGGTTAAATAATACAGATCAGGCAAACTGGTCGGTGCGGGGAATTCAGTTGTCATCACTCTCAGCCCTGGGTGGCGATGTTAAAATTTCTGGAAACCTTTCGTTTTTCAGTCAGGCAGGGGTTCAGTTCTTTTTCCTTAATAAATCACAACCATACAATATTCGCAGTGCCAGAATGGCCTGGCCTTCATTTCATGCCGGACTGAGAGTAAATCTTAAATAATTCCGGCTTTATCTGAAAAATCTGTGCAACCTTTTCAATTAACTTTCATCTCTTTTAAAAGAAAAAATCAATCAAAATGAAAAAAATAAATCTTTCATTACCTGGAATGTTGATTCTGCTCTTTACAGCAGCACTTTTCACTTCCTGCCAGGACAAAACTTTTGAGGAAATTACCTATACCGCCAACGTGCCGGTTTATATGGGTTTCTCTGAATTCAGAAATTCTGTTAAAAGCGCTGAACCTCAGCAACTTGAAAATACGGGTAAAATTTATTTTAAGGACAATTATTTGTATATCAATGAGTTGAACAAGGGGATTCATGTCATTGACAACAGCAACCCCGCTTCACCTGTACAGGTTACTTTTCTCAATATTCCGGGAAATCTGGATATTGCGATACGCGGAAATATTTTATATGCCGATAGTTTTATCGATCTTGTTGCCATTGATATTTCTGATCCGTTGAATCCTGTTGAAATTGACAGGGTGGAGGACGCATTTCCCAATGTTTTGCCTATGTTTGATTATAGCTTTCCGGTTTACGGACTTGATTTTGGAAAAGGAGTTGTGGTTGCCTGGGAAACCAAAGTAGTAACAGAACTGGTTGAGAAGGGAAATTATTACAATAAGGAGACGCTTAGATTTGATGGAATGGGTGTTGCAAACCTTGGTTCAAGTGAGGTTTCTATTGGGCGCCCCTCAACAGGTGTCGCTGGCTCTATGGCACGTTTTACAATAAGTGATGATTATATGTATGCGGTGCACAACAATGCACTGAAGTTGTTTTCCATTGCTTCAACTCCTGGCATTACTACCGGACCTGAAATCATGCTCGATCGACAGGTTGAAACTATTTTTCCTTACGGCAACCACCTTTTCCTGGGGACAACCACCGGAATGTTGATTTATAGTCTTGCCAATCCTGCAAGCCCCGCTTTTGTTTCAGTTTTTGAGCATATAAGCTCCTGCGATCCTGTGGTTATAGAAGGAAATTACGCTTATGTAACATTGCGTTCAGGGAATCAGTGCAACGGATTTACAAATCAGCTCGATGTGGTAGATGTATCTTCTCTGGCGCACCCGATTAAGGTTAAGTCCTATCCAATGTTTAATCCCCACGGTTTGGGAATTGATAACAACATACTTTTTATTTGCGACGGAGATGCCGGACTTAAGGTATATAACGCATCAGACCCTATGAACATCCACATGAACCAGATTGCCTATTTTCAGGATATCAAGACCTACGATGTTATTCCCGTTGATGGCTTGCTGATGCTCATCGGTGCTGACGGACTTTACCAGTATGATTATTCTGATTTAAATAACCTGACTCTGATAAGTCAGATACCTGTTGTTCGCCCATGAGATGGCCGTTTCCAAAACCCAGCCATCAATGTCTCCGCTTTTTGGTGGTTTTGAGTCTGTTTGCAGGGCTGTTGCTCCCTGGCGGAGCAGCAGCTCAAAACAGAAAAAAGGATGCAGTTTATCTGAAGTCCGGCGATGTGGTGATAGGGAAAATTGATAATTATGACAGCCTTGCGGGCGTTGTGATTTCAAATGATTGTGGAATCTGGAATTATAGAATTAATGAAGTCGATAGAATTCAAAAATATTCAGATGACCGGAAATCCAAACTAAAACCCAGGGGATATTACAACATCAGCAGCGTTGCATTACTTCTGGGCGAGGGCGCTGATGGTTTCATACCCTACCCATCCATTACGACTGTAAATGGCTACCAGTGGAATCAGCAAATATTCGCGGGTATTGGATTGGGTTATGAATTTTATGAGTGGAGCAATCTGCCGCTTTTTGCAGAGGTAAAGTTTATGCTGGAACCTGATGTTGTGACACCTTTTTTCAGTTTTAAAACCGGATATAGTTTCCCATTATCAAAAAATAAAGAAATGGATTGGTATGGTAATGGAGGGAAAACTTTTGGAGGAGTTTTGCTCAGCCCCGAAGCAGGTATCAAAATATCCCTGAGTGGCAAAAGTGCACTTTTGCTGGGAATCGGGTATCACTATCAGGAACTTTCATATGAAGAACCTGTATATGGCTGGATGCAAAATTACGAGAAAAAGGTATTTGTGCACTACAACCGGATTTCACTCAGAATTGGTTTCATGTTTCAGTGAGACAGCCATTGGTTATCGCACCATCTTTAATGTGAGGCTGCTATTGTTCTGGTCTGATAAATTCAGAAGATACATGCCTTTTGCCAGGTTTTCTGATGCAATTTGTATGGTGTTATTTCCCTGAGATAAGTAAACCTCCTGACTAATTATCACGCTTCCAGCCAGATCAAAGATCCGGATCCTGACTATTTGTTCTTTCAATGAGTTGATGTTCAGATATCGTTCATCGCCTGAGTACATGACGGTGGCAGAAATTATTTCTGAAAAATTATTTCTTAAGCCGGTCGGTCCGGTGGTGATTTTTAATTTCAAAACAACCGGCAAATGATCGGAATTGGTAGCCAGGGCTTCCAGCACATTACCAGGCACCGAAGTGTTTTGGGGAGATACATTTATTGAAGTATTGAAATGCATGCCATCTTGTCCTAAAGCATGATATGAATCATTGATATACTGAACATTGGCTGAGCCCTGTATAATTTTTTCGGAGGCCAGGATAAAATCAAAACGGTCGTCCATTCCGCCACTGGCCTGGCAACCACTGCCTGAGGCAGATACCGACTGTGTGTGCCAGTTGGCAAAAGATGAATTATTGTTCCAGTTTCCCGGTTTGTTTACCGGATCATAAAATCTGAAGGCTTGGGTTGCGGGCAACGGATTGATGAGGTTCTGATAGCCGGGTTCGTTGGATGTGTAAAGGTTAAAATCACCCATCATCAGAAAGTTGCCCGGTACCATGTTGTTTTTTAACCAGTTCATGGTGTTGTTGGTCATGGCAGAACGGGCCTGTTCATTACTGCTTCCTGAACTTGCCTTCAAATGTGCCACAATACAGTGAATATAAATTGTATCACCCTGATTCAGAGATTCGTGGTTGTAGTAAAGCGTGTAAACATTAATATCCCTGATGTAGGATTGTGCCACGCGTTGGGAGTGAAAAACAAGTTTGCGCGAATCATAAAAAAAACCATTTATGATTGATGATCCTGCAATGTTGGTAACCTCAGCCCTGCGGAAATAATTTTTTCCATCGGTATTCAGAACATTGGTTAGAATACGGTTGTGATAAAAATCGTACTGACTTATTTCATTGACGGTAAAAATGTGTGGACTTACATGGTCTGCAATGGTTTTAATCAGTATGTCTTTTTGTTCGTGGTTGTTGTTGGACGATGTACAATAGGAAGTATAATTACCATAGTTCAACAGGTTGTAATGCATCACAACAAGGGTGTCCTGAGCTTGAACCTGAAAGAAAAAAGCTAAAAACAGTGCAGAAAGCAGGTGTTTTATCATAAACGTAATTGTAAATCTGAAATCCTGACAAAGGTAAGTTAAATTAATATATCAGAATTTTAGCTGTGAAGGAAGAGCACAGGTATTGAGAAAATATGAATTCTCAGGGCTTGCAATGAATTTCTGATGCATTTATTTCCTGACTTTTCTTATAAAATCTTCAATTTCAGGAACGCCGCCCTGATAAACGAGATATCCATTGTAAGGCTCCCGTGATGTGGTTTCATCATTCACAGGAGTCAGCATCATACGTTTTACCTCTTCCGGATCATTGGTTTGTCCTAAAACCCAGCCCAGTTTAATATAGGCAGCTTCGGGCAGCATATTAGCAGCCGGAACTATTCCTTTGGCCATCAGGTCGCGGCCCGTGTCGTAAACAAACATATGAGCATAACCCCACAAAGTCTGAACAGTCATATACATATGAACTCCCGCCGCGTGAGCACGCTCAATGGCAGGATAAATGGGTTTATTTACATGTCCGAGTCCGGTTCCGGCTATAATTATGCCTTTATATCCATTCTGAACCAGCGAATCAATGATATCGGGCTGCATGTTCGGATAATAATAAACAATGGCTACTTTTTCTTCGAAGTACGGCAGTATGGTTACGTTCCTGTCTTTGCGACGGTGGTTGTACTCCTTTTTGATGGGTTCAACTCCTCTGCGCGTAACTGTTGCAAGCGGAGTGTCGCCAATGGTGCGGAATGTTGAACGGTATGAAGAGTGCATTTTCCTAACCCTTGTTCCCCGGTGCAGGAATCCATATTCGTCGCTGGTCGGTCCAAACATACACACCATTACTTCAGCAATGTCGCCATGACCGGCTGTGGTGCAGGCATGCATAAGATTCAAAGCAGCGTCAGAACTTGGCCTGTCTGACGATCTCTGTGATCCTACCAGTACGATTGGTACCGGTGGATTCTGAACCATATACGTCAGCGCTGCGGCTGTGTGATGCAATGTATCAGTACCATGACCGATTACAATTCCATCTACCCCGTTTTCAATTTCCTTGCCAATGGCGATGGCAAGCTTTTTATAATTTTCAGGTGCCATATTTTCGCTGAACACAGCGAAAACTTTTTCTGTAGTCAGGTTGCAGATTTCTGCCAGTTCGGGCACTGCTCCATACAATTCGCCCGGAGAGAATGCGGGAATTACAGCTCCGGTTCTGTAGTCGAGCCTCGATGCAATGGTTCCTCCGGTGCCGATAAGTTTCACTTTCGGCAGTCCTTGCGTATAAGGAAACTCTTTTTCAGGAATTTTGTAATTGGCTTTTTTATAGCCCGTCTCCTTCATATCGCTAATGGTTGCAATGTCGAGACCTATATTATAGCCGGTTATGATCTTCATCACAATGTGTTTGTCGTCATCGTTTTCCGATCGCGGTAGAATTGTGCCCTTAAACAGACCCCGGGTGGTTAAAACATCAGCCTGTCCCCAAACCCTGACATTGAATTTTTTTAGCACTTCCAATGCCAATCCTTTGTATCCCTGAAAAATATCCTCAGCCATTTTGTTATTTATTTCTGTGTTGCATTTGTTTTTTATCAAAGACTAGCAGCAAGCTCACTCAGGCTTACGTTTCCGATGGCCATTTTTCTGAGCTGGCCCATTATCCAGTCTTTTTCGTTGTTTTTTTTCTCGCTCATCTGAATTTCGGCAAACTTTGATTTCAGGAAGGGGACACTGCCAAACAACTGCTCTTTGGCCACTCTCTTAAATTTTATACTGATCAATACCGATTCAAAATCAATTTTCGGATGTTCATAAACATGTGGAAGCATCAGCCAGGCAATTTCGGGGGTAAGTCCCTGCTCGCTGATAAACTTAAGAAGTCCGTATACGATTTTGTACGAAAATTCTGCAGCTGGTTTTGAATGGCCCTCAATGTATTTCAATTTGTGGCCAAAAAGTCTGCCAACAAAAGAAGGACTGTAACCAAGCTCATTCACGATTTTTTCAATCAGTGGGAAAAGATCCTTTTTAAAAATGTAGGTGTAGGTGTCTTCTGGAATTCCCCAGCTTTTCATGATGTGATACCTGTCGATAATCTCCTGCGGCAGGCTGCTGCCAAGTTCTGTAATTAATTTGTCCTCAAGCGGGATGGGAGCACTGTCAGTATCGGGATACATGCGATCGGCACCGGGTAACACACGTTCAAAGATTGTGGTGCCGTTCTCAAATGACTTTCTGGTCTCATTAGGAACTCCGGCAAAAGCCATTTTGCATCGTTCTTCAATGGTTTCCAAAGCAGTTTTCATGTCAGCTTCAGGACCCCAGATCAATACCTGTGCATCATTTTGGGCAGATCCCAGAAGTTTTCTGATGGACTCCCAATCCTCTAACGGAACAACCGGATCAAACTCTTCGGTATGAGCCATGTTAGGAATTTCAAGACAAGCAATAACTTTCAGCCTTTCGGTTAGTTCGTTTGCAAACATTTTGCCGGGTTGGGTAAAATGCGATAGCGCTCCCCTGAATCCGGGCAGGTTTACAGCAATGATCCTGTGTTTAAGCTCCTTGCTCTCCTTAAGAGGCTTGTAACTAAAATTAAAATCGTAATAATCCAAAGCAAGCTGACTGATTTTCCAGTTTATGTGATCCGGAATTTCTTTAACCAGCCGGTTGCGGAGCATCAGCAGCGACCACTGTCTGAAACTCTCATTATGGGTAAGTTCGGGAATCCAGCGTGTATGCGCTACTCCTTTGATTTCAACCCTTGATCCGCCCCGGCAACTTACATTCACATCCTGACGGCCAGCTCCGATACCGGTTCTGACCTTTCCTGTACTTCGGTTCAAAAAGCGGATATAATCGCAGGCTTCTTTCACTTCGTCAGGATTTGCCATGTCAGGATAGGTGACTGTTTCAATCAGTGGCATACCCAGCCGGTCGGTGCGGTAAATTCGGGTGTGGCCGATATCAGAAACTTCGCGGCATGAGTCTTCTTCAAGGCTGAGCTGGATAAGCCTTACTTTCTTGTTCTTAAGCGGAATTTCACCTTCAACGCCAATGATTGCTGTGCGCTGGAAACCTGTCGGTATACTGCCATCTAGGTATTGTTTCCTGGTGATGTGTACCTCACCTACAATGTTGAGCTTTGAAAGCAATGAAATCTCAATGGAAATATTCAGTGCTTCGCGGTTAAGCGGAAAAGGAGGCGTGTCGTCAACTTCGTAGGTACAGGTGGTCTCATTTTTCAGACGGTAGATTATATTTTTCCGGGTTTTAAACTCCATGAGTGCGGTTCCGTCGTATTCACCCAGTTCGCTCAGCGTTGGACGCATGTGCCTGATAACTTCAGCATCAAAAACATTGGGTTTCTGATAGATGCCTGCCGGACAATGGCAAAAAAGCTTTTCTTTGGTTTTGAGTTGCTGATGAACTTCAAGCCCCGACATAAATCCTATTTCATCATAAGTTTTCTGGGTAGCCTTTGAGCGTGGAATATATCCTGCAGCTTCTTGCGTTTTTTTGTAATTTTCCCTGGGATCGAAATTCTTGTTCATATTGGGATGCATTTTATGAAGCGCCAAACCTACAGGATTTTTTGGAAAAGTACAATCCTTTTTATCAGAGATTATTCACCGTTTAAAAATCTGATCCAGATTTGTTAACTGACTATTTTCTGACACGGAGACTTTTCATTGACTACAAAATTGAAAAACTCAAAAAAAAATGAGAAATTCCTGATTGTTGTCCTTTTATTTCACCTCCGGTCTGATCCAGATGTTATTAAAAGTCATAAAATATTTTTTTACAAATAACGTTTGGCAAGGATTGTACGGTAAAATTTTCTTAAAATTATTTTTTTGGTTTATTGTTGTGAATTCCAAAAAATATTCCGACTTTTGCAAACCGAAATAAAAAACCACTGATAATACAAAAGTCATGTCAAAAGTTTGTCAAATTACCGGTAAAGGAATGATAGTTGGAAATAGAGTTTCCCACTCCAATATAAAAACCAAAAGAAGATTTTACCCGAATCTACAGGTTAAGAAATTTTATATCCCCGAAGAAGACAGCTGGATTACTTTGAAGGTATCAGCTGCTGGAATCCGAACCATCAGTAAAAAGGGCATAAGTGCCAGTTTAAAAGCTGCCCGTGCCAAAGGTTTTCTTCCCAAATAGATAACTGATATTTACTAAAATATGCAGAGCTGTTGCCAAGTGCAGCAGCTTTTTTTTTGTGCATTATCGCGGCCTTCTTACCTTAGTTGCAAAGATTTTAAGTGTTATATTTGCCGGCAACAATGAACTATCTTAAAATCCTTCCTTTACTTATTTGGTTGTTGTCGGGTTTGACTTTGCTTGCACAAAAGCCTGACAATGACCTTGTGCAGTTTTCGGGAATGATTGTGGCAAGCGATAGCCTTGAAGCCGTCCCTTATGTAAATATTAAAATCAAAGGTTATAACCGGGGAACCATCAGCGATTTCTATGGCTTTTTTTCATTGGTAGCGAGCAAAGGCGATGTGATTCAGTTTTCGGCAGTTGGTTTCAAAAAGGGAGAGTATAAAATTCCTGATACCTTGAGGTCGAATCGTTATTCACTGGTTCATATCATGACGAATGACACAATATTGCTTAAAGAAACCGTTATATACCCATGGCCGACAAAAGAGCAATTTCGCCAGGCTTTCGTGTGGAATAAAATTCCTGACGATGATCTTGTGATTGCACAGAAAAATCTGGACAAAATGGAAATGCGCGAACGTGCCAGAGCAATGCCTATGGATGGTAGTATGAATTATAGGAATTACATTGATAACCAGGTTAGTAAATTGTATTACCGCGGACAGGCCCAACCCATCACTGTTTTTAATCCGTTTGCCTGGGCCGAATTTATCAAAGCCTGGAAACGGGGTGATTTTAAAAAGAAGGACTGATAATTGCGAAACTAAACATGCTTGTTCGAAACTTTTTACGACTTTTTTTTATGATTACAGGCCTATTGTTGGCCACACATTCTTTTGCTCAGGAGTTTGGTGAAGTTTCAGGCAGGATTACCGATGATAATAATCATCCATTGGGTCTTGTAAATATTGCTATTCAGGGGCAACCCGGAGGAACAGTCAGCCAGGAAGATGGCACTTTCCATCTGAAAATTCCTGCCAATCGTGATGTTGTACTTGTTATTTCCTCCATTGGCTATGCAACCATTTTTTTTAAAGTCAGGCTTGAACCCGGTGAACGTTATGAACTCAAAAGAAAATTAAGGGAAATTGCCACCGAATTGCCTGATTTTGTGGTTGAAGACCGGCAAATACGTTCAGCAAATCTGAATCCCATTGATCCCAAACTGGCCGGACTGATTCCCAGTGCGTCAGGCGGTATAGAAGCCTTGCTTAAAACCATGCCCGGCGTGTCGTCCAACAATGAGCTGAGTTCACAATATTCTGTGAGGGGGGGTAACTATGATGAGAATCTCGTTTATGTAAACGATGTTGAAATCTACCGTCCTTTTCTGGTGCGGTCAGGCCAACAGGAGGGATTGAGCTTCCTGAACTCCGATATGGTGGCCTCCATCTTATTTTCTGCCGGAGGATTTGAATCACGTTATGGTGATAAACTTTCTTCAGTATTGGATATCAGGTATAAGCGGCCGACAAAAATGGCCGGATCAGTAAGTGGAAGTTTGCTTGGCGCATCGTTGCACCTTGAAGGTTCCTCGCCAGATCGTAGATTTATGTACCTGCTGGGATTTCGTCAAAAGTCGAACCAATATATATTAAAAGGTCTGGAAACCAAAGGCGATTACAAACCCTCATTTACCGATTTACAGGGAATGTTGCTTTATGAAGTCAATCCAAAACTTGAATTTTCATTCCTGGGAAATTTTGCCAGAAACTCCTATGAATTGAAGCCAACTGACCGCACCACCAGTTTTGGAACCATCAACGAAGCCCTCCAGCTTCGAATCTATTTTGAGGGTAGAGAAGTCGACAGATTCAAAAACTATATGGGAGCGTTTACCACCAATTATAAACCCAACAAAGATCTGTCACTTAAATTGATTGTATCAGCTTTTCAAACCATTGAAAGTGAGACATTTGATATAATGGGTCAATACTGGATTGGTGAACTTGAAACTAATCAGGGAAGTGAAACCTTTGGTCAGGCCATTGAGACAAAAGGAGTGGGAACCTACCTCAATCATGCACGTAATTATTTGAATGCCAACGTTTTTAACATCGAGCAAAGGGGATTGTTTCAGTTTGATGACAAAACATTCCAATGGGGGGTAAAATTTCAGCGCGAAATGATCAGCGACCGGTTGAATGAGTGGAATATGAATGATTCAGCAGGTTATACATTGCCATACTCCGGGGGTATACCTGGCATTACAGGCAACCAGGCAGATATTGTACTTCAGGATATAGTCAGGGCAAATATTGAACTCAACTCAAACCGTATTTCTGGCTTTGCCCAATATTCGGAAACAAAAGAGACCGACTTTGGGCAGTTGGGACTCAACTTTGGTATCAGAGCCAATTACTGGGATCTCAATAAACAACTGGTGATCAGCCCACGGGGCGGGTTATCGCTTAAACCCGTTTGGGAAACAGATATATTATTTCGTCTTACTGCCGGAATTTACCACCAGCCCCCATTCTACCGTGAGCTCAGGGCAAAAGACGGCTCCATAAACCGCGATCTCAAAGCCCAGACTTCCTATCATTTGGTAGCTGCTACTGACCTGAACTTCAGGGCGTGGGGCCGGCCTTTTAAATTTGTTGGCGAAGCTTATTATAAATATCTGACCAATCTTATACCTTATGAAGTTGATAATGTGAGGATAAGGTATTTTGCTCAGAACAATGCCAAAGGTTATGCTACCGGAGTGGATTTCAAGGTAAATGGTGAATTTGTTAATGGCATTGAGTCGTGGGCCAGTCTCTCGCTTATGCAGACCCGGGAAGATATTGAAGGTGATTTTTACACAGACTATTATAACAATGCCGGAGAGCTTATCATCAGGGGGTATACTACTGATCAGGTAATTGCTGACAGTTTAACTACAGAAAGGGGTTTTATGCCCCGGCCAACTGACCAGTTGCTCACTTTTGGTTTGTTTTTTCAGGATTACCTGCCCCGGAATCCAACTTTTAAGATGCACCTCAACCTGCTTTTCGGAACAGGAATACCATACAGCCCTCCGGGAGTGCCCAGAGCCAGAAATTCGCAACGCATGCCTTCATTCCGAAGGGTTGATATTGGCTTTTCAAAACAGATTGTGGGGGAGGCTTCATTTGCCAAAAATCAGGTTGTTAAGCCCGGCAGCTGGCGAAAGTATATCAATAATATCTGGATAAGCGCCGAAGTGCTGAACCTGCTTCAGGTTAATAATACCATATCTTACACCTGGGTTAAGGATGTGAATAATCGCTTGTATGGAGTTCCCAATTATCTGACACCCAGACAACTCAATATTAAAATTTCGGTTGAGTTCTAAACCTGAATTCATTTAAACTCCCTTTTTACCATAGAAAAATAATAATTGTTCTGATAAACAAATTCAGGATTCATACGTTATTTATATTGAATTTAAATAACATTAACATTTTTTTAACAAGGAGGATATAACAATGAATTTCGAATTCCCGCAATTACCTTATGCCTACGATGCTCTCGAACCACACATCGATAAAATGACAATGGAAATCCATCATACCAAACATCACAGGGCATATTTCGATAAATTTACAGCAGCCATTCAAGGCACAGACCTTGAATCAAAAAGTATGGAAGCAATTTTTGCTGAAATAAGCAAGGCCCCATTGGCCGTGAGAAACAACGGCGGCGGTTTTTACAATCACAACCTCTTCTGGGAAATTCTCAGTCCAAAGGGTGGTGGAGAACCAACCGGCAAACTTGCAGAAGCCATAAACACTAAATTTGGATCTTTTGAGGCATTTAAAACTAAGTTCAACGACGCTGCAGCAAACCGTTTTGGAAGTGGCTGGGCATGGTTGAGCGTTGATAATGACAAAAATTTATGTGTATGTTCATCAGCCAATCAGGATAATCCTCTTATGGATGTTCATGACTGCAAAGGAACCCCAATCATGGGTCTTGATGTTTGGGAACATGCCTACTATCTGAAATATCAGAACCGTCGTCCTGACTATATCGGTGCTTTCTGGAATCTTGTTAACTGGAATAAAGTTTCAGAAAACTTCGAAAAAGCATTAAAATAATAGTTTTAAACCTGAATAACAAATTAAAACCGGATGGCTTTGCTGTCCGGTTTTCAAGTAAAAATCAAAACAACGATGAAAAAAAACATATTTTCTATTTTGCTGGCATCTGCAGTTATACTTCC
Organism: Lentimicrobium sp.; assembly: GCA_019429275.1. Taxonomy (GTDB): domain Bacteria; phylum Bacteroidota; class Bacteroidia; order Bacteroidales; family Lentimicrobiaceae; genus Lentimicrobium. The sequence goes on along the minus strand of JAHYJC010000013.1, from coordinate 43,511 downwards.
TTTTGGACTGCTTGCACAAACAGCAGTAAAAAGTAAAACCAAAACTGAGCAGAAGCCGGTTACAGCAGTCTTAAGTGCCAAATCCAGTGCAAGTATCGAATCGGCATTTACCGGAAGTGGAGAAGATTGGTTTATCGAGGCGGGAAAGGCTGTCTTTCCTGCACTTCCTTACTCTTATGAAGCTCTGGAACCTGTCATTGACAAATCAACTGTAGAAATTCACTACGACAGGCATCACAGGGGATATTTTAACAACTTTATGAAAGCTGTGGCAGGAACTGATCTTGAAAAAATGTCATTTTACCAGATTTTTGGAAACATGACTGATTTTCCGGCAGGTATCAGAAACAATGCCGGAGGTTTTTACAATCATGTTCTGTACTGGTCGATTATGTCGGCTGACGGAGGTGGAAAACCTTCGGGTAAATTGCTCGACGCCATTACCCGCACTTTTGGTAGCTATGATGCTTTTTATCAGCAATTTAATGATGCTGCAAAAACACGTTTTGGCTCAGGCTGGGCCTGGCTTTCCATCGATTTTAAAACCGATGAACTTTTTATCACCTCAACCGCAAATCAGGATAATCCTTTAATGAATACGGAGGGGAAAAGAGGCTTTCCAATACTGGGAATTGATGTTTGGGAGCATGCGTATTACCTAAAATACCAGAATAAAAGAGCGGATTATGTTGAGAACTTCTGGAACAAATTAAACTGGCAGGAAGTCCAGACCCGTTATAACGATTACTTCAGACTTGCTGACAGGCTGAATAAATAATCAGAATAAGTTTTTACGAAAAAAACCTTCCAGGTGTATTGCCGGGAAGGTTTTTTTGTGTTATCAGATTTTTAGAATTGTTACAATTTCCTTTTAACTTCAAAAATTTCGTAACCTTCAATGATGTCTTTGACTTTGATATCATTGAAGTTGTCGATGTTTAGTCCACATTCATAACCGGCTGAAACCTCCTTAACATCATCTTTGAATCGTTTGAGCGATCCCAGGGTTCCTGTGTGAACAACGATACCGTCTCTGATTACCCTGATTTTGGTATTCCGGTGAATCTTTCCATCGAGTACCATACAGCCGGCAATTGTTCCGACCTTGGTTATTGTGAATACTTCGCGAACTTCAATGTTACACAGAATTTTTTCCTCAATATCGGGAGCAAGCATACCTTCGATGGCGGCTTTGATTTCGTTGATGGCGGTATAAATAATTGAATAAACCCTCAAGTCTATCTGCTCCTGTTCTGCCAGTTTGCGAGAGCTTGGTGTAGGCCTTACCTGGAATCCAACGATAACCGCATTGGAGGCTGAAGCCAGCAGGACATCACTTTCAGTAATTGCACCCACAGATTTATGAATGATATTTACCTGTACTTCCGGGGTTGAGAGTTTCAATAATGAATCTGATAGCGCTTCTACCGATCCGTCAACATCACCTTTAACAATGATATTCAATTCTTTAAAGTCTCCAATTGCAATACGGCGTCCTATTTCGTCGAGCGTAATGTGTTTCTGGGTTCTTATGCCCTGTTCGCGCTGCAATTGCTGACGTTTGGTAACAATATTTTTTGCTTCCCTTTCGTCGGTCATAACTTTAAAAGTATCGCCAGCCTGGGGTGCTGTATTCAATCCCAACAGCAGAAGCGGGGTGCTTGGTCCGGCCTCTTTTATTTGAACATTGCGTTCATTGTACATAGCCTTAACCCTACCAATAGTGGTTCCAGCAATTACAAGATCGCCCACTTTAAGTGTTCCGGTTTGTACAAGAAGTTTAGCAACGTATCCTCTTCCTTTGTCAAGTGATGATTCGAGAATGGTTCCGCTGGCGGCCTTATTCGGATTGGCTTTGAGATCAAGCATTTCTGCTTCAAGAAGTACTTTTTCCAGCAACAGGTCAAGATTCTTACCATGTTTGGCAGATATTTCCTGACTCTGATATTTTCCACCCCAGTCTTCAACAAGTATATTGCGTTTTGAGAGTTCCTCCCTGATTTTCTCAGGATTTGCGTTGGGCTTATCTATTTTGTTGATTGCGAATACAATAGGAACGCCGGCTGCCTGAGCATGATTGATGGCTTCAACAGTCTGCGGCATCACAGTATCGTCAGCAGCAATCACAATGATTACAATATCTGTAATTTTTGCTCCCCTTGCACGCATGGCTGTAAATGCCTCGTGGCCAGGTGTATCAAGGAAGGTGATTTTTTTGCCGTTGTCGAGTTTAACTTCATACGCCCCAATATGTTGTGTAATTCCTCCGGCTTCACCGGCGATGACATTTGCACTTCTGATAAAGTCAAGTAACGATGTTTTGCCGTGGTCAACGTGACCCATAACGGTTACAATAGGAGCACGGAACAGAAGATCTTCAGGTTTGTCAATTTCGCTTTCATTAACTGTGCTTTCAGCATCTTCAACTCCGACAAATTTTACCGTGAATCCAAATTCATCAGCAACGACTACAATGGTTTCAGCATCTAACCGCTGATTTATTGATACAAACAAGCCAAGTGAAAGACAGGTAGAAATGATCTGATTCACCTGTACGTCCATCAGATTGGCCAATTCATTGGCTGTGACAAATTCAGCCACCATAATGGTTTTCTGTTCATCCTCACGTCGTTGTGCATCTTCAGCCATATGCATACTTGCAATGCTTCGTTTTTCGCGGCGGTGTTTTGATGCTTTTGATTTACCTCCGGAACTCAACCTCTGCAGCGTTTCCTTAATTTGCCTTTGGATGTCTTCTTCGGTAGGCTCAACTTTTGGAGCCTCAGGTCGCTGGCCTCCCCTTTTATCGCGGGTTGGTTTTCCCCTTTGGGGTGATGATTGCTGGCGTCCTGCTCCCTGAGTTCCATGAGTTGCAGGCTTATCCGTCGAAGGAGTTGTTTCCCCCGCCTTTTTGATGCGTTTACGCTTTTTCTTTTTCGATTTGATTGAATCGTCAGATGAAGATGCAATCGGTTTTTTCGGCTCTTGTTTTCTGGGTTCGGGCAATATCATGGTTCCCAGAACGGTTGGCCCTTCAAGTTTTCTGACCTCAGTCTTCATGAAATTTGATTCCTTCTCAGCAACAGGAGCTTCAGGTTCAACTTCAGGTGTCTCAGTTTTGGCTTCTGCAATCGGTTCGGGCGTTGCTTCAGCCTCAGTTTTTTCAGCAACCGGTTCAGAAATAACCTCTTCGGTAGCAGGTTGAGAAATTTCAGCGGCCGGAGTTTCCTCTTTGCTTTCGGGTGGTGGGTCAGTTTTCTTCTTCGATACCTTGCCTTTTTTCGATGGTTTTTTGAACTGATCGAGATCAAGTGTGCCCAGAACCTTAATTCCGGTCTCAGGTGCCGTGGCTTCAGGTTTTACGATCTCAGTTTCAGTATCTTTATTATTTTCTGTTTGTTCGGCTTCAACAGGCAACGGCTCAGGTGATGCGGGAGTGTCAGTTTTTTCAGAAACTTCTTGTTTAGCTTCAGTTGCTTCTGCCTTTGAATCTTCTACCGGTTTTTCGGCTTCAGCTTTTGGTTTCTCGGCAGTTTCATCAGCTTTCGTCTTTTTGTGAGTCACTTTAGCCGGACTAACGATTTTTTCTTCGGGAACAGCTTCAGCGGCAGTTTTATCAGCTGTTTCCGGTTTCGAAGTCTCAGCAGGTTTGTCTGCTGTTTTCTCTTTTGCAAGAGTACCTTCACTTAATGGCATATTACGGATAAACAGTTCTGCGCCTGTTTCGGTTTCGGTTTCTTCTTCGGCCGGCTGGCGTTTATCGGTAATGGAAATGGTTTTGTGCTGTGTGTACTCAAGTTCAATCTTTTGTGAAAACTCTTTAACGGTTTTTTCAGATTGGTACTCTTTCATCAGCAAAGCGTAAACTTCAGGCGCAAGTTTAGTGTTCGGATTATTGTCGATTTTGATCCCTTTTTTATGAAGGAACTCGACAATGGTTGGGACTCCGACATTAAACTCCTGAGCTGCTTTCCCAAGTCGTATGCTCTTACTAATTTCTGACATATTATTTTTTGATGTTATTAACCGCCTGCTGCTGCGGATTGTCTGTAAAAATACGCTAATTATGCTATTCAAACCCTTGGAATTCCGGAATCATCCGAGTGAAAAATATTTTTGCAACAAATTTATTACTCAAATTCAGCCCGGAGTATCCTTACTACCTCTTTGATCGTTTCCTCCTCAAGGTCGGTGCGGGTTACCAATTCTTCAATGCTGAGATCCAGAACGCTTCTGGCCGTGTCGCAGCCGATGGCTTTGAATTCATCGATAATCCACTGATCGATTTCGTCATTAAATTCCTGGATATCAACATCCTCATTGTCGAATTCGGTATCACGGTACACGTCAATTTCGTAACCTGTAAGCCTGCTGGCAAGCTTAATGTTGTAGCCGCCTTTACCGATAGCCAGTGAAACCTGGTCGGGTTTCATGAAAACATCTGCACGTTTTTCAGCCTCGTTTATCGATATCGAAGATATTTTAGCCGGACTTAATGCACGCGAAATGTACAATGAAGCGTTGTTCGTAAAATTGATTACATCAATGTTCTCGTTACGCAGTTCCCTGACAATGCCATGAATACGCGAACCTTTCATACCCACACATGCCCCAACCGGGTCAATACGGTCATCATAACTTTCCACTGCAATTTTTGCACGTTCGCCAGGCACCCTTACAATGTTTCTGATGGTAATCAGTCCGTCATAAACTTCGGGAACTTCCTGTTCGAAAAGTCTTTCCAGGAAATTCGGTGCTGTTCTCGACAGAATAATAACAGGGGTGTTGTTTCGCATATCTACTTTTGAAACAACAGCCCTGAGGGTATCGCCTTTGCGGTAGAAATCCGATGGTATTTGCTCTGAGCGGGGTAGTGTCAGCTCAATGTATTCGTCATCCAGCACCAGTATCTCTTTTTTCCAGACCTGATAAACATCGCCGGTGATGATGTCGCCAATCTTCTCCTTGTATTTTTTGAAGATATTGTCTTTTTCGTACTCCTGTATCTTGGACATCAGATTCTGCCTGATGGTCAGGATTTCCCTTCTTCCGAAATCCTTCAACTTTATTTCTTCGGTAACTTCTTCACCTACTTCAAAGTCGGGCTCGATTTTGATGGCTTCAGAATAACCTATCTGTTTGTTTTCGTCTTCAACTTCTTCGTCTTCAACAATTTCACGGTTTCTCCAGATTTCAAGATCGCCTTTATCAATGTTGACAATAACATTAAAGTTCTCGTCCGAACCATATTTCTTCATGAGCATATGTCTGAATACATCTTCTATGATGCGCATCATGGTTTCGCGGTCGATGTTTTTAAACTCCTTGAATTCGGAGAAGGTTTCGACTAAATTGATATGTTCCATTGTTGTTTCAGGTTCTTTGATTGGGTTGATTTACTATGTTACTTGAAAGAGATGACCTCTTTGGTATGTTTGATTTCGGTGTAAGGAATTTCTTTGGTTTCTTCGGTTTCCACTTTCTTTACTTTTGTCTTCCGGTAAACGGTAATTTTGTCTTTGTCGGCAGCTATAAGCTTTCCGGTAAAAACAGATCCATCGGTAAAAGTTACATCCACTTCGCGGCCTATGTTTTTAACATATTGCCTTAACATTCTGTAGGGCTGGTCAATACCCGAAGAAGAAACCGTAAGGTCATAGTCTTCAGTTTCACGATCGAAAACCGATTCAATATGCCGGTTTACCGCAATGCAGTCGTCGATGGTGATGCTGGTGTCGCTGTCGAGCAGGACAGTAATGCGGTTGCCTGATTTTACCGTAATCTCAACCACAAACCTATCGGTATCCTGCAACTTTGCTTCAACTTCTTTAAGGATTGCTTCTTTGTCGATCATTTTATTAATGTAATAAAAGAGGGGACAATACAGTCCCCTCAACTTAGTTTCACCATTGAGTACGCGCGCAACATGCGCAACGGGGTGATTGTTTTTTAATGTTGTCCGACCAGGATTCGAACCTAGACCGAGAGAACCAAAATCTCTTGTGCTACCGTTACACCATCGGACATTTTCCCTTTAGGGTGTGCAAAAATAGGTATATTTTTTAAAACTTTACAAATATTTCGGGAATTTCTTTTGCATTTGTTTGGGCAGTAAAGTTTTAGTGCAAATGAGAATTAAATGGTTCAGTAGTTTTCCATTTTATTAGATGCTATCATGTTTATGTCCCGGTTATCCAATATTTTTTCACGGTTGAGTATTAAAACTATGGTCTTTCCTGGAAGAAGCAGTTGAAATTCATTTTTGCTAAATTGTTACTTATGGAAAATTTTATCCATTCCTATTTGGAATTCAAAAAATAGGTTTACTATAACTCTCTTTAAAGTTTAAATGCCTTAAAATGTTTACAAGGTTAGTATTTTAACCACGGGATAGGCACAATTAACAATTAGCTTAGGGCTGCAACTGAAGCTGTTAAATATTAATCTTTGGTCATTGTTGCCAAAAAAGCGATATATAAGAAGGGGGATGTAAAATTATTAACAATTATAACTCAAATGCCTAAATAATTCACTTTACAATAAACTTGATAGCTTTTCCAAAATATTTCTTTGAATTTTAAAATCATGTAATATATTTGTTATCAATAGCCATTGACAACAATAACACAAGTCATATTTTCTTCGGAGCCATGAACTTGATATATGATACCGAACCCTTTTTACAATGTGGGTATTCAATCAACCGTGAGGAATTGCTCAACAATGCGATGCTGCGCGATATTATGGTAGCCAACCACCCCCACAGTGCAAAATCGGGAACCATAATGCAGGAAATTGATATGCGCCTTGAGCCAATGCCTGATTATATGAAAGATGAAATCTTGGAAGGGATATTTTTACTCTCTGCCAAAGAGTTGATGGAAGCCAAAAGGGATATGAGCGAACGGCTTTACAACTATGGGTATAACCGTTTGTTGTCTGCCTCACTTACTGATACCACGCCCGTGCCAATTGATACATTGCTGGCATTGCTTGCTGCCGATGGCAGTGCTGAATCTATGATGCGACAGGCCTGGCTGTTGCTTGAAAACGGGGATACAACTTCAGCCTTAAACTCTTGGAGCAACATCATCAATGAAATTTCACTTTCTGAAGTTGAACTCTCCGAACTTGGCCAATAACAGGTATTTATGCAATGGCTGATTGAAAATCAACCGATTGATACCCTTGATGGGGTGCCTCTGAATAACTTTCTTCTGTATAGCAGCCTGTTTGTCACCGCAGCAGCACGAGGGATATTGGTTGCCAACAACCTATTTGAATACAACGAACCCTACCTTGAACCGGATTTGACTAAAAGTGTGGAAGTAAAAAAACCAAGGGTTAAATCGGTAAATCCAGAGTATGCTAGCCTGAAGGTATATCCCAACCCGGCTAAGGATTTTATTACCATTAAATTCAATACCGGTGATGATAAAACCCAGGGCATAATTGAAATCATTGACAAAACAGGTAGAAAGGTTTATAATAGAAACATCGGTCGAAAGTTTGACCAGATTATTATTGATACCAGAAATTTTATATCTGGTAGTTATACTGTTAGGTTGGTTTCTGGTGGCCAATGTGTTGGCAGTACTGGAATAATCATTTCTTTCTAATCTAAACTTTACAGGAAAACCGGATTCATATTCCGGTTTTCTTGTTTAATCCTACGTTATTATGAAAACTCTGCTGTTATTACTACCATTTCTGATATCCACCCAATTGTGTTTTTCACAGAATTGGAACCGAACATTTGGTCTCCAAAATCGTCCTGAAGTATTCCGAAATTTGAATTTATCCTATGATGGAGGTTATTTTATACTTGGGGCTTACAATTACTACCCTGATACCCGTGGCTGGTTAATAAAAACCGATATCAATGGCAACCTTCTGTACGATTTAACTATAGGAACCACCGGACTAGGCCAGGGCAATTACCCGTCATACATTGAGCCAACTGCTGACGGAGGTTTTATCCTCTGCGGCAGTCACGAACGTTGGACTTTGAATGACATTAGTGTAACCAAACACAATGCATGCGGTGAATTAGAGTGGTGCAATATTTTCCGCACCAATGGCCGACCGGATTGGGGTACAGAAATTTTACAACTGCCTGATGGTGGGTATATTATGCTGACACACCAGTATTACGTCACAGACAATAATCCGAAAACACATCTTTTCAGGTTCGATAATACAGGCGAAGTACTCTGGATTGAACCTTATGCCTTAACTGAGAATCACCCTTTTATTGACGACAACGGGGCCTATGATCTCGTGCTTACCACCAAAGGAGATTTCTTTATGAGTGGTTATCTTTTTTGGTGTGACGATTCAATTGCCAACGGCGGCCCAATCCCCTGCAGGTTAAAAGCATTTGGACTACTGGCCGATAGCAGTCGCGCTGAACAATGGGTAAGTGCTTACCGGGATACTTTACATGATCAATATTCAGATGCCGGCTGGTCAACACAGCAAGGCAGTGGAAACTTTTACTTAGGTGCTGTTGATCGTAACACAGGAGCATATTCTCCATCGTTATTGGTATTAGATAGCTTTGGCAACTTTGTACATGACTCAATACCTCAGTTTCCAATGGTTGGAAATAAATGGGTTGAAGGTTATATGGTTAACCCTTCTTATACCTCAGATGGACGATTGTTTACCAATATCTTGTATGCTGATAGTTCAAATTTTTACCCAGGTTGGTTTGGTTTGCATGAACTTGATTCCTTAGGAGGATGGCACAATTCTTTTATACATCCCACAGCACACTCTCCTTATGGCCTTATAGTAACAAGTGATGACAAACTTCTTGCCGGAGCCGTGGTTGGCAGCGGCTATAATCAGGACATCATCCTTATGAAATTCAACACCAGCCTTGAGTACGACAGCATATATACTGCACCACGCGAGTACGATTACCTCTGTCCCGAGCCTATTGTTTCAAAAACCATTGATTTAAGCAGTTGCGAGGTAATTGTTGATGTAAAAGATATACCAACCCGCAAGGAGTATGAGGCCCGCATCAGTTTGATACCCATAACCCCGGCTCCAAACCCTGCCAGCGATTATGTGCGCTTTTTGCTTGAAAATACAGAATATCATAGCAAAATACGGGTGGTGTGTTACGATATACACGGCCGGCAACTGGCTGAAATGCCCGTTAATGCAGGTGTAAACGAAACCGGGCTCAGCATTTCACACTGGAGGCCGGGGCTGTATATGGCGGTGGTATTTGCCGGTAATAAGCAGATGGGTAAGGCGAGGTTTGTGGTGGAATGAGGTTATTGGTGGTCTCGACTCCGCTCGACCACCGGCGACTTGGTTCGACCACCGGCGACTTGGTTCGACGAAAGCTCACCAACCACCGCTCGACCACCGACGACTTGGTTCGACGAAAGCTCACCAACCACCGCTCGACCACCGACGGCTTGGTTCGACGAAAGCTCACCAACCACCGCTCGACCACCGATAATCCGGTGCTTGAGCGGAGTCGAAAGCATCCGGAAAAATGCGTTAGAATAGAACCAAAAAATCCTGTTAGTCCTGTAAAAAAAAGAAACCTTCAAAACCTGTCACATGAAAAAAACAATTATACTCCTTTTCTTTATCGCCCTGTGCGGCATTTCCCGCGCCCAGCAACCCATTGATTCACTGTATCTTTGGGTAAATTTCCAGGAAGAAAATATTGTTATTGACATACCCGCTGAATATTTCACCCTCCGTACGGTTGTCCCTCAACTGCCACACTTTGTTGCCGTGCGCAAGCTCAGTATTTTAGTGCCGCCGCTGCCAGCAAAAGAAGCACTTTTACAAATATTTCGCAATTTCCTCACACAATCAGCATTTCAAGCCGACAATTACCAGCGTTTGGACTGGTTGCGGGTTATGGCCTTGTACATTTATTTCAGTCAGAACGATATTTCTCAATTGCCTCCCGAAGCTTTGACAACATTAGAGAACTGGCAGACGGCGCCTGAAGCTTATGTGATACGTAAGGAAGTGAAATTGGTGTTGGATTATATGCAAGCAAAGCAATGATCCTATTAAAAATATTTTATAATTAACCTGTTTTACCCGATGGCTCACCTTCTCTCCAGACTTAACATTTTTTAGAAAACACCGATTCATCTGTTGTGTGAAAATCATTAACTTCGCAGCACTTTTTTTGAAATATTGTTCAGTTTAGTGAACACTTATTTCGGATGTCTCATTTTGAAAGAATTCGATAAATAACACATACCCAATTCTCTTTTCAGATGGATTACAAAAAACTAAACAACATTCTCGGCTGGTTTTCCTTTGCCGTAGCCCTGATTGTTTATACCCTTACGCTCGAGCCTACCGCCAGCTGGTGGGATTGCGGAGAATACATTGCTACTGCCTATAAATTGCAGGTAGGCCACCCGCCGGGAGCTCCGTTCTTCCAGATTCTGGGCCGTTTTTTCTCACTTTTTGCTTTTGGCGACACCAGCAAGGTTGCCCTGATGGTTAATTTTATGTCGGGGTTGGTCAGTGCACTTACCATCATGTTCCTTTTCTGGACCATTACCCGCCTGGCCATAAAGTTGGTTAAAGCTGAAGCGGAATTGACTTTTGGCCAGCAGGCTGTGGTTTTGGGAAGCGGTTTGGTTGGTGCCATGGCTTATACTTTCTCCGATTCATTCTGGTTTTCGGCTGTGGAAGGAGAGGTTTATGCCATGTCCTCACTTTTTACCGCGGTTGTTTTCTGGGCCATCCTTAAATGGGAAGAGGTTGCCGATCACAAACACTCCATACGCTGGATCGTTTTTATTGCTTACCTGGTAGGTTTATCCATTGGGGTGCATTTGCTTAATCTGCTGGCAATTCCTGCCATCGCGTATGTTTATTATTTCAAGAAATATCAAACCACCACCAAAGGCATCGTTCTTACCGGAGTAATATCAGTATTTCTGCTTGCCTTCATCATGTACATCATCATCCCTTGGGTGGTTGATCTGGCAGCGAAATTTGAACTGCTGTTTGTCAACAGCTTCGGATTGCCGTTTAACTCAGGAACCATCGTATATTTTGTCCTGATCATTGCCGGTCTTGTTTATGGCTTACGCTATACACACCGAAAAGGAAAGCTTATTGCCAACACAGCCCTGTTGTCACTCACTTTTATCCTTATCGGATACTCTTCTTTCATGATGCTGGTTATCAGGGCAAATACCAATACACCCATCAACGAGAACAATCCCGATGACGCCATCAGTCTGCTTTCCTATCTGAATCGTGAGCAATACGGAACCTGGCCAATCTTTTCCGGCCAATATTACAGTGCGCCTATTGATCCTGTAAATCCCAGATCGGATGGTTCTCCCATTTATGTGAGAGATAAAAAAAGCGGAAAATACATCATAACGGATTCCAGAAAGGGAGATGTTTTTAATTATGATCCAAAGTTTACAACCGTATTTCCACGCATGCACAGCCCGCAGGAAAATCATGTAAGAGCCTATAAAAGCTGGGGAAAAATCAAAGGAATTCCCATACAGGCAATTAATAATGACGGGGAAACAGAAACCATTATTAAACCTACCATGGGCGAAAACCTCAGGTTCTTTTTCCGCTATCAGGTTGGCCACATGTATTTCAGGTACTTTATGTGGAATTTTGCCGGCCGTCAGAACGATGTTCAGGGGCACGGAGGCATTCAGAAAGGGAACTGGATAAGTGGGATAAACTTCCTCGATGAGATGAGGCTTGGCAAACAAACCGATCTGCCTCTGAGCATGCAGAGTCCTGCCCGAAATACCTATTACCTGTTGCCGTTGATACTCGGTGTTATCGGAATGTTGTTCCATTTTAACCGGAATTATAAAGATGGTCTGATTGTAGGACTGCTCTTTTTCATGACCGGTCTGGCCATAGTCATTTACCTGAACCAAACACCGTTTCAGCCCCGAGAGAGGGATTATGCCTATGCGGGCTCATTCTATGCTTTTGCCATATGGGTTGGGATCGGAGTGATTTCGCTATGGGAGGTGCTTACGAAAAAGCTGAAAATGAATCAATTGGTTTCTGCAGCTTCCGTTACGGTTGTTTGTCTGGCCCTGGTGCCCGGCATCATGGCGGCTGAGAATTGGGACGATCATGATCGCTCAGAGAAATACGCAGCCCGCGATTTTGCGCTGAATTATCTGAATTCATGTGCCCCGAATGCCATCCTGATTACCAATGGCGATAACGACACTTTCCCGCTCTGGTATGCCCAGGAAGTGGAAGGTGTGAGAACCGACATCAGGGTTGTGAATTACATGCTTTCGTCGGGCGATTGGTATGTTCATCAATTGGCCAGAAAAATATATGATTCTGAACCATTAAAGTTTACACTTACTCCTGAGCAATACAACAAAGGAGTTAATGAATACATACCCTATTTTACCCGTGGTAATATAGTGGAGAGGGTAGAGTTGAAGGAGCTTATTAATTTTATTGCCGATGAAACAGATCGCAGCAAGGTGAGTCTGCAGTCGGGTAAAAAAATCAATTTCTTCCCTACCAAAAGGGTGAAACTCACTGTTGATTCGGCCAAGGCTGTTCAGAACGGCATTGTCCCTGAATATATGAAGGATAAAGTTGTTCCCGTTATTGAATGGGATATAACATCGAATTACCTCTATAAAAACGACCTTATGCTGCTCGATTTCCTTGCTTCACAGAACTGGGACAGGCCGCTTTATTTTGCCAGTCCCAGCAGTGTTAGCTCAGTGTTTAATGTTGATAAATATTGCCATCAAACGGGTATAGTTTATAAATTTATTCCTGTGCTTGCAGCGGATGTTGTTCCCGGTTTGGGTGGTGTTGATTCAGAAGCATCCTATGAAATACTGGTGAATAAAGCCAAATGGGGCAATCTGAATAAGCCGGGTGTTCATGTTGATCCTGAAAGTTACAGAAATTCTATTATGCCAAGGCAGAGTTACCTGCGTTTGGCCAAGGCTCTTCAGGCAAAAGGAAAAAATACCGAAGCCATTGCAGTTGCCGATAAGTGCATATTGGAATTCCCTAACAACAAAATCACTTTTGATTATTATATGTTGCCATTGGTTGAAGTCTATTACGATGCTGGCGCAATTGAGAAAGGCAATAACTTCTTAAAAGCACTTGCCGGGGTTTACATCGAAAATCTGAATTATTACAAAGCAGTAAGTCCTGAGTTTGCTTCATTTTACCAGGAAGACGAGATGCAGGCTTATGCGGTAATGGCCAGAATCTGGGAATATGCCAATAAATACAAACAGCCACAGCTGAAAGAAGAATTCAAAAGCAGCATGATTATTCCTGAAGAACTGGAAGATATTTTTAACTGATAAGTGTTTTAAAGCATAAAAGCCGGTTGAGATATCAACCGGCTTTTGTGTTTTATAGGAAATCATAGGAAAAACTCTTGGAGTCTTTATTTTAAAACACTATTGTCCGGAATAAATTATGAGATTACCTTTGGTGAGCTCCCTTCGGTCGTATTTTCGCTAAAGCTCAAAAAGACTTTGATTGCACAAATTATTTCCACTATATTTGTAAAGATAATAGGTTTACAAACAACCGATAGTCTTTCATATTAGACCATTAATTATGAATATAACGAGAGATTTTGGTATTTGTAGAGTAAGTGATTTCGAAGCATTATACTATATAGCCCTTAATTTGATTGCACATTCGATCCGGGAAAAGTTCCCGTATTCAACAATGTTCTGTTCACTAAAGGACATGCCTCCTTAGTTTTTATTGTTGCACCTATATCACCTGTAATTTCAACTATTATAAAAGAGAATTTTCAACAATATCAGATTTAAGATAGTTCATTTTGCAAAAAAAAATCACATTAATGATATCCTTTATCTTTAATCCTTTATAATTCGATATTATGAAAAAGTTCGCTAGCTTTATTACATTTCTGTTCCTTTACAGTTGTGTATTTTCCCAGTTCCCGATTCCTATTATTGACCTAAACCCAGACTCAACGTTTAATGACTATACAATTAACAACAAAACCCAAAATTCGTGGGAGGGATTTTCGTTTAATCCTTTTGGAAATTACAGGGCATTAAACCTTTTGGCTAATATCATTTATGATGTATCAAACAATGACCCACAACCCGGTTTTTCTGGTGTTGACTGGCCTCAGGCAAGTATAGCTGATGCAGGTATTAACACTATTGTGCCAAATTGGGTAAAAGACAGTTCTCTGTTTGATACTGAATATAATCAGGAAAACAATATTAATGGGACCTTCACCCGCCGGTTCTACGAATCCTCTTTTGGAAACCTCCATATAATTGGCGATTATGTTATTATAACATTGCCCCAATCCTATATTATTCAGAACGACCCATTGCCTAAGGGGCAGTTCACATGGAATACTTTAATTGAAAGGACGATTGACTACTTGAATGAAAATGGGGGAATTCAAGCATACTGGGGACATAATCTCACTGAGGATTTCGACTCAGATAATGACAGCATCATTGATTTGGTAAATATTATTGTTAGAAACTCATTCAGAAACGACAGTTTAGATTATGGATATTTCAATGAAAACATTGGCATGAGTAGTTCTCTTATTGATAGTATACTATTTAACACAGGGAATTACAATCAAATAAAAAGATTCACTTTACAATGTGTTGGGAAAGGGCGTCAATTTACTGAAAATCCCTTAAGTGTTCTATTTCATGAATTTGCACATAAACTATTTGGAGGCAATGATATGCATAGCGCTGGTGGAAATGGATGGAATTATAACTCAGGCAGGACATTTCTGCAACGAATGGGAGGGTATGGACTTATGGGACAGTCAGGCACAGGTATGGTTTCTGCCAATGGGTTTGACCGTTGGTGGCTGCATTGGAAGAGTCCGATATATAATACGACCAATTCATTTATTGCTGCAAGTAATCAGGTTTCTGACATTACAAAAGAAAATGGTACGAAAACTTTTATACTACGCGATTTTGTTACAACAGGTGATGCAATCAGGATTAAATTGCCGTACACTGATGCTGATGCAAAAGATCAATATATCTGGCTCGAAAATCATAAAATTGGGACAAACAATAAGCTTGACTTCTTAACTAATTCAAACTCTCTTTGCAGGCCTGAAGGCAAAGCAGGTATTTATGCCTTTTACCAGGTTGGAAAAGATGTTTTATCAGGTGATAATATCAGGCCGGTAGGCCAATCTGATCACCTGAGACTGATTTCAGCAGAAGGTAATTTCAATTATATGAAGTTATCGGAGGTGTCAAATGAATGCTTTAATTATATTACCGAAAATGGACATGGTAAGAAACTAGATCCCAATCCTTTTATGGGAGATAACGATGCAATGATACATTTCTACAATAATTCCCTGGATGTCTTAAAAGTGCAGGATGACTATGTCTTTAAACTGGATATAAAGGAGCAGTTTATAAACGGGCAATGGGTTGCGAATGATTCAATGCCTTTCTTAATGGATGAAAAGGACCCTTTCCGGGGCACAAAAACGTTTAACCTCTCTTCAAACCCGGCGCCGGTCAATACCATAACCTTTTATAACACTAATGATAATGAAGGAAACATTACAAGTACCGCAACACCTGCTAGCCTGGTAAATAACAACACCATATATATAACAGGCTTAAGTATCACCATGACTAAGCTTGCCAATGGTGACTACAGCGTAAACACTGACTGGGGACACAACCGACTGGACAATAGTGTTGCATGGACAGGAAAAATTGCGCTGAAAGAATCGTTGTATATATATGATAATGACACATTGCTTTTAAAGCAAAACAAAACTCCAATACAGATAACACGCGATACATATACCGGTCAGTTTGCGCCTTATACAGCATTTGAATGCCACGATCAAAGCGAAATGTATTTATCAAACAATAGCCGGACAATACTATCAGAAAAAAGCAAATTTTACATTCTGGCTGGAAGTGTGATGACAGTTCAGAATGATGCTAAACTAATTGTTAAAAATGGAAGTGAACTGATTATCGAAGGATGCGGCAATCTTGTCCTTAGAGGTAACGGGCAACTTGTAGTTGAACCTGGAGGTATCCTGACAATTAAAGATGGAGCCAATGTATTTATGGATGGCATCGCCAATCTAAATCTGCAAACAGGCTTTATAGTCGGGCAGGGTGGGATTGCGATTACCATGTCAAATGCGCTGAGCTTATTAGGCGTTCCTCCACTTAAGCAAATTAATGGGACCACTACATGGACTAATGGAACATATAATTTTTTTGACGACTTATGCATTGGCACAGGTGCAACACTTAACCTTAATGGTACAACACTAAAATTTTTCCGTAATGCAAGGGTAAGGGTTTCCCAGGGTGCCAAATTGAACATGACTAACAACAGCAAACTAACGACTACTTGTAACTCTGAATTATGGCGAGGCATCAACGTATGGGGAAATCCGTGCAGTACCCAGACCCCGACCACCAACCAGGGGCATTTGGTTATGAATAACAGTAGCATAGAATATGCCCGGGTGGGCGTTCTACTTGACTGGCCAATTATTGAAAGAGAGCCTGGTTTTTCAATGGGCTACGGTGGTGGTATTATTATAGCTGAGAATTCAACTTTCAATAATAATTATATTGGGGTTAGTTTTTCGGGTTATACCTTGAATAACATAAGTACTTTCAGCAACTGTTTGTTTACTGCAAACAATCAATTTCCCCAATTAAGCACAGGTGTTGATTGTCATGTAAACATGAATGGAGTTACAGGTGTTGATTTCAAAAAATGTACCTTCAACTATACATCACAGATTTTCGGGACCAGCATCAATAACATTGTCGGTATCCGATCCATTAACTCTAATTTCCTGGTTGACGGACTCCCGCTTAACGGCAAATTCCAACGATCTGTTTTTGAAAATCTTAAATACGGGGTATATTCCACCGCATCGCTTTCAAGCAGAAATTTTACAGTCAGGAACTCCGTTTTCAGGTCATGCAAATCAGGTATTTTCGGGAGTGGCATAAATAGTAGCAGGATTACTGAAAACAGGTTCTTACAACCAAAGTATATTAGTCAGTCAAATTTTACTCAATTTGCCATCTTTCTTGAATATTGCAACAATTATACAATCCAGGAAGATACATTGGTTGGAATAGACAGTCAATTTAAAAGTGAAGCAGGAATTCTAATAAGAAACTCGGGTCCATCCGAGAATCTGCTTTACAACAATAAATTGGAAAATTTTTATTCCGGGATAATAGCAGAAGGCGAAAACAGAGGCTCCGGTACAGGATTGTGTATAAAATGTAATGATTTTTCTGGAAATCAAACGGACATAAACATTATTCCGCGGGATGGTATTCCAATTTCAAGCCAGGGTATAAAGCACGACCAGGGTAGCAATCAGGATACTATTACCGCACCGGCTGGTAATTGGTTTACTTTCCCGTCAAGCTCAAATATTATCAACATTAATAACCAATTCGCACAACCCATTGAGTATTTTTATCATAGATATCCACTCAATCAAAGTTTACAACCTAACTGGCAACATGTGGTTCTTTACAACAATACCGTGTTTTTGACAGTTGGAACTTCTCAATATTATTACAAAAATACAGCTTGTCCTTCAAAGCTCAATATCAATCAAAGCAAGGAGGAACTTATTGCATCATCAATGAGCACTACTGATGAAATCAGTGAAACCCAATCACAACTGGTTACTTTAACTGACGATGGTGATACCCCTCTTCTGGTAAATAGTATAACAAGCTCAGCGCCTTTCGAAGCGTTGTTGCTACATGATGAGTTGATGAATACATCTCCGTATCTTAGTGATACAGCCCTGATTGAAGCCGGGAAGAAAGAGGAAGTATTAAACAGCGCCCTGGTGCGTGATATAATGGTGGCCAACCCGCATTCAGCAAAATCACCTGAAGTAATTTCAGCGCTTGAACAAAGAGCGGAGCAACTTCCTGAAGAGCTGATGGATGAGATAAAAGCAGGCGCAGAACTGATCAGCGCCAGACAGGCACTCGAACTCACCAAATCGGGTCTTGAAGCTGATCTTGCTGCTTCACGTTCAGAATTGTTGCAAGTTTACCAGAAGGAATCTAATTTCGATAGCTTACGTTGGGCGCTTACAACCTTTCCCGAACCTTTGTCAGCATACCAGCAAGTATGGACATGGTTCGATCAGGGTAATTCAAATAATGGTATTGCTGCCTTACAAAATCTAAATATTGAAACTATTCCTGAGCACCACCAGATCAATCAGCCCGGATATGTTCAGTTGGCAGGCATTCTTAATCTGTTAGTGACTGATACAACGTATGCATTTTCAGAAGATACCGTGACGATTAATGCACTTTTCGCTCTTTCTAACGAAGACAATGCTGCCGGGGTGTCGGCCCGTAACCTTCTCTCGGCGTACCGGCTGATAGATTTCGAACCATCGGTTACCTTACCTGATACAGGTCTGAAGGCTACTCCTGTGATTAACAAACCCAAAACCAAGGGAAAACTTTCACAAGAAGCACTTCATGTATTTCCAAATCCAGCCAGTGAGTATATTGTCATTGCTTATAAGTTAAAAAAAGAGGGTGAACTCAGCATTGTTTCACAGGATGGGCGCATTGTTTACTCGCAATCAATTTCTCATGGTAAAAACCAGGTAATAATCCGTGTCAACCATTTAGCTTCAGGCATTTATATTGTAAGAATTGCTGAAGGCAAAATAGTACACAGTGCCAAATTTACAGTTAAATAAGCATT
Source organism: Lentimicrobium sp. (assembly GCA_019429275.1). GTDB lineage: Bacteria > Bacteroidota > Bacteroidia > Bacteroidales > Lentimicrobiaceae > Lentimicrobium. The sequence continues at coordinate 24,731 of JAHYJC010000013.1, read as the reverse complement.
AACAAGTTAGTTAATCCCACAGGTTTAGTACTCCTGTGGGATTATCCTTTCAAAATTAAATCTAATGAACAAAATAATTTTAATTTTGCTTATAATAATAAGTAGTCTATCCCAGCTATCCGCTCAAACCTGGCCAAAAGTGTATATTAATCCCAACGGCTATACTAATGCATCATGTACCTTTCAGGTTTATGATAATGGTATAACAGTGCTTTCTAATCATTTTAGTAATGCTGGTTTGGTTTATGCAGGTTGGGTGTTTAAGACTGACATCAATGGTGAAATTATCTGGGAACGAACACTTGGTAGTCTCACAGACTATTTGTCCTGGTTTAATATGATGCAGGTGACCCGGGATTCAGGCTTGATTATTGCTTTGTCAACGCGCTATGCTGATTTATACCCTTTTGGAATTTTTGCAGATGCCGCTTTTATGAAACTTAATGCCTGCGGGCAATTAGACTGGTGCAAAATAATTAATGAACCCGGGATTGATAATTTTGGACAGGATGTTGCTGAAACCTACGATGGTTACGTTGGACTTTATAACAATTATCATCCCGGCGGGCCTCCACCACACAGCACCGAAAACCCGACTTCATTGATTAAATTTGATTTCAACGGCCAGATCCAATGGAGATTGAATTACGATGATAAGCTTTTGGATGTTGAGGACTGGTGGGATATTCTGGTTTTAAAGGACAGTACCTATCTGGTAACCGGATATACCGATTATTACGATTCGATTCAGTCACGGTGGTATAGAAAGCCAATAAAAGTCAACGTTGGACAAGATGGCAATATTTTGGATTATCAGATCCTTTATAAAGATGTTGATTCAATCGATGCCGCGCTGGATTTCTTTACCATTGAATCGGCCGGCGGCCGTTTATATTCTGCAGGGGTTACCAATTCACCAAAAAAAAGCCTGAGAAAGCAATTCCTTTCCGAGGAAAATCCGCAGTTCTTTTCACTAAGTGATTCAATAAGTTATGCCTATTCATTGAGTTGGATGCAGGATAGCACCATAGTTATCGCTGGTTCAATGCAGAATTACGATCGTTGGTATGATATAAGGGTTGAGGTACAGATTGTTGATACCATGGGAAACATTCTACATAGCCGGCGATTGTTGGATGATTACACAGGACCTTACTATTATGTTTCAACCACCCATGACAATAAAATCCTGGCCACCGGCAGCGCCGAAGAAAACCCTTACGGCCCCATGCTTAACACCTTCCTTTTCAAACTTACCTCCACCCTTGAGGATGATGTGTTTGACCCTACCCCGCGTGAATACGACTATGCCTGCCCGGGTGGTGTTGCACCCCATGACACCATTGGTATGGAAGAATGCGATATAGTGGTAAGCGCTGAACACCTGGCCACCCTGCCAGATGTGGCGGTGATGGAGGTTTATCCCAACCCGGTTAACGATCAGTTTCAGGTTCGTTTGCCGGAGTTTATTGCCCTGCGCAACAACAACAAGGGTTTGAGCACAGCTTTGTACCAAAGCAACTACCAGCACCAAAGCAGGTTACAGGTTTTTGACCTGAGTGGCCGGTTTATAACAGTGCAAAAACTAACACAAGGGCAGTTGATCGCCACATTCGATGCGTCAAAATGGGCACCTGGGATGTATCTGCTCAGGCTGGTTTATAAAGATAAGACGGTGGGAAGTGCGAAGGTGGTGAGGTAGATGTTGATGGAAGGATGGATTATTGGAAAATTGGTACCGATTACTATTGAGATGTAAGATTAGACCTGCTAATCTTTGTAATCCTCTAAAAAAATGAAACTGAATGCCTTTTGAACTTTTGTGGTGGAAAAAAAATTCTGGGGTGACAATTCTGTCATCAGTTTCGATAGCGAACAGAATCGGAAACCCCTGTTAATCATGTAAATCCTGTCCATTTAAAATCCATTTTCAGTTTTGTAAACAAGATATACATTTCAAAAGGGGGTACTTTTGAAAAATTGAATATAAGAATTGATTATCAGGCATGCTTATATTTCAGTCATAATGGAATCTGTATTTCGCGATTTGTATTTCTTCGTTTTTCATTCATATTAAGCTTCAAGTTCATCAGGGTATTTCTTCACAAGTTTGCCGCAATTTTTTTCTTTGACCTCTTCACGAGTTATTAAATTTCTATTAGTGTTTTCATATTAACTTCTTCCGGGTAACGTAATAAAGCAGAAAAATTCCGGCAAGAATAAACGGAAGGCTAAGCAACTGCCCCATATTCAGCGACATGGTTTGTTCGAAGGCTACCTGAGGCTCTTTCACAAATTCGATCAAAAACCTTACGCCAAAAAGGACAATCAGGAATACACCAAAAATAAAGCCCTCCTTCATGGTTTTGTAATTCCTGATGTAATATCTGATAAGGACGAAAAACAGGATGAGATACGACAATGCCTCATAAATCTGAGTCGGGTGCCGGCCTTCGGTTTCTCCATCGCGCATAAAGATAAATCCCCAGGGAAGGGAAGTATAGTGCCCGTAAATTTCGCTGTTCATTAAATTTCCCATCCTGATAAAGAAGCCGCCCAGGGCAACCACAATAACCACACGGTCAAGCGTCCAAAGGTAGGTTTTGCCCGATTGCCGCACAAAAAGCCATAAAGCCAGCAATATTCCAATAGCTGCGCCGTGACTCGCCAGTCCGCCTTCCCAGATTTTCAGTATGCTCAATGGATCACGCAGGTAGGAGGCAGGCTCATAAAAAAATACATGTCCCAGCCTTGCTCCGATGACTGTTCCTATTACAACATAGGTGGCAAGCTTATCAAGCAGGCCAACGGGTAGCCCTTCGCGTTTGAAAACATATTTCTCCAGAATCAAATATCCCAGGTAAAACGATAAGGCGAAAAACAAGCCGTACCACCTGATTTGTAAACCTCCGAGACCGAAGATTATAGGGCTGACATCCCAGCTGATTTGATTTAGCAGCATTTCTTTATAGTTTAAGCGCAAAGTTAAACAAATTCGATGCAGTAGTATGAACTGCCTGAATTTATTGTCTGAATCTGTTAATCAGTTCCTTGATTATGAATTTATAGGAATCTTTTTGTTCAGGTTGCCTGATACCAGAAAAATTTTGTGCCATTTGGCAATCTCTTTTCAGATTCAAATTGTTTTGAGTTGTTGTATAAAAAATACCGGCCTCTGAAAGTTTTTTTGCCAGATATTCCTGCTCTGTCTGGCCGGGTGTAGGCACAAGAATGGCCTTATTTCCCGTAAAGGCAATATCCATGAGGGTTGAATATCCTGCTCTGGAGATCACCAGTGGTTTACTCAGCAGTACCTGAGCGAATTCATTGGTATTCATGTGATCGGCGATATCAATGAATGAATTATGTTTTCTTATTCCCGTATTTCCGGGTAATCCTCTGACAATGAGACAGGGAACGGCAATTTCAAGCAGTTGAGCCCTAATTTTCATTTCGAAAATTGTCCGCTGAGGCTCAGGGCCTGAAAGAATTGCCACAATTTTATATGATTTTGCAGGCTCTTTTTGAGCATAATTTGAATCAAAACGGCTCAGTAAACCGATATATCTGGAATTAGAGGGTAAATTTTTCCCATGCGAAAGCTCTCCGCTCAGGTTGGGCTCTCCCGCATAATCGGGAATCCAGCATTCATTGAAACGAAGGAGCTGACTCCGTGTCAGATTGTGCAACAATTTGCCAAATGGTTTCAGCAGGAGAGGAGGTATAATTTTTAGCTGGTGAGTGATGATTACAGTGTAGATGTTTTTATTCCACAATCCATACCTGTTGTCAGAGATGACGATGTCAATTTTATAGTGCCTGATCAGTGCTTTCAGCTCTTTGTTCTCTGCTTTGATTCTGCTGATGATCCGGGGTAAATCGAAAAGTATTTTGACCGTGACAGGGAGAATTTTGCTGTATCTAATCTGATAGCCTTTGAACGTAATAAACTCAATATCAGGAAATTCGCTTCTCAACAAATTTTGTTGTGCTCCATCGGAAGCTATTATAACCCTGGCGCCGGTTTCAATCAAGGCTTTTATGACCGGAATGCACCTGGTAGCATGACCCAGTCCCCAGTCGAGCGGGCAAACCAAAACATTGGGAGATTTCATCCGGATTGGTTATAAATTACTTTTTGCAAATATAAAAACCGTTTTGATGTGTTCTCAGGTTATTAATGATTCTGTGAAAAGTTCATATATTCGCACCACTATGAATGCTTCAGAAAAGGAAACCCTGCTCTATCAGATTGCCATTACTTTGCTTCCCGGCGTTGGAGATGTGAATGCACGAAAACTGGTTGCCTACACCGGAAGTCCGAAGGCTGTTTTCAACGAGCATAAAAATAATCTGCTTAAAATACCTGGCATGGGCACAGCATCGGTTGGCCTGATTTTAAAAAATAAGAATGTGCTCGAAAGGGCTGCCCGGGAAGTTGAGTTTATAGAGAAATTCAAAATTAAAACAACTTTTTTTACCGATGCTGATTATCCTGAACGCCTAAAACATTGTACTGATAGCCCGGTAATGCTCTACTCTTTGGGAAATATGGATTTCAACGCTCCGCACATTGTGAGTGTAGTTGGTACCCGCACAGCGTCGGAGTATGGAAAGGAAATGTGCCGGAAGCTCATATCAGGTCTGAAAGATATTGGTATACTGGTTGTCAGCGGATTGGCATACGGAATTGATACCTGCGCACATAAATCTGCACTCGATGAAAATTTGAAAACCGTGGGCGTGCTGGCTCATGGGCTGGACAGGATTTACCCTCCCCTGAATTTCAATCTTTCTCAGAGAATGCTTGAACAGGGCGGGCTGGTTACTGAGTTTACCAGTGATACCAATCCTGACAGAGAAAATTTTCCCAAACGCAACAGAATCATTGCCGGGCTTTCTGATGCAACCATCGTCATTGAAGCCGGTGCCAAAGGTGGCGCACTCATTACAGCCGATATTGCAAATTCATACAACAGGGATGTATTTGCAGTGCCTGGCCGCCTGAATGATCCCATGTCGGAAGGATGCAATCACCTGATCAAGACCAACCGAGCTGCTTTGGTGCAGTCGGCCAAAGATATTTACTATATCATGGGTTGGGATAAAACAGCTGTAAAAAAGGAAGCTGTTCAGCGCAAACTATTTATTCAGCTTCAGCCCGATGAAGAAGCAGTGGTTAAATTGCTTCAGGAGCATGGCGATTGCAGTATCGATAAGATATGTCTTACGTCAGGTATTCAAACAAGTAAAGTAGCATCTGCGTTGCTTAATCTTGAATTTGAGGGACTTGTGAAAAGTCTTCCCGGAAAGATTTACAGATTAATATGATTCAGGAGGCGTTGTTAAGCTTTTTCTTAACAGGATCATTGCAATGAATAATATACCGCCGGCTACCAGATAGAAAAACATGGGATCATTACTCAGCAAAGTAAATCTGAATAATCCATGTAAAAATGAGGCAGCTCCTAAACCCGTCATAGAGTCGATAAACCTGTTGTTCCTGATTTTGCCCATGCCTGCAAAAAAGCCAAGAATTACAGCGAGTAGGGTGTTCATTGGTCCAATGACCAACATATAAATTTCATCGCCCGGAACCTTCAAACCAAAATATTGATAGTAAATTGCATAAAGGGTAGTAATTCCGGTTGAGATGGCAAGGGTATAAATGATCCCATCAGGGACTCCGTTAAAACTGTGATGCTTTATAATTTTTGTGGCCAACGGTATAAACTTACTCAACTCAAAAATAAATCCTACAAAAACAAATGAATACATAAACATCCGCCTTATGCTGATGGCTCCGTCAAGATTCAGATAATGAGCAACCTGATCGGCAATTATTACAGGAATTGCCATCATAAGTCCTAACCCAAACGCCTTGAAAAATAATTTGAAGTGCCCTTGGGGATATCTGTATTTCAGATAGAGAAAAAGCAACAGAAAAATCAGCGGGGAAATCAACAGCGATAGAATTTCTTTCATAATCTGCTATTTAAAGTTATTTCGATGTTCTTATAGGCTGAGAATGTAAAAAAAGAAAAAATAATCCTAAAACAATAATTTGATAATGATCGGGCAGATAACGAATAGTCTTTTGTGAGTACAGGGAGTCTCTTTACTATCACAAATGTAAGGATAATTACTAATTTTACAAACCAGACAAATAAATATAAATGGAGGATTTTTTGATCCGGAAAGTAATTGAAAAATGGATCTTTACTGTTTGCAGTTATTACCAATTTCAGGAATGACATTTGCCTGATTCTTTAAAATAATAAAGCAGGAATGACTCTAATCAAAGGTGTGGTAATCCGATCAACCGGAAGTTGGGCATCAGTAATGTCAGATGATGGTGTTATATCTGAATGCCGGATTAAGGGCAATTTCAGGATGAAAGGAATCCGTTCCACCAATCCTGTGGCCGTTGGCGATCGTGTTGATTTTGAAATTCAGCCCAACGAAGAAACCGGGATCATTCATTCGATTGCTGACAGGCACAATTTTATAGTAAGGAAAGCCACCCGCTTGTCGAAGCAATCTCATATAATTGCATCAAACATTGATCAGGCAGTTGTCATGGCAACCATTGCAAGCCCCCGGACATCCACCGGTTTCATCGACAGGTTTCTGGTTACTGCCGAAGCTTATCACATACCTGCCTCAATTATTTTCAATAAGTGTGATTTATATTCCGGAGGTTCTTTACTCATGCTGAATGAACTGATGACTTTGTACACTTCAGTCGGATATACATGCATCACAACTTCTGTAATTACAGGTCAGGGAATTGAAAGTGTAAAGGAGTTGCTCAAAGATAAGGTTACTCTGTTGAGTGGACATTCAGGTGTCGGAAAATCTGCTTTGATAAATCTTCTGGAACCTCATCTTAAGCAAAAGGTGGGTGCAATTTCCGATTATCATCAGAAGGGAAAGCACACCACAACATATGCTGAAATGCTACCTCTTGCGGGTGGAGGTTTCATCATTGATACACCCGGTATCAAAGAATTTGGTCTGGTTCATTTTAACAAGCAGGAGGTGGCTGAACGGTTTCCCGAAATGCGTGAATTGATGCATGCCTGCCAGTTTAACAATTGCACACATGTGCATGAGCCGGACTGTGCTGTTAAAAATGCGCTAAAAAAGGGACTGATCAGTGAATCGCGCTATAAAAACTACATCAGTATTCTGAATGACGAATATTTTGATGAAAAAGAATGGGATTAGCTTTTGATGATTCTCTGATTGTTAATTTAGCTCCTGTTTCATCCTGATTGATCATAAAAATAAATATGAATTATGAGAGTTGTGCTTCAAAGGGTTAGTAGTGCCAGCGTGAGCAGCAAATATCATGGAAAGGTTTCTGTTGGAACAGGATTGTTGATTTTGCTCGGCATTGAAAGCTCAGATAATCAGGATGATATCAATTGGTTGTCAGGTAAAATTATAAGGCTCAGGATATTTCCTGATGATAATGGCGTTATGAATCGCTCTGTTGCTGAAATAGGTGGCGACCTGTTGGTTGTTAGTCAGTTTACACTGCACGCATCCACAACCAAAGGCAACAGGCCTTCATATATAAAAGCTGCTCCGCCTGAGATTGCCATACCGCTTTACAATGCCTTTATTGACCGGTTAAAGTCAGATTCAGGACTAAAGGTAGAAAGCGGTTGGTTTGGTGCAAATATGAAAGTAAGCCTTGAAAACGATGGGCCTGTAACCATCATCATTGATACAAAAAACCGGGAATAATCTGATTTTTAATCGTTCCCGGTTTATTCTGTTGGAAGTTAACTTAGCGGCTATCAGAATCCAAAATTCATCCCAAAACTTGGCATAATCGGCAGTTGATAAACTTTTTCACCGGTGATGCGGTTAACATAAAAAATATTGTCGCGGTCATAAATATTTGTCACACTCAGGTTAAATTCCAATAAACCTCTTTCACCGATCCTAATCCTGTGCATCAAACTCAGATCTAACCTGTGATAGTAGGGAAGTCTTGCTTTGTTGTATCCGGCATAAATAACGCCAAGTTGTCCGTTAGCAATATTATAGTTGGTTGCAGCACCTTGTTCAAACAAAAGTTTTTCATAAAAACCCTGTGTTTGGGTAAATGGGAAACCTGATCCCATGTTCCAGCGGGCATTCAACTCCCAGGCAAGTTCGCTGCCAAACCGGTAAGAGCCGACAAGATTCACATTATGTCTTCTGTCATAATGAGGAACATATTCAATTATACCATCAAATCTGTTAACAAAGGCAAGAGAATATACAGCCCACAGATAAATTTTTCTGACTTCATATTTCAACGACACATCAAATCCATTTGCATTTCCGTTTTCGATTATGAAATCTTTTCGCAGATATTCGGGTTTGTAATTGGGATTGTTTGGATTGTTATAATCACTGTTGTCATCAAAAATTTTGTTTCGGTTGATGTTTGTAAGTTGTGAAAAATTCTTGTAATAAACTTCAACATTGGCGGTCAGATTATCAAACGGATCAAATTCAGCGCCCAAAATTATGTGTTCTGATTTTTGTAATTTATGATTGACATCTTTTCCATCAAAAGTTTGTTGCAGATTGTCAGGTCCTGAAAGGAAGCCATAGAAAAGGTTCACGATATCTCGATCGGAATTGGCACTGATAAGGTTTTGAGAATAAAGGCCTGCTGCCATTTTAAGGCGAAACCTGTCGGTGAAATTGTATTTCATGGCCAATCTGGGCTCAGGAGAGAAATTTGCGAGAGAGGCATAATACTGCATCCTGAATCCCGGTTCAAACAGCAGTTTGCCGCGTGTCATTTTATATTTTACAAAACCTGCAAGTTCAGTGGTGTTCTCAACCTGCGATATTTTTCGGCCTATCAGATTGGTGAAATCAAATTCAGTCTTAAAACCCTGCATTTCAATTCCGTATTTGATCTCATCTTTTCCCAGAAAATAAGTAAAACCCATTCCCAGATTAAACCCGTTAATCGAACTGGTGCGCTCGGGAAGCGATCCCTCTTTCATTGAAATGTCGTAGGATGAATAGGCGAAATTACCCTCCATCAACACCGGATTATTTCCCGGAATAACAACCCAGTTGCTTCCGCCACCGGTTGAATTCCACTGGTAGGTTGCCAGATTTGTATAATCGACTTTATCATTGAAATTGAAACCGTAAATATTAACTTTTGACCCATTGGCTGCATTGATCGAAACCTTTCCGTAAACATCAGTATAGTTGAATGGTAATCCAGCTGTATCAATATAACTGTAAATCAGTTCAGAAGATTGTTTCAGATAAGAATTCTTGGCAGAAAGCAGGAATGATACACTGCCGCCGTTGTCTTTTTGTTTCTTTATTGGGCCTTCAAGCATAAGTTTTGCTCCAAAGGTGCTTGCTCCGGCTTTTCCGGCCAGATGTTTTTTATTTCCATCGCGGGTAGTAAGATCCATAACCGAAGAAATACGGCCACCATGCTGGGCATTGAAACCTCCGGTATAGATGTCGGCATTTCGAAGGATATCAGTGTCAAACACTGAAAAAAGTCCTATGGAGTGGAAAGGGTTGTAGATGACCATTCCATCGAGCAATACCTTATTTTGAATGGGTGAGCCACCACGTATGTAGAGCTGACCTCCCTGATCACCGGTAAATATTACTCCGGGCAAAACCTGAAGGTACTGTGCAAGATCAGGCTGGCCGCCAATGGTAGGAATTTTGCTTATTTGTTTGGGCGTAATTTTTATTACTGATGTCCGGGTGTCACTTCTGGCTTCTTCTCTTTCTGCAGTAATCTGCACTGCATCAAGATTGTAGGATGCCTTGTTGAGATAAAGTTGTTTGGTGATAACTGTGTGGCCTTTGATTGTAACTTCAACACGAAGTGTATCGTAACCCAGATAGGTAACCATCAATTCATAATTGCCATCCGGAATTCTGGATATGGTGAAGTACCCATTTACATCAGTTGCTGCTCCATGGGTGGTTTTATAAAGATAAACGTTGGTAAAAATTACCGGCTCACCCGACTCTTTTTCGTAAACAAAACCGCGGATAATGCCGTGTTGTGCATGTGAATCATAAGATTGAAATAAAAGGCCGGTAAGCAGGATTACTGTTAAAAATGCAGCATTTAGAATTTTTTGCATATTCAGGGTAATGAGTCAGGTGAGTTTAATAGTATTTCTTATTAGTCAAGGTGTCGGTGATTGCCAAAATCAGCAGCAAGTGGTGCAAAATTAAATTTTTTATGGTTTCAGCCAGATAAAACAGTGAACTTTGGGTCAAATTAAAGGGCTTGCGCTCAATTAATCAGGGTCGCCCCCACGCATCAGGGTTTGTAATTCAGCTTCTGAGATTTCCGGAATAAATCGCCCGGCATATTCAGGACCAGGGAGTTCACAACTGTCCAGAACGCCAAAAATTTTGTATCTGTTTCTGGCTATAAGCCGATAAAAAAAATTTCTTACTACTGAAGGAATAATAAGGAAGATCATTGCAATTTTCCACAGCCCACCTATTCGGTTAAATATCCTGATAACAGCTTCAGATTCAGTGTATAGGATTTTATTTTCAATATATAAAATTGACTCCCGGTCCTGAAAATTGTTGATTTTTTCAACGTCTGGATCTGAATTCTTTATTGGAGTTAAAGTAGTGAATTTTAATACTTTTCTTTTGTCAATACTGAGCAGAAACTTTACAGATCCACTACATAATCTGCAAATTCCATCATAAATCACAAGATTTGTTGTTATTTCTAATGGGGAACTTTCAAGTGATTTAATATTTTTCTGCACTTAATATTTTGATTTTGAGGATGAACCTTTAAACACACACTTCTACACTAATATAATGAATATGGAAAACAAAGATTTGTCAGGTTTGTTAGACGTTAAAGTGGTTTTTGTAATATTTAATTACTTTCCTATCTTTGTAATTCAAAATATCGATCTGTGTTTCATAATTAGCAAATTAAATACGTATAATGAGCGAAAATCTGATTTCAATTGTCAATGGGGGCCTGCAGGTTCCTGATCAGCCAATAATTCCATTTATTGAAGGAGACGGCACCGGCCCTGATATATGGGCTGCCGCAGTGAGGGTGCTTGATGGAGCTGTAGAAAAAGCATATCACGGTAAGCGGAAATTGTTGTGGAAGGAAGTGCTTGCCGGTGAAAAATCTTTTAATAAAACCGGTAACTGGCTACCCGAAGAAACCCTGGAAGCGTTTCGAAAATATAAAGTAGGTATAAAAGGGCCACTGACAACCCCGGTTGGTGGAGGGATACGTTCTCTAAATGTTGCTCTCAGGCAACAACTCGACTTGTATGTTTGTCTGCGTCCGGTTCGCTGGTTCCATGGTGTTCCAAGTCCGGTTAAAGACCCATCAAAGGTTGATATGCATATTTTTCGCGAGAACACTGAAGATATATATGCCGGTATTGAGTTTATGAATGGAACACCTGAAGCTGTAAAACTACTTTCATTTTTGAAAAATGAGTTGGGTGTTGATAAAATCCGTTTTCCGGAATCAAGTTCGATAGGCATAAAACCGGTTTCAAAAGAGGGAACTGAAAGGCTGGTTCGTGCTGCTCTGAAATACACCATTGAGCGAAAACTGCCTTCACTCACTATTGTTCACAAGGGAAACATCATGAAGTTTACCGAAGGTGCATTTAAAAAATGGGGATATGAACTTGCCCGCCGTGAATTTGGTGAGCAAACTTTTACCTGGGCTGAATATGATGAAATTTCGGAAAAATCGGGAATAGAAGTTGCAAATCAGGCACAAAAATCTGCCCTTGATTCAGGAAAAATTCTGGTTAAGGATGTGATTGCTGATGCTTTCCTTCAACAGATTTTGTTGAGGCCTGCAGAATATTCTGTTATTGCCACTCTGAACCTTAACGGCGATTATATTTCTGATGCATTGGCAGCAATTGTCGGCGGAATTGGTATTGCTCCCGGAGCCAACATAAATTATACAACCGGCCATGCAATCTTTGAAGCTACTCATGGAACAGCACCAAAGTATGCCGGACTAGATAAGGTAAATCCCGGATCGTTAATTCTGTCGGGTGCCATGATGCTTGAATATTTGGGTTGGCAGGAAGCGGCTGACCTGATTTATGATGCCATCGGTAAAACTATACTTTCGGGTAAAGTGACCTACGATTTTCATCGGCAAATGGCGAATGCGGTCAAGCTTAAAACTTCAGAATTCGGAACTGAAGTGTTAAATACCATTAATCAATCCTGATCAAAAATAATTTCTCAGCTTTTTATAACAAAACTTATGGCAAAAAGAATTAAAGATACGCTCTATGAAAAAATAATGGATTGGCGGCCACGCACCGAAAAGCTTATGAAAGAATACGGTGATGTTGTTGTTGATAAAATTACCATCGGGCAGATAATAGGAGGAATGAGGGGAATAAAAGCCATGGTTTCTGACATCTCTTACCTGGATCCTCAGGAAGGTATCAGATACAGAGGGTATACTCTTCCTGAGGTTTTCGAAAAACTTCCCAAAGCAAAAGGCGGTGAAATGCCTATGGTTGAAGGTTTATACTACCTTCTGCTCACTGGCGATATGCCTACCGAAGAGCAGGCTGCCGAAATGGCCGATGAATTTAACAAACGCAGAATTTTGCCCCGTTTCATTTACGAACTTATCGATGCTATGCCATGCTGCAGTCATCCAATGACCATTTTTTCGGCTGCTATACTGACACTTCACCGTGAATCATTTTTTGCTAAAAAATATGGTGCCGGAATCAATAAACTGGATTACTGGGATCCGACCTATGAAGATGCTTTGAATCTGCTGGCAAAACTCCCTGAGATTGCTACCTATACTTATGCCAAGCTTTATCGCGATGGTAAGCGCATACAATCAAATCCGAATCTCGATTTTGGTGGAAATTTTGCACATATGATGGGTATCGGCAGACCCTACGATGATGTTTCAAGAATGCACTTTATTGTGCATGCTGATCATGAGGCAGGAAATGTAAGCGCACATACAGGGCATCTTGTTGCCAGTTCGCTGAGTGATGTTTATCAGTCTATATCTGCAATGATCAACGGACTCGCCGGGCCCCTTCACGGACTTGCCAATCAGGAAGTTCTCAGGTGGCTGCAGGACCTTATGGATAAGATGAACGGTGAAGTGCCAACAGAAGGTGAGCTGAAACAATTTGTATGGGATACGCTCAATTCTGGTCAGGTTATCCCCGGATTTGGCCATGCTGTGTTGAGGAAAACTGACCCCCGGTATTCACTGCAAAGGGAATTCAGTCTGAAAAATATGTCAGAAGATCCGCTGTTCAAAATCGTGAGTATGCTTTATGATATTGTTCCTCCAATTCTGCTTGAACAAGGTAAAGCAAAAAATCCATGGCCAAATGTTGATGCCCAATCCGGCGTAATTCAATGGCATTATGGAGTTAAGGAATACGATTTCTATACAGTTTTGTTTGGAGTTGGCCGTTCAATTGGTATTTGTGCCAATATCATCTGGGACAGAGCGCTGGGCTATTCACTGGAAAGGCCTAAATCGCTTACCACCGAAATGCTTGAACGCATTGCTGAAGCCAATAAGAAAGAATAGCAGGAGATTGAAACCGATTTTCACGAGAGGGCAGAAATGTCCTCTTTTTTTTGTCAGTCTTTTGTCAAACTCAGGTTTTCATAATACCACTTTATGGCTTTTTTCAGCCCTTTGGCAAGGCTGTATTGTGGTTGGTAACCTAAAAGATTTGTAGCTTTTTCAATTGAGGCAAGTGAGTGAAGCACATCTCCTTTTCGGGGAGGGCCGAAAATCGGGTTTATTTTCCGAACCTCAGGAATAAACTCTGACAAATTAAGAATGAGTTGGCTATACAGCTCAAGTAAAGTGGTGTTTTCACCAAATGCAACATTGTAAACAGTGTTTATTGCTTTTATATTGGTAGTAAGGAGTGCAAGCTGATTGATCTGAACTACGTTGTCGATATAAGTAAAATCACGCGAATGCGAACCATCACCGTTAATAACCGGAGCTTCTCCTTTTATCAGGGATTTTAAAAATTTTGGTATTACGGCAGCATAGGCTCCATTTGGGTCTTGCCTTTCGCCGAAAACATTGAAATACCTGAGACCAATGGTTTCTATTCCGTAAAGGTCGGAAAATATACCTGCATATAATTCATTAACAAACTTGGTGATGGCGTAAGGCGATAAAGGTTTTCCAATGATGTCCTCTTTTTTGGGCAAAGCCTGATGGTCGCCATAAGTTGATGAGCTGGCGGCGTAAACAAACCTCTTTATCCCCGCATCTCTCGAAGCTATCAGCATATTCAGGAAACCGGAAATGTTTACTTCATTTGTGGTCGCCGGATCGTTGATTGATCTTGGAACTGAGCCTAAAGCTGCCTGATGAAGCACATAATCAACTCCCTGCACTGCCTCCCTGCATACTTCCGGATCTCTGATATCCCCTTCAATCAGCCGGAATGATCGATTTGGTAGTAAAGTTTCGATATTTTGTTTTTTACCCGTACTGAAGTTATCGAGGCACACAACGTAATTGCCCTGCGAAAGCAATGTTTCTGCCAGGTTTGATCCAATGAAACCAGCACCACCGGTTACCAAAACGCGAGAATCGAAAAGTTTATTCATAAGTAACGGGTTAAATTACCTCAGGGTTTATTCTTTTCTTCCCATTGTGAAAGAAGACAAAGGCCGGAGAATTTTATCGAAAACGAAATACTGAATCAGAACAAAATCTGCATCATTGTTAATGTAGGCATACATTCTATCGCGATCGTAAGTTATCACAGAGCCATCAAAAACATCTATTTCAGGCTCAGGCAGCATGCGCGGAAAAGTTTTCACATCCTGCACCGTTCCATCTTTTGCCTGCAAAGTTATGATATGCATTGGAGTTACACCCGAAATTGAATCTTTCTTCCTGACTTCCATATCATTAAATAGGGCTTCATACCTGATGTTTCGGAAAGCATTGACAAATGCCATGAGTTGCAAGGTGTCATAAGCTGTCAGTATTTTGTTGTCAATCATCCTGATGAGTTCAAGTGCTTCATTGTTTTTGTTGATGACTTTATACGACTCCTCAGCCTGTTCAGGAAACTCAACGGTAATAAAATCTATTTCAGGCAATTTTTTATTGAAAACAGTGTGTTCTCTCCAGTCAGTTTCGGCAGTTGAAAAGCGGGTGGCGACATATCCCCTTAATCCGGGCATATACAATACCACCGGTGAATCAGATCCTTCCATAAGGGCATAGGTACCGATATTATCCATGGTTGCATCTCCGATGTAGTAAGTTTTTGCCAGTTTTTCGTAAGGAAAAAAGTGGTATTGACCGATTTTGAGCCTGTGGCTGTTCTGATAAATCTCAACTTTTACCGAACGGGCCGATAATAAAGTAAGTATATTGTTGTGCGCAGCCCTGGCAACCGGCTCCCTGACTGTTAGATTCGAAACAGTCAGCAAAAAAGTGTTTATGTTTTCAGGATGAGCCCTGAAATCTTTATTCATTGACCAGACACCTGTGCTTTCTCTTTCAAGCAGAATTGAACGATCTGATTTGTCCGACATAAAAATGCGGGTAATCGAAGCGGTATCCTTAACCGAGAAATCGCGCAAACTTTTATCCAGAGTTGTATCTGATTTGGTAACGAGAAAATATCCTGCAATAACAGCAAGTATTAGAGCTGCTATTAATGTAATTTTGGTTTTATTCATTTATTTTCACTTTTCAATTGGTTTATCCTTCCCCGTTTCAAAAACAGATGAGGGAATTATCTTGTGTATCGTAATTTCCTGAAGAAGAATTGTACAATTCCGAAGAGTATAACAAGCAATACCGGGCCGGCAGTATTTAACAATTGCCAAAAGAGCAGATTTTTATTTGCCCGCGTTCTGTCGAGCGCTCTGAGTTTTAATTCTCTTGATCGTACTGACATAAGTCCTGTGTCATCACAAAGGTAATTAACGGCATTCAGCATAAGGTCTTTGTTTCCGAAGGTTTGGCCCGTGAAGCGGTCGTAGCCCAGTGGGTAGGGATTGTAAGTTCCACCGCTGAATTGTACCTGGTTTTTAATGATGTCTCCGTCGGCCATAACAATCATCCTGTTTTCAGGACTTTTTGAGGTAAATCCGATTTCGGGGGCATTTGATATTTCACGGGGAATCCGGTTGGTGTAAAGAGATTCGAATTCGCCTTCGAGCAAAACAGCAACAGGCTGGGGTGGTTGATTGTACTCATCGGGATTGGGTTCTTTCCTCAGAATTTCAAGGTCAATCATTACCGGAGTCATGGCAATACGTGTATACTCTGATGTTTCCAGCAACACCGTTTTCCGGATTCCGGGATTTCCAACCGTGTCAATGCCGCTGATAAATTCAGTGCGCACTGCATTCAGGTTATTCACAATCGGGTGTTGCGAGGTTGAGGTCAGCACCGGAAAGTAGAACCAGGGGAAAAAACTGTATTGAGGCTGATTACCAATATTTCCTGTAAACACAGGAATTGGCAGTGCATTCAGATCGAGAAGCAGATTGCTGTTCAGCCTAACTCCATATCTGAAAAGCTGATCATTCAGATTGATGTCACGGGTTATGCCAATGGTGCGGTTCGAAGCCTGAACACTGTCCATACTTGCCGAAACAGGATCAATCAACCACAGAACCTTTCCCCCTTTCATGATAAACTGATCAATAATAAATTTATTCTTTTCACTGAAGATACTGTCGGGTTTGGCAATTATGATGGCAGCATATTTATTGACAATTGAAAAACTTCCGTCTTCTTTTTCCACTCTTTCGGTAAGGGCATTTACTTTACCATCGAGGGAAACCCTGTCAACTATATAATAATCCGACAGCGCTCTGGTGATATCCGCTGTTTCAAGCCTTGATAATTCTCCATGGCCTTCGGTAAAGGCAACTTTGGGTTTGCTGGCATTCCCCAGTTTCCTGATGGCATTGGATATGTTGTACTCCAGCGCCTGCACCGAGTTGTTGATGATGGCATCAGGAGGAGCGCCAACCTGGTCGGCCAGCAGATTGACAGGTGTTTCTCTGCCTTTGTGCGAAAGAATAGCCCCGGGAAAGATCCGTTGCTGTTTTTGGCCATCATTGCTTCTTACGTTTATGTCGGTGGGTTGAAGTCCCTGCTGCATCAACCTCTCAAACACATCATTCCGGGTTTTGGCATCCGATGCATCAGAAGGGTTGATAAACTCATATTCAATATTGTCGCTGAAAGCCCTGAATTCATCAAGCATTTCGCGGGTTGAACGGCTTAGTAATTTGAACCCTGCCGGGAAATCACCTTCAAGATATACCCTGAAGTAAAAAATATCGTCGGTTTCCCTGAGCAGTTTTTTTGTTGAAGGAGAGAGGGAGTATCTTTTTTCCGAAGTAAGATCGAGGCGGAAATATATGGCTGAACCGATAATGTTTAATAAAACGATGATAATCAACCCCAACAGCAGTTGAATCATATTCGACCTGCGGACATTCCCGTAGGAGTTGTTTACAGGTTTCACTGTTGCTTCGGTCGCTTTATTTTTCGAAACCATGCTCATACTTCTTTTTTCAAAACGGTAGATTTTTCCCACTTGCGGCTTTCAAGTGAAGTTTTTGTCAGAAGCAGGAATATGGCGATGAGGCTGATGAAATACAATACATCGCGCGAGTCGATGACTCCCCTGCTCATGGATGTAAAGTGTGCCTGAATTCCTAGCGACATAATGAAGAGGTCAACTTTTCCGAAAATGGACAGCCCAGCGATAAAATCAAAACCCATAAGTATGAAACCGCTGATAATCAGAGACATCATGAATGCGACAATCTGGTTTTCGGTGATTGATGAGATAAACAATCCAATGGCTGCAAAGGCTGAAGCCAGAAAAACAAGTCCGATATATGAACCCCATAATCCTCCCATATCCAGATTGCCGGCCGGACTCCCAAGTTTATAAACCGAAATTACATAAATCAGGGTTGGCAATAAAGCGAGAAGAATAAGGGTGATGCTGGCGAAGTATTTTGAAAAAATGATCTGATAATCGGTAAGGGGCTTGGTTAGCAGCATTTCGATGGTTCCGCTGCGCTTTTCATCGGCAAAGGAACGCATGGTAATGGCAGGTATCAGGAAAAGAAAAACCAGTGGAGCAAGCGCGAACATATTGTCAAGACTTGCATAACCAAAATCTATGATGTTGTAACCCATCGGGAAAACCCACAGGAAAAGGCCATTGATCAGCAGAAAAACAATCACAGCAATGTAGCCGATGAGTGTGTTCAAAAAGCTGAAGATTTCTTTCTTATAAAGTGTGAACATAAATGATTTAACTAATTCCAAACGGGCTGCTAAATTACTCAAAAAACTGAAAAGAGTTATGGAATACGAGGATAGGGAGAGTTCGGAATGTTAAAATATCTTAAGCCTCAAATTCAATCAGCACCAGGTCATCGATGTGAAGCCCCAGTAAACTGGCTGCGTTTCCCTGGTTGATGGCTATTTCGATGTATCCGGTTGTGCTTTGAAGCACGGCAATTTCGCCATCGGGTACATCGCTGTAGGCGGTTCGTATCTGGTTGATCACGTGTTTTCGGCCTTTGATGTTCAGGGTGAATTTCCTGTTGTTACCGGTTTCTTCCAGCTCTTTATGTGTGATGTTCAGAAACACATTTTCATAATTGTCGATGTAGATAACCCTTCCGGATATGGTGTTTCCGTTGATCTGCGATTTCATGCTGATGAGTGCGTTAAGGCTGGTCCGCAGGTTGCCAAGGCCTGATATATCACCTCCTTTGGCCAGATGAACTGCTGCTTTTACGAACCTGTCGCGTGTGGAAAAAGTAAAATGGCTGGTATCCTGGGTTATGTTCAGTTCAATAATCACATCAGGCAAAGAATCGAACATCAGCGTAAAAATTCCGTTGTCGGCTCCGATGAAAAAATGGCCGTCTTTGAGAATAGCGATGTGCGGACTGTACTCCGATTCTTCGGTGTTGATACCCACGATATGAATGCTGCCTTTCGGAAATTCAGCATAGGTGTTTCTAAGAATAAATGAAGCCTGTTTAACGTTAAATGGAGTAATCTGATGGCTTATGTCAACAATCCTGGCCTCGGGCAACTGTTTGTAAATAGCACCTTTTACTGCTCCGACATAGTGATCGCAAAGCCCCCAGTCTGAAGTAAGTGTGATTAAAGGTGTCATCTTATTCTGGTTATTGAATATAAGCCTGTCGCAATGATTTTTGCGTACATTTAACTATAAGTGATTTGCAAATTTACATTATCCGTTCAGGAAATCAAGAAATATTAATGCCAGACGAATTTGTTTTTTTGATTTCATTAAAATTTCTTAAAATATATTCGTAACCCTTAGTTTATATACTTTTGTTGTAAAATTGAAACATGATCAGGCATATTGTTTTTCTGAAAATCCGTTTTAACGATGATTATTTTTATTTGGAGGATATGCTGATTGAAGTCAGGATCCAGCTTAATTTTCTGTTTGACATTATTCCAGGAATAGGGCGTTTTGAAATAAGGGAAGTTATTCCGTTTTATTCAACCTCACCCGAGCTGGTTCTGATCTGTGATTTTGCAGACATGGATTCGCTTATCCACTTCATGAATCACCCGGCTCACCTGGCATTTATCAAATGGAACAAAAACAACCATGTCAAAATGTCAACCGTTGATTACCGGACTTCTGTTGAAGAGTTTAAACCCGGGCAGGAAATTTCAAGTTCGTCAGATTTTTTAATGAATTAATCCGTGTAAATTTGAACATAATCATGAGAAAAATCATGTTTTTTCTTGTCTCTCTATGCTTCATTGTCATGGCTTCCTGCGATTTTGGAGGCGAAAACTATGTCCGTTATTATGATTATGTCAATATTGATTCAACCCGGGTGCAGGACAGTGCCATGGTGGGAGACACTGTGCATATTTATGCTTTGGCCGGAGCCCCGAATGGCTGCTGGTCTGATCTTGTAATTTATTTCTATCCCTATAACGATAGTGTATATTTGATAAACTCAATCGGGCTTTATGAATCCTACGAAGGCATTTGCCCTGAAGTTTACGTGACCAAAGACAGCACTTTCCAATTTATTCCTGACGCAACCGGAACATTTATTTTTGTTTCGGAATCACGAAGCAATTATCCGAAGTATGATACATTGAGGATAGTTGATCCGCAATAGTATGATTTTTTTCTGTTGAAATCCCCTGAAAATATATTGTTACTTCAGGAGATTAAATGTTTAAGTGATGCCAATTATGGTTTTAATCCATTTGATTTACCCGCTGATATTCAGTTAAATTCAAAAATAAGTTTATGCAGTGTAGGGAAGCATTGCCCGAAAAGGGTGGAGGGTTAAATTTTTTCTGTTAAAGGTGCTATTTAAGCCTTGAAAAATTGGCTTACTGAAACACAATACCAATCATCCCTGATGATTTATTAAAAGACCTGGTTGTTTAGAATGCTCCCGGTAACCAGCATTATCTCGATAAGTATATAAGTACATTATTGTACAATCATACGTCTGGTACTTGCTCCTTTTGACGTTTCCAACCGGTACAAATAAAGGCCCCTCTGTATGTTTCCTTTGGTAAAAGTAACCTCGTGTATCCCGTTATTAAGGGATTGATTGATTAAAGTTCTTACCAAACGGCCATGCAGGCTATATACTTCAAGCAAAACATTATCTTTCTCTTTTAAATCAAAACGTATTATTGTTTCTGAATTAAAAGGGTTTGGTTGATTTTGGTCAGGTATAACTGTTGCTGAATTGTCCTCTATACCCAGGGCAAGGATAAATTGATGAAGAAATTCCCAGGTAACGGATATTTGGGCATACAATTCAGGAGAAGCACTCATCAGCATAAATTTATAATAGTCGCCGGGTGTAAGTAGGTTCATGTCAAAGGTCGTTTGGAAATATTCATCATAACCCGTATCAACCATAAATATTCCATTCTGAAATATTTTAACATAAGCACAACATTCCACCGGATTCCAGGGTACCAATAACATATTTACATGGGTAGGATCTATAACTTCAAAATCAATTGATTTAAATCCCGAACAGGAATTGACCAGAACAGTGTCTGAATTTATTATCGCATATATTAAGTATTCGGGAGGTAAAATAGTGTCAAATTCACCCTTATCGATAAAACTAAACAGAGAATCGGATGAAATCAGTATTTCCGGTGTAAGGAGTTGTACCGGTTCAAACTGATTACGTTGTTTATATACCAAACAGCCTTGTACGGTTGCCTCGCCATATGCATCCCATTGAATATTAACACTATCGGGAGTGCCAATGGCAAAAGCATGTGTACTATTGAGTGACTGGGACTGTGTTGTGATGCTGATAAAAATTGCAGCTAAAAAAAGAAGTTTTGTTTTCATAATGGCCAAATTTGATGAGTTTGTCAGTCAAAAAAAATACGTTCACGATTGAAGCTTTCTTAATATTTGTAGCCTGATTTAATAAGACGAAATAGCCGCATAAATATAACTACATTTTTAATTAATATAAGGGCCATTTCATATTCGTATGTATTTGCTTTAAATTCGTATTTCTTTTATGGAGTGAAGATTTCATTTCTTTAGCAAACAAGAGAAAACGGTGGATTAAAACCAGCAAAATATATCAAAAAAAAGAGTACTCTAAACACAGAACCACATGCTCCTGCATATAATGTCAGGCGCTGATCTTCATTTAAATTTTCTTAAAAACAAACAACAGGATATAAATCCCAGATCGTTTGACAGTATTTCTATCGCTGGCTTTCAATTTTAAATCAGATCATTTTTCTGAACGGGATTCATGTTTCTAAATAAGAAAGAAATTGTATTTTTGAAACCCTGCATTTTTTAATTAAAAGCCAATTGTGATGAAAAATAGGTTCTTTAAAGCATTTCCGGTAATTCTGCCTTTATTGGTATTAATCACTTTCGCCGCTGTTGTGTATTATCAGCCCAAGGCGCCTGAGAAAATCAACCGGTTTATGCTGAATCGCACCGGATTGCAAAAGGAGCCCGGCTTTCTGCCAAACGATTGGCTGGCAAGGCAGCGTGCCTATCCGCAAGGCAGGATCAAGACAGAATCATTCCTTACCGCTGTGAGAGAAGCCAGAGACATGCATGAGAATGCAACACGCAGCACATACAACTGGGAACTGGCCGGCCCAACCAACATCGGGGGCAGGATTACGGATATAGAAATGCCTGCCGGTTCTACTTCAGTCATTTATGTTGGCGCAGCTTCGGGAGGAATTTTTAAGACAGAAGACGAAGGGACTACCTGGACAAATATTTTCGATCATGCGGCTACGATTTCCATTGGCGATCTGGCCATAGGACCAAACAATACCAATCTGATATATGCCGGCACCGGCGAAGCCAATGCATCGAGTCAGAGTTTCAGAGGTGATGGAATTTATAAGTCAACCGATGGTGGTGAAACCTGGAATCATTCCGGGTTGGATGAATCTGCGTATATAGGAAGAATTATTATTGATTATGAAAATGAACAACGCGTTTTTGTTGCAGCCTGCGGAAATCTGTTTTCGCCTGATGAACACAGGGGAATTTACCGGACCACCAATGGCGGGGAGAACTGGGAAAATGTGCTTTTTCTGAGCGATTCTACCTCGGGAATCGATCTTGTGCAACATCCCTCCAATCCCGATATTCTCTATGCAGCTATGTGGGAGCGGATGCGGGGCCTGAATTACCGGCGTTCGTTTGGCCATACTTCAGGCATTTGGATGACAACCGACAGAGGCGATAACTGGACAGAATTGACAGTCGGATTGCCTTCAGGGAGTGGCGTAGGCAGAATCGGTCTGGCCATTTCAGCCTCAAATCCTTCGGTACTTTATGCTTTTTATGATAATCAGTCGGAAGTGGCTGTGTACAAAACTTCCAACGGAGGCGCCGCCTGGACCAGGACCAATGACAATGCAATACAGGGCATGAACAGCTCGTTTGGCTGGTATTTTGGACAAATCAGGGTGCATCCGCAGAATGAGAACCGGATATATCTTCTCGGCGTTGACCTCTTCAGTTCCGAGAATGGTGGAAACAGTTATGTGCAGCTTGCCGGGTATTACAACAGCGATGAAATTCATGTGGATCATCATGCCATGTATATCCATCCTGAAACCGGAAGGATATATGAAGGCAACGACGGTGGTTTTTACATCAGCGATAATCTGGGCTATGTATGGACTTGGATCAACAACATTCCGATTACCCAGTTTTATGACATAGAAATCGATTATCTCAATCCTCAGCGTTTGATAGGAGGGACCCAGGACAACAATACCATCAGAACCAGTTACGGCGATGTAGATGGTTGGGATCCGATACTTGGTGGCGATGGCTTTTATGCGCTGGTCGATTATACTCGTTCTAATGTAGTATATGCTGAATATCAGTGGGGTATGCTACATAAATCAAATAATTACGGCAATTCAATGAGTTATATCGGAAATTCGTGGTATAACGACAGGGTAAACTGGTCGGCCCCGGTAATCATGCATCCCGAAAACCCCAACATTCTGTATTTTGGAACCTACAGGGTATGGAAATCTACCAACGGAGGCAACTTATGGAGCGCTGTGAGTTATGACCTGACTAAAGGCGATGACGGAAGTACCTTCCACACAATCAGTACATTGGGCATTTCACCGGTTGACCCCACAATTGTGCTTTCCGGCAGCGATGATGGGCTGGTCCACATCAGCACCGATGGAGGATTAACATGGACCAATATCAGTGCTGGTTTGCCTGATCGCTGGATTACCAGGGTAAGTGCCGATCCGTTTGATGCCAACACCATTTATGTTACCTGTTCCGGATTCAGATGGGACGAGCCTTTACCACATATCTACCGTTCCACCAACCTGGGCCAGACCTGGGAGCCCATCAGTTCAAATCTGCCCGAAATTCCGGTAAATGCTTTTATCGCTGATCCTACAAGGCAGGGCAGATATTTTGCAGGTACTGATGCAGGAATGTTTATGAGCCCTGATTACGGTGTAAACTGGATTAGCCTGAATCAGGGGCTTGGCAATGTGCCTGTTACTACCATGAAGTTGCATGATACAGAAGAAGTCCTGGTTATTGGAACCTACGGATTATCGGCTTACAGGCTCGATCTTTCAGAACTCACCGTCGATGTTGCTCAGACAGTCAAGCCATCTTCAACACTGCTGATAAATAAGATTTATCCACAACCCTTCCTGAAAAATCCTGAAGCCAATATCATGATGGAAGTTAGTTCAGGGGTGGAAACATCAGCAGTAATTGAAGTCTTTAACCTTAATGGACAAAAAATATTTTCTGAAACAAAGATTAAACTGAAAGCCGGAGTAAATAACCTGTCTCTGAATTATATTTTTCAATCTGCCATGAACCTGAAAGCAGGAAGTTATTTTGTGCGGGTTCAATCAGGAAGCACTCAAACAACAGGTAAAATCCTAATCCTGTAGCCCGAAGGAATTCAGGATCAGATCAGTCAAAGAAAAACTCCTGCGAATAACAGGAGTTTTTTTGTGCGTCAGGCATGTATATCAGCTATAGGGTGCAAGTCCCGAACACGCTTCACAGTAAGGAGTGTTAGCCAAGAGCAAGGGTGTCCATCGCGAGATGGAATCTGAAGGAAGCTGGCGGCAAAAG
>JAHYJC010000104.1 GCA_019429275.1 Lentimicrobium sp. | reverse complement strand
TAAGTGACTACCATTCTGAACCCAATGATCCTTTGCATGATGCATTAAATTATTTTGACAATGTAGTTCTTATGGTGAAACAGATTGATTTCATCGCCCAGGACTCACTTGAGGCCCGGCCTGTTTTTAGCGAAAAGCCCTCCTTGATTTTGGTTGGTAGTCTTGACCCGATTACTCCGCCTTTTTATGCGCATATATTAAAACAATCATTACCAAATAGCATCCTGTTTGAATTCCCGGTTCGGGGGCATGGACTCACGCGCGATACAGAATGTGCCAAAAACATCACATTGGATTTTCTAAACAACCCTTATTCAGAACCCGAAGACGACTGCATAACGGAAATGGAAGCGAATCCCATCCCGTGGGTGACAAAAATGTACTACAACCCCCGTATTGCCAACCTTGCACAGCAAATGTTCGCGGAAAAACAATGGCACCTGCTAGGGGGCGCCACACTATTGATGCTGACTTTTATGATTTCAGTCATTGCAGCATTGATCAACCTGTTCAGGAAAAAGAATAAGCCTGCCGTTTCTCAGCTTAGAATCCGGAATCTCATAACCAGACTTTCCGCCTTGTTTGCCATACTTTTACTTGCCGGGCTTGGCTGGTTTATTATGAAAACAGGAAATGAACATGGCTCTCTGCTTTTAATGGGCCTGATAAAGGGAGCTAACCCGGTATTATTTCTTTCCTTTTTTGTACTTGCCGGAACTGTGTTGTCATGGGTGTGGTATATCCGTGCCCTGAAACACTCATCCACGGGGTGGAAAATCCTTTACGGTTTGATGAATGTTTCGCTGTTGTGGTGCAGCGTGTTGATTTTTCAGTTTCAATTGTTCCCCAATTAAAAAAAATACTATGAAAACAATCATCTGTTTTTTTGCCCTTCTGCTCACAGCAACAATGCTTTACGGGCAGATCAATTACAGTGACACCTCCTTTTACAGCCCGGCGCTGGATAAGGAAAAGATGGTAAGAGTTTATTTGCCTCCTGCTTACGAGAAAAACCAGGAACTTCATTATCCGGTGGTTTATTTCCTGCATGGTTGGGGCGAAAACCACACCAGTAGTTCAGGTGTGCTGCCAATATTCGATTCATTGGTTCGCACGGGAAAAATTAACCCAATAATAGTGGTTATTGCCGACAATAGTTGCGAGCCATTCAATGGTTCTCAATATGTGAATTCCATATTGTGGGGAAATTATGAAGATTTTATGACCGTTGACCTCATCGCCTGGGTGGATTCTTCTTTCCGCACAATACCCGAAAGAAATGGGCGGTCTTTGATGGGGCAATCAATGGGTGCTTATGGCTCATTCAGATATGGAATCCTGCACAAGGATAAATATAGGGCGCTGGCAGCTCACGCTGGTCCTGTAGACTTCTTTGATTCCATCTTCATGGCAACTATGCGTACCAATGTCCTGAAAGAAAACCAACCTGGCCCTCCATATTTTTATGATTATGAAAATGGTGGGATTTGGACAAAGATAACTTTTCTCGGTTCGGGGGCATGGGCGCCTAATTTCAATAGTCCACAGAAATACATAAATCCACCAATTGTTGACTTTCCTTATGATGAAAATGGACTTTCAATTGATACCTTGATGCCGAAAGTAAGGAAGAATAATATTGCCGACTTAATTGGGCAATTAACCCCTGCCGATAGTGTGGGTATTTTTTACGGATGTGGCAGTCAGGACTTTGTGATGTATCATCCAATGAATGTAAAGTTTAAAAGCACACTGGATAATTTGAAACTTCCTAATGAATTTTACGACCATGAAGGTGGTCATAGCATGCCGGTGGGTTTTATGGAGCACGGATTGATGTTTCTTGATTCGTTGATGTTGTCTCCAGGGAAATACGACAAAAAGAATTAAAAGGCTCTTTGGAAGATGCAATAAGCCACTGATTAATAAAAATATAAGAAAAAATCATTATATTATCCACGTTTTATTATTAAAAAATAAAGGGAAGGAGCAACCTGATGAAAAAAATATCATACTTGTAGATCTGGGTAATGCCTAAGTTTTTGTTATCATTAGCCTCAAGCAGCCGCAAAATCAGAATTTTAATAACTGAAAACCTTTACTAGTTCCGATTGGATTAAATTTTATGCTTTGACAAAGTATTGCAGATTAATAAATTACACCACACAATAAAGTGTATATTCCAGGCGGGTCTTTGTGATGAATTCATTAACTTGCTTTTATAGGTAGTAGGGTAGAGGGTCAAGCTGAAGTTGAAATAATTCCCGCCCGTAACATACACTCGACCGCTACTCTGGATATTTTTAAATTGATCTTATCATGTCGAGAATTTTAATTATTACTTTGGTGTTACTATGCTCTTGCTCGATAACTGACCCATACTATTTAAATTTAAATAGTGTACGCCAAAATGAATTTATAATTAGTAAAATTGACACCACTAATGAATTTAGGAATGAAAATATAATTGACATCTATTCAATTAACAGTTCTGAATTAGACTATCTATTAAACAGTAATTCAAACAAATATAAACTTCTAATATTTTTTACTAACTGGTGTCCAAGCAGTTCTGAAAGCGTACCAGTAATATTAAATGATCTGAGTAATATTGATGAATTGGATATACTTCTGGTTTCGCCAGATGATTGGGTTAGAAAGAAAAATTATTTGGGATACATTAATAAATATCATTTAAATTACAATATCTATCTTTTAGATGTTTTTTCATATGGGGAGAAACGAAACCCTCATTACAGAATGAGAAAATTTATTAATGAAATTTGCTCGGATTGCAATGATATTGGAGGATTTCCCAGTTTTATTTTATATGATCAATACAATTTCATAATTTATAAGCATACTGGAGAAATAGATGCCAATGGAATTACATCAAAGATGCAGAATTAAAATGCTCATAACAAAAGCTAAATGCAAGCGGGCATATAGTGCTGTTTTTGGCTTAGCCCCCTAAAAATCGGACAATTTTATTTTGAATTTCAAAAGTACACATAATTCGTAACCGTCCGGGCATGAGCATCTTTTCTGCCAGTTTTTCGTCGCCTAACTTTGCGTCAAAAAAAGATGACACGAACAGAAAGAACGGCATTGATGCAATCGCTGGTAAATCAATGGAAAGAAAGT
>JAHYJC010000012.1 GCA_019429275.1 Lentimicrobium sp. | reverse complement strand
GTCGCGAAGTTCATCGGTCTGCATACCATCTATGCCTCCGGCTCCCTTATTGGCAGTAACCTGCTTTAAGGCTCTTGTAACATTACGAATGTCTAATATTTCTTCAAGCATATTACTTAAAAAAAAAAACTTCCTACTGGCGTTTGTCCTTAGTGGTTGTGTGGCTTGGCTCAACTCCTCCCATGTTCTATTTTAAGCTTCCGGCCTATCTTCACATGGGCAGTTCTCTAAAGTGTTTCGGCTGTTGTCGCTTTTGCCATAAATCCAAATAATTCCTTAGCCTTTCTAACATTCAGTCCTTCGTCCTTCTGTGAGGCTTCTCCGTTTTTTTTTTCTTTTTCGGAGCTCGTTTCAGGCTTACTATGACCTCTGCTGACTTCTGGTGCAACCATAATGTTTTTCTTATTCTAACATATGTTTCTACTTTGATACTCGCAAGTATCTCCGTCCGTTTAGCTCCAGATCTCTCAGGGTAAGTATATCCGCTTTCAGTCCATGTCACCTCTACATTTACGTCCTGATGCTCTGCACAGTAATTGGGCTTTTGCTTGTTTTGCAGCATCACCCGCAGCAGACCGCCTTGTATGTAGTTTCTGTTCGTAGGTGCAGACTTTTGCCGCCAGCTTCCTTCAGATTCCATCTCGCGATGGACACCCTTGCTCTTGGCTAACACTCCTTACTGTGAAGCGTGTTCGGGACTTGCACCCTATAGCTGATATACATGCCTGACGCACAAAGAAGACCTAACAAGTTGAAAGAAAACTTGTTAGGTCAATCCAAATTCAAGAAGCCTTTTTAAGAAGACCTCACAAGTCGAAAGAAGACTTGTTAGGTCAGTTATGTCTTATTCCACAATTATCTCATCCACAAAAATATAGGCTTGTCCGCCGGCACCCAGATGCCAGGCAGGAATGGTGCCGAAATTCAAGGCTTTTACTTTGATATATCTGCCGGAAACATTCACTTTCGCACCAAGATCAGTAACGTGCATTTCGTAATCGTTGGCAGCTACCTGATTTTTTATGTTGGCAATCTCTTTGAAATTTATCCCATCATCAGAAATTAAAAAGGAAACTTCTTTTGGCATCCAGATCCAGGAACGCACATCCTGAATAAAGCCTGCCGCCACTTTGCGAACCGGTTTTTTACTTCCCAGATCAACTATGGCTTCAAAATCAGTTCCCTGATATCCCTGCCAGCCACCAAGGCGCCAGTTACCGGCACCGCGCAATCCGTCAATCAGGGCTTCAGGCCCGCCAGCACTGTAGTTTTGCTGGTATGTTGACTTTAATTCTACGGAACGACTTATATCAATTTTGGTGAAATTCCCTTCAATTGCATTGCTGTAACCCACGCCATCTTTCCATGCAATGGCTTTCAGCGTTGTGGTTTTGTCGAGCATAACCGGCGCTGTATAACGTGCTGAACTGCGATCAGGAGCTGAACCATCCAATGTGAAGTATATTTCACAATCGGGAACTATGGTGCCGATAGTCACCGGCATTGGCTCTTTAATTCTTGAATCTTTTGCTTCAAGGTAAGGAACCCGCAGAATCAGCTCTTCACCGATGTGTGTCACCGGCTCATTTCCTTCACCTACACCCCAGCTTTCGTTGGGCTTGCTGCCCATTTCGAAAACGAGATGCCCGCCATTCATTATGTCGCTGTGCAGAATGTACGACTTTGGATATGCTTCCCCGTTCAGGGTAACCGACTGAACATAACAATTCTGCTTTGAGACCTTATTGGCAGTAATTTTAAATACTTTTCCGTTCTCAAGGTTAATTTCCATTTCAGGAAACCAGGGTGTGCCGATGACGTATTCAGGCTGTCCCGGTGTAACCGGATAGAAACCCATTGCACTCATTATCAGCCATGCCGACATTTGTCCGCAGTCTTCGTTGCCGATAAGTCCATCGGGTTGAGGGGTATAAAATTCATCCATAATCTGTCGCACACGCTGCTGTGTTTTCCAGGGTTGCTCAACAAAATTATAGAGGTAAGCCATGTGATGGCTGGGCTCATTTCCCTGTGCATACTGGCCGATAAGTCCGGTTATGTCTTTCATATCGCGGCCGCCAACTTCAACCTCTGTGTTGAAAAGTTCGTCAATCTTTGCAGCAAGTTTGTCTTTGCCGCCATGCAGTTCGTAAAAACCGGTAACATCCTGAGGCACATAGTAACTGTAATGAAACGAATTTGCTTCGGTAAAATGCCAGTCAACCGTGGTTGGATCAAAAGGGGTGAGCCAGCTGCCATTCAGTCGCGGGCGCATAAAGCCTGTGGTTGGATCAAAAATATTTTTGTACGACTGAGCCCTGCGCATGTATTCACGGTAAATTTCTTCGCTGCCCAAATCTTTGGCCATTACGGCAACACACCAGTCGTCGTAAGCATATTCAAGTGTTTTTGAAATAGATTCATGCTCTTTGTCGCCCGGAATATAACCATACTTTTTGTAAACATCGAGTCCGAAATGATCCTGAGCAGCGCTGTGAACCATGGCTTCGAGGGCTTTATTTCCGTCATAACTGCGGATGCCTTTCATCCATGCATCGGCAATTACTGAAATGCCATGGTTTCCGATCATACACCAGGTTTCATTTCCGGCAAGTTCCCAAACAGGAAGCAAACCACCTTTATCATACATATTGAGCATGGTTTTCACAAAATCATTGGTGCGTTCCTGTTCAATGATGGTCATCAACGGATGCCAGGTGCGGTAAGTATCCCACAATGAAAAAACAGTGTAGTTTGTGAAATCCGCTGCTGTGTGGATATTTCTGTCCATTCCACGGTATCTGCGGTCAACATCCATAAAAGTATTGGGTTGCAGAAAGGCATGGTACATGGCAGAATAAAAAACCTTGTTCTGATCTTTGTCTCCACCTTTAACCTTGATTTTGCTCAGCTCCTTATTCCATGTATCCTGACTTTGGTTCCTGATTTCGTCAAAATTCCATCCGGGAATTTCGGCGCTCAGGTTTTTTAAAGCGCCTTCAGAATCTACAGCCGACAAAGCAACTTTAACTTCGATCTGCTCCCCGGCTTCTGTTGAAAAACCGACAAAAGCCTTGATGTTGTTGCCATCGGCACGCAGAAGTGACTCCTGCAAAGTGTCGTTAATTGCAATTCCTTTGCGGGCAATTGGTTTTGAAAACTCCATATGGAAATACCAGACCATATCCTTTGCCCAATTGGTTGAGCGGCGCATTCCCCGGATTTCGGTATCGCTGACAAATTCAATCCACGATTCCAGCACATGATCGCGGTGCTGAAGGTCGATGATCAGGTTTGCCGCTTCGGAAGCAGGGAATGTATAACGGTGGTAACCAACCCGGGTGGTGGCTGTAAGTTCGGCAAAAACATCAGGTTTGTCAAGTAGTACGCTGTAATATCCGGCTTCTGCTTTTTCATTGCTTTTGCTGAAGGTTGAACTGTATTCAATGTTCTTGAATACTGGTTCACCAACCACAGGCATTAACAGAATATCTCCGTAATCACTCACGCCGGTGCCATTGAGAGCCGTGTGGGCAAATCCGTTGATAATGCTATCGGTGTAATGGTAGCCTGAACATCCGTCCCAGCCATCAAGACGGGTTTGCGGGCTGAGTTGCACCATACCAAAAGGAACAGTTGCTCCCGGGTATGTGTGGCCATGACCGCCGGTTCCGATAAAGGGATCGACATACGATAACGGCTCTCCATTTTCAGGCGCTCTATCACAGCCCGAAAGCATAAAAAATGCCATTGACAGTACGAAAAGAAATGTGTTTTTTCTCATATTCAACAGGTATTTGTGGTATTGGGGTTATAAGTTTGTGTTACAGAACCAAATGTTGGTGTGCAATCCATTAATCAATTCCTTCTATCCTGAAAGTCCAGGCATGATGACCAGGCATTTCGTTGTACGAAACAGCACTCAGGTCAATTTGAAGAAGACCATTCTGATGTTTCCACGGGAGAGGCTCTTCGCGGCCAAGCAGACTTATTTTTGATCCTGCCGGTGGTTGAGGAACAGGCAACAACAGTTTTTTACCCGGCCATTCAAAACAAACAGCATATAAGTTGTTGTGGTTGCGGGTATATGCAATATATTGCTTTTCAGACTGATACACTGCTTTCAAGCCATCTCCTGCATTCAAGCCGGTTTTTGTAAACAGATTTTTCTGAGGAATTACTTCTTTGTTAAGAGATTTGCTTTCCCACGACAGCGAAATGGATGCATTCTGAACGTCTTCGCGATATTCAACTTTTATGGAATAGAATTTCCCCTTCTCCATGCTCACTTTGCCGGTTGCAGATGATACCTTTGCTTCGAGCATGGCTTCCGAATCATTGCCTTCAGCAATGGATTCCCATTGGTCGAGAACAAGTTTTCCGTCAATAAAAAGTCGCATACCATCGTCAGCAGCAGCCGAAAAGGAAAACTCTTGCGAAAAATCAGGTTTGATGAATCCGGTCCATTCGGCTGTAAAGTGATCTTCAATAACCGGATAACCCGGAGAATTGCGAACCCAGTTAAAATTGACCTGAGCATCGGTCCGTTCAAGTCTGACAGGCTTGTTTTCCCCGCTTTTTCTCCACTGCTTTGCTCCGTAAATTGCTTCGCCATTAATTTCAAGCCATTCTCCCAGTGCCTCGATGCGTTCTTGCTGAAGCAGCGGAATTTTTCCATCGGCAGCAGGCCCCACATTAATAATCAGTCCGCCGCCATAAGCTACTGTTCTGACAAAGAGGTGAATGAGTTCTTCTGATGTCATATATGCTGAAAGCTTTTCATTGCGGTTGAGTCCGAAGGAACGCCCGAGTCCGCGCACCTCTGCCCATGGCCTGTCAGTATCTAAACCTCCCGAACTGTACTCAGGTGTTTTAAAGCCGATATCAGCGCCACTTCCCCAACGATCGTTGACAATGGCATCGGGTCCGATAAGATCGTAATACCATGAAATGAGTTCGCGGGCATGCCACTGTTCAGCGGTATTGAACCATTCGCCATCCGTAAAAAGAAGTTCGGGTCGATATGCCGAAACCATTTCCTTAAACTGTGGAATCATATGCTGATCCACATATTTTGCAATGGAATCATGCGGGTCATCATACCAGCGGTGGAGCGGATGTCCCCACTCGGGCAGGGAATAATAAGCGCCGAAACGGATGCCTTTTTTCCTTACTGCCTCTGAGACTTCCTTTACAATATCGCGTTTCGGACCAACATCCACGCTGTTCCATCCGGGTGCATATTTGCTTGGCCACAGGCAGTAGCCGTCGTGATGCTTGGAAACAAGCACAATATAACCTGCTCCTGACTTGCTGAAAATCTCTGCCCATTCGTCTGCATCAAAAAGCTCTGCTTTGAATAAAGGGGCAAAATCACGGTAGGTAAAATCATCGCCGTAATTTTTTTTCATAAAATCAATACGGTTTTGCGCCCCTGCCTGAAGTCCGCGCAAATACCATTCGGCATATGACTCAGCACCACCGTATGAGGGCACAGAGTAAACACCCCAGTGGATAAAAATACCCAGTTTTGCATTGGTAAACCATTCAGGGTATGGCCTGCTGCGAAGCGATTCCCATTCACTTTCTGAGGATTGCTGTGCACCTGAAAAGACCGGAATAGACATAATCATCAGAATGAAGGCCAGCTTTAGCTTTATAAAATTGTTGGTTGGATTCATATATTCAGGTTATTTTTCATTTTTTGAATGGCTTTCATGATTATGAGAATAAAATTTCCTTATGCAAATCTAAGAAGCTCTTCCATAAAAACACATCTTTATAATATTTTTTCAAAAGATGGCAATAAACCAATTTGAGTATTAACTTTGCATAGTAGTGTGGATTTTCATGCAAATTAGAGATAATTTGCCAATTCCTGAATAAATATGGAATACTGTTGCAACAATACCTTTTGAATGAGAGCAGGAGGATAAATGCATAATACGACAAGGATTAAGCACATCGGGGTTTTTCATAAAAACTTACCTGCCAGAAAGAAAAAAATTATCTTATGAAAGAAACATTTACCTCAAAGGTTGAAACGGCTTTTTATTGGAAAAAAGGAGTTGAGAAAACCACGACAAAAACTCCATACATTATTACGCATGATTTCCCAAAACTAGGATTACTCACATCATTGCGATTTCTCGAATGGATTTCGGAGAATCCTGAGGGCATAATCAGCCTGCCAACCGGAAAAACACCTGAGTACTTTATCAAATACACCCGCCACATACTTGAAAACTGGAGCAAGACAGAAACCCGTCAGTTGCTTGGAGAATACGGACTTTCAGAAGTAAAAAAACCTAAACTGAGAGGATTACAGTTTGTTCAGATTGACGAGTTTTACCCCATATCACCGGCTCAGCACAACTCGTTCCACAATTATGTGATGAGGTTTTATATTGAGGGATTCGGACTGGATGTAAACAAGGCTTTGCTGATCAATTCTGATGAGATCAGGCTTGCAGGAGGCAGACATTACAGCGAAGTGTTTCCGGACTCAGTGATAGATCTTGGTCTGCGATACCGCGAAGCAAAATCGGCCGCTGAAGAAATCAGGAAGGCTTCCATTTTCAGCATCGACAACTGGTGTTCGGGTTATGAAGAAAAAATCAGGGAAAAGGGTGGCATTGGCTTCTTTTTGGGTGGAGTAGGCCCTGACGGACACATAGCCTTCAACACCCGCGGGAGCGACCTGTATTCAACTACCCGGCTCAAACAAACCAACTTTGAAACACAGGCTGTGGCAGCCGGAGATTTGGGCGGTATTGAGATTTCGCGCAACCGACTGGTAATCACCATCGGACTTGGCACCATTACCTACAATCCGGATGCCGTAGCCATAATTTTTGCCGCCGGAGAGGCCAAGGCTGAAATTGTAAAAGCTTCGCTCGAAAGCGAAATGAATACTGTTTATCCGGCCACAGTTTTGCAGCGTCTGCCAAATGCACGTTTTTATCTTACTGAGGGAGCGGCCTGCAGGTTAAGCGAGTCTGTTGAACGCTACTATAAATCCGGTGAATGGACCCAGAGCAAAACTGAACGGGCGGTGATAGATCTTTGTCAGAAACTCAACAAATACGGTCATCATCTCAGCATGGATGATCTAAAATCAGACCCCTGGTGTTCGCTTATTCCGGATCTGGATGAACAAACTGTCACTTCGGTGGTAAATTCGATAAAAAGCAAATTGGAAAATGGGATGCAGCCCAACGAAAATCAGGTTATTTATCATACCGGCCCACACCACGACGACATTATGCTTGGAATCATGCCCTATACCAACCGTCAGCTCAGGTCGGCATCGAACGATGTGCATTTTGCCATTATGACTTCAGGCTTTACCGCGGTAACCAACCACTTTCTGATCAGTGCACTGGAAGACACCATTAAAATGCTGGAAAAAGGTGACATTCAGATGATCAATTATCCTGATTTCTTTGAAAAAGGCTATGCATTCAAATGGGATAAAGATGTTTATCATTTTCTGGATAATGTTGCCAAGAATAATGATTATGAAAAACGCCGGGGGCTCTGCCATCGTATCATAAGATCGGCAGTGGTGAACTGGAAGATTCATGACAGCTTCGAACTGAACAAGGTACTCAGAAATGCAATGATCAACCTGAAGGAAAGCTATGATGGCAATATAAATCCTCCGGAAATTCAAATTCTTAAAGGAATGCTTCGTGAATTTGAGGAAGAACTGGTTTGGGCCTATTATGGGGTTCAGGTTAAGAATGTTCACCACTTGAGGCTGGGCTTCTATAAAGGAGAAATATTTACCGAAATCCCTGAAAAGGAACGAGATATGGTTCCAATCCTGAATCAACTCAGGATAATAAGACCTACCATTATCAGCCTTGCTCTGGATCCTGAAGGAAGTGGCCCAGACACGCATTACAAGGTGCTGCAAGCCATTGCAGGTGCCGTGAAGGAATGGAGCCGCGAAACCGACCTTTCAAAACTCAGGATACTGGGGTATAGGAATGTGTGGTACAAATTCCATGCAGCTGAGGCTGATCTTATAGTTCCTGTTTCACTGAATGCACTTGCTGTGCTCGAGAAATCATTTGCTGAAAGCTATTTGAGCCAGGTAAATGCATCTTTTCCAAGCTATGCGCACGATGGCCCTTTCAGTGAACTAACCCGGAAAACCTGGGTAAAACAACTTAAAAACATTCAACTGGTTCTTGGAAAAAATTATTTTTATGAAAACGACAAGGCTTTGCTTAGGGCAACCCATGGGCTGCTTTATCTTAAGGAGATGAATGTGGAACAGTTTGTTACAATTGCCGATGTACTTAGGGAACGATTGGAAGGAACACCGGTTTAAAATAATCCGTATCGGTGAATATTAAAATTCCCGTATTTTTTTAGCCCGTATAAATCCTGAACCAGAAGTAATGAATATACAGGAGTTGTCTTACAAAAAGCCCAGATCCAGCATAGCTTCTTCACTCATCATATCTTTTGTCCAGGGCGGATCAAATGTAATTTCAACTTCGCAATCATCAATGCCTTCGATGCTTATCACAGTTTCTTTTATTTCCTGAGGCAACGACTCAGCCACCGGACAATTGGGTGCAGTAAGAGTCATAGTAATGTGTGCCACCGATTTTTCGTCAATGCTGATGTTATAGATCAGGCCAAGATCATAAATATTCACAGGAATTTCAGGATCAAAAACTGACTTTAGTTTTTCGATAATGTGATTGCCTAATGCAAGTGTTTTCTCGTGATCCATCATGAAACTATTGTATTTAAGGGTAAGATTGAAAATCTCTGACCAGGTCAGGAGCCCATAGCCTGTTTGGCTTTAAAAGCCAGAGCATACATTTTTATCTGTTTAATCATCGATAACATACCATTGCTGCGTGTAGGTGAAAGATGTTGGGTAAGCCCAATTTCATTAAGAAAATCAGACGAAGAATCCAGAATCTCCTGAGGTGTATGATCTGAGAAAGCACGAATCAATAAGTTTGCTATTCCCTTAGTGATAACCGCATCACTGTCGGCTGTAAAATGGACATTAGTTCCGTCGAACTCAGCGTGGAGCCAAACCCTTGACTGACAACCCTGAATCAGATTGCTTTCAATTTTGAATTTTTCGTCAATCAACGGCAGGGATTTCCCTAATTCAATCAGGTAATTATATTTATCCATCCAGTCATCGAAAATTTCAAATTCACTGATGATGGTGTTTGTACTTTCTTCTATTTTCATTTTTTTTAATTTTCAATGCGAAATTAAAGAAAAAGCTCTTCCACTTTTACAATTGCTTCCATCAAACGATCGATCTCCTCTTTAGTGTTGTAAAACGCAAATGAAGCTCTGATGGTTCCGGGAATGCCAAGGCTGTTCATCAAAGGTTGTGTGCAATGAGTGCCTGTTCGGACAGCAATTCCAAACTGATCTATAATGGTCCCGGCATCATAAGGGTGTATATTGCCAATTAAAAATGATATCAGACTGGATTTTTGGGGAGCATTGCCAATAATTTTTATAAGTGGATCTGCTGAAAACCTTTCAGTTGCATATCTCAGCAACTCGTTTTCCCATGCTGAAATTCTATCGAGGCCAATCCTGCTTATGTAATCCAAAGCAGCCCCAAAGCCGAGCGCTCCGGATACATTGGGGGTTCCTGCTTCAAATTTGTAGGGCAAATCATTGAATGTGGTTTTTTCAAAAGTAACATTTTTTATCATTTCACCACCACCCTGATATGGCCGCATCGCTGTCAATATATCTTTTTTGCCGTAAAGTCCGCCAATACCCATCGGGCCATAAACTTTGTGAGCCGAAAATGTATAGAAATCACATCCTATATCTCTGACATTGACTTTTAAATGCGACATAGCCTGAGCTCCATCAATCAACACTACAATACCCTTTTCGTGAGCCAGCTTTGTAATTTCTTTAACCGGATTGATTGTTCCCAGGGTATTCGAAATGTGTGTAATTGCCAGTAGACGGGTTTTTGATGACATTAAACCAGCCAGCACTTCCAAATCAATGGAGCCATCGGCAAGCACAGGGCAAACAATAAGCTTTGCGTGCCTTACTTCGCACAGCATTTGCCATGGAACTAAATTGGAATGGTGCTCAATGGCTGAGATAAGAATCTCATCTCCGCTGTTTATATTATCTCCTCCCCACGAATTTGCGATGAGATTGATTGCTTCTGTGCACCCACGTGTAAAGATAATTTCCTCAGTAGAAGAAGCATTCACAAAAGCTCTGACCTTTTCCCTGGCTCCCTCAAAAGCTGAGGTTGCCTCAACACTCAGGTAGTGAACACCCCGGTGAACATTCGAATTCATGCCGGAATAGTATTCCACTAATGTATCAATTACTACCTGGGGTTTTTGAGTTGTTGCTGCATTATCAAAATAAACCAGAGGCTTATTATGAACTTTACGGCTCAGAATGGGGAAGTCCGCCCTGATTTTTTCAAGGTC
Source organism: Lentimicrobium sp. (assembly GCA_019429275.1). Classification (GTDB taxonomy): domain Bacteria; phylum Bacteroidota; class Bacteroidia; order Bacteroidales; family Lentimicrobiaceae; genus Lentimicrobium. Next base: position 87,229 of record JAHYJC010000012.1, on the reverse strand, counting down.
AAATGACAGATCTGGGTTTCCCGGAATAGAATTCATATGCAGATTGATTCAGGTGAATTAACACAGGTTTAGCGAAAATCAGGAACCTGTGGAAGTACGGTAAATTTAACCTAAAATTCAGACTTTGCTCATATCTATATCAAATACAACTTTCTGTTCTTTAGTGCTGCAATGCAAAACGCATTGTTCACAAATTGAAAGTTCTCCTCTCAGGCGTTTTTTTACCAGATCATCAATCCTCTGCTTAAGCCTTGGAATAGAAATCCGGTTTACAATTTCAGCAGCAAATGCATACATCAGCAGCATCCTTGCATTCTCCATACTTATGCCTCTTGATCTCAGATAAAACATGGCTTCACTGTCGAGCTGGCCAACCGTGGCACCATGGCTGCACTTAACATCATCGGCATAAATTTCAAGAAAAGGCCGGGTATCGATAACCGCCTTATCGGAAATCAAAATGTTTTTATTATTTTGATAAGCATTGGTACGCTGCGCATCCTGACGAACCAGAATATGTCCGTTGAAAACTCCGCTGGCCTGATCGTCTAGGATTCCTTTAAATAGTTCATTGCTGGTACAATCAGGTTGTGCATGATCCACAAAAACCTGATTATCAATGTGCTGATTCCTATCCATGAGGTAAACACCCAGAATGTCTGCATGTGCTCCTCTGCCATTTAACTTCACATTGGCCTCATTTCTGATTAAACCTCCATTCAGGCTGATGGCGTTGGTTGAAAGATTGGCTCCTGCTTCCAGATGAAAATATATGTTGTTGATTAGGGCCGAACGGTTATTTTTATTCTGAAGTTTATAATGATCAAGTCTTGATCCCTCTGAAAGAACTACTTCGGTAACTGAGTTAATAAATCCTGTATTATCATCTACAGAATCGTCGCACTGCACTAGCTTAAGGCTGCTGTTGCGGCCGAGGATTACGAGGTTTCGGGGCTGAACAAAAATATCACCTTCAGAATGAATAAGATTGACTACTTGTATAATTTCTTCAACTTCTGTATTATCAGGGACATATATAAAAACTCCATCACGTGCAAAAGCTGTATTGAGCGCAGTCAGTCCATTATCTGAAATAGAGGCATATTTCCCAAAATGGTTTATGATGTGATCTTTATGCCTGATAAAAGCTTCGGCCATACTGCAGGCAATTACACCAGTATTGGCCTGCAATAAGGTTTTCCCCCTGTCGATGAAACAGCCGTTGAGCTGCGATATCATGTGAGTATCAAACCCGGGCACATCGCACCTGAAAATTTCTTCGAAATTTACATCCTGGGTCTGGGGCTCCATGGGAAATGAAAAATCATGGTTGAGCACCTTGCTCAGGTCAGTATTGCGCCATTTTTCGAGCTTTGTATGCGGAAACCCTTGTCTGGCAAACACTGCTATCGCTTTCCGACGCATCTCTGCAATTTCAGGAGTATCTTTTTCACTTAAACTTCCGATATTATCATCGAAAAGTTTTAAGAGTGTGTCCTTGATGTTAAAACTGGTTGAAATTCCATCCATAATGATTCCTTTCATTTCCATCAATCCATTTCGGCTTTAATCCATTCATAGCCTTTTTCCTCAAGTTCTACAGCCAGTTCTTTGCCGCCTGAACGAACAATGCGACCGTCGAACAGCACATGCACAATGTCCGGAACAATATAGTCAAGTAGCCGCTGATAGTGAGTAATTACCAAAAAAGAATTATCAGGTTTGCGAAGTTTATTCACTCCGTTGGCTACAATTTTAAGCGCATCAATGTCAAGTCCCGAATCAGTTTCATCGAGAATGGCAAGATCGGGATCAAGCATGGCCATCTGGAAAATTTCATTTTTCTTCTTTTCGCCACCCGAAAATCCTTCATTTACAGATCGATTGGCCAGTTTGGCCTGAATTTCGAGCATCTGTTTTTTCTCTTCCATTTTTGCAAGAAATTCACTGGCCGGCATTGGATCCAATCCATGATATTTGCGCTGCTCATTGATGGCGGTTCGCATAAAATTGGTGATACTCACTCCGGGTATCTCCACAGGATATTGAAATCCAAGAAAAATACCCTCGCTTGCTCTGTCTTCAATGGACATTTCTAGAAGATTTTTGCCTTTGAATATGATTTCACCTTCAGTAATATCATAAATATCGCGGCCCGATATTACAGATGCCAAAGTACTTTTACCGGTTCCGTTTGGACCCATAATGGCATGTACTTCGCCGGGCTTTACTTCGAGATTTATTCCCCTGAGGATTTCCTTTCCACTGATTGAAACCCTTAAATTTTTAATGCTGAGCATATCTTTGTTTAGTTATTTGTAGCTTATTATGAAACATGAAAAGGAAAAAGAAATTTTCAATATCCAATTTTTAATTTTTAATGTCCAAGGTTGAATAGTTTTGTTGTGTCTTTTGACTTTTTTATCCCACACTACCTTCCAGACTGATGGAAAGCAATTTCTGAGCTTCCACGGCAAATTCCATTGGCAATTGTTTCAGCACTTCACGGGCATAACCATTTACTATCAGGCCTATGGCGCTTTCGGTGCTGATGCCTCTCTGGTTGCAATAAAACAACTGATCATCAGATATTTTTGAGGTAGTTGCCTCGTGCTCTACTATGGAAGTTTTGTTTTCTGTTTTTATGTATGGAAATGTATGAGCCCCGCACCTGTCACCAAGTAAAAGTGAATCGCATTGTGAAAAATTCCTTGAATTTTCAGCCCTTTTTGTCATTTTAACCAGTCCACGGTAACTGTTGCTGCTCTGGCCAGCCGAAATACCTTTTGAGATGATGGTACTTTTGGTGTTTTTTCCCAGATGTATCATTTTGCTACCTGTGTCAGCCTGCTGAAAATTGTTGGTGACCGCAACCGAATAAAACTCCCCGACTGAATTGTCGCCCATCAGCACAACGCTCGGATATTTCCATGTAATTGCCGATCCGGTTTCAACCTGGGTCCATGATATTTTTGAATTATTCCCTTTGCAGATGCCCCGCTTTGTGACAAAATTATAAATGCCACCTTCTCCCTTTTTATTTCCTGGATACCAGTTCTGAACTGTAGAATACTTAACCTGGGCATCTTTTAAGGCAATAATTTCCACAATTGCAGCATGAAGCTGGTTTTCATCGCGCATGGGTGCTGTGCAACCTTCCATATAGCTGACATAACTACCCTCGTCACCAATGATAAGTGTACGTTCAAACTGGCCTGTATTGGCTGCATTGATTCGGAAGTAGGTGGAAAGTTCAATGGGGCAGCGCACTCCTTTGGGGATGTAGCAGAATGAACCATCGCTGAATACCGCTGAATTCAAGGCAGCAAAATAATTGTCATCCGAAGGTACAACGGTTCCCAGATACTGTTTGACCAGTTCGGGTACTTTTTGCACTGCTTCACTAAATGAGCAAAAGATTATCCCCTGTTTTTCAAGAGTTTCAGTAAATGTAGTTTTGACAGATACTGAGTCAATAACAGCATCAACCGCAACTCCTGTCAGGCGTTTCTGTTCTTCGAGTGAAATGCCGAGTTTATTGAAAGTTTCGATAAGCTCAGGATCCACTTCGTCGAGATTTGTAAGCTCCTTTTTCCTTTTTGGCGCTGCATAGTAAAATATATCCTGATAATTGATGGGTGCATGGTGAATGTGCGCCCAGGTAGGTTCAGTCATTACCAGCCATTTTCTATAAGCATCTAATCTGTATTGCAAAAGCCATTCAGGTTCATTTTTTTTTGCTGAAATAAATCGGACGGTATCCTCAGATAAGCCCATAGGGGCTGTATCCATTTCAATATCAGTATAAAAACCGTACTTGTATTCACCCTGTGTTACTTCGTCAAGTATATTGTTAGGGTCCTTTTCCATTTCCCTTTTTGTCTTATTTGAGTACTTAATTGATTTAAATTAAGATAGTGGGCAAAGATAACAATTTTCGATGTAAGCCTGAATCTGAAACCAACAGAATTCCCTGTTTTATACTCCATCATGCATTGCCCGATACCTTGTAATATTTATAACAATCCGTGAAGGCAGATGTTTCATTTTATGTTAAAGAATGTAACTGTTCAAAAAAAAACACAATGATTCAAATGTAAGCCCACAGCGTCAATTCATACTCTCCGGGCTTGTTTAAAAAAATCTCTCTTTTTTGCAAACAAATTGTGAATCAATTTATTCCCGGAAGATGTTCAGTATAAGTTTTAGATTTCGATGGCCTGGAACTCATTTTAAACACCATTTCACCTCCGGCCATAATATCTTCATGCCTGATAAAGAGTTTGTTATATGGTGCTCCATTTAGAAGAATGCGTTTCACATAAATATTCTTTTTGCTCAGTCCGGGAGCCTTTATGGTAAAGGTTTTCCCGTTTTCAAGGTTCAGTTTCGCTTCAGAAACGGAAGGACTTCCCAGCACATATTCATTACTTCCGGGACAAACCGGATAAAAACCAAGTGCGCTGAAAATATACCATGCCGACATCTGCCCACAATCGTCGTTTCCGGGCAAACCGCCGGGCTCGGGTTGGTAAAGGTTATCCATAATCTGGTGGACACGCTTCTGCGTTTTCCAGGGGGCTCCAGCATAACTATAAAGGTACGGAACGTGGTGGCTGGGCTCATTTCCATGCACATAGTTGCCAATAATGCCTCGCTTATCTATGTCCTCTGATTCTGCAATGTGGTGTTCGTCGAGTTGCATGGTAAACAAAGTGTCAAGATGTGCAATAAATTTTTCGTTGCCACCGGCCCATTCAATCAGTTTTGCCGGATCGTGGGGTACATAAAGCGAATAATTCCAGGCATTCCCTTCAATAAATCCCTGGCCTTCAGTTTTGAGCGGGTCAAAATTTTCCTGCCATGATCCATCCGACAACCGGGGTCTCATAAATCCAGTGGATTTGTCGTAAATGTTCTCAAACGAGCGCGAACGTCGATCGTAAATTCCAGCCAGTCCCCTTTGTCCAAGTTTTTCAGCCATTCGCGCAATGCACCAATCGTCGTAAGCATATTCCAGTGTTTTGGATGCTGAATTTCCTGTCAGGTCGGCCGGAGCATATCCAAATTTTATATAATCGCCAATGCCATCATATTTTGCATAGGTTGCACTTGCATCCATGGCTTCGAGGGCTTTAAAAGGATCAAAACCTTTGATTCCTTTCAGGTAAGCATCAGCTATAACCGGAACTGCATGGTAACCGATCATACACCAGTTTTCGTTGGCATGGTGCGACCAGACCGGAAGAATTCCATGCACACTCTGCCCGCGGTGGGCCAGCATGGAGTTGACCATATCCGAAGTCCGCTTTTGCTGGACGAGTGTCAGTAATGGATGCAAAGCCCTGTAAGTGTCCCAAAGTGAAAAGGTAGTGTAATTTGTAAATCCTTCAGCCTGATGAATGTTCTGATCCAGACCACGGTAACGGCCATCAACATCCATATAGATAGTAGGCGAAAGAAAAGCATGGTAGAGGCTGGTATAGAAATTTTGCTTTATTTCTTCGGTTCCGCTCACCTGTATTCTACCCAATTCTCGGGACCAGCTATCAGAGGCTTCCTTGCGGATAAGATCGAAATTGAAATGGGGAATTTCAGCTTTAAGATTTTTTAATGCCCCTTCGGTGTTTACAGATGAAAGCGCAAACTTAATTTTCAACTGCTCTCCTTTTTGCATATCGAAACGAAACCATGCCTTAATATTTTTTCCGGCCATTTCGGGGAATTCCTCGTTTTCATTGAATTTTCTGTAAAATCCACGATAAATAATATCTTCGTCATTTTTATTCCCATAGCTGCTCATTGGTCTCGACAGCACCATGGCAAAGTAGATGGTTCGGCTGCGGGCCCAGCCTCTTGTTTGCCTGAATCCGGTTACCAGTGTATCATTTTCAACCCTGATAAATTGCCATGTATTTTTGCCGGGATAATTATATATGCCCGAAGTCATATCGAGAATCAGGTTGGTTTCGCCTGCATTTTGATAAGTATATCTATGAAAACCGACCCTTTCAGAAGCTGTCATTTCGGCCAGGATATTATAATCATCAAGCATTACTGAATAATATCCCGGTGATGCCGATTCGCGATCATGAGAAAAACGGCTGCGATAACCCGAATCAGGATTATCTCGAGTGCCGGGATTCAGCCTCAGTTTACCGGTGGTCGGTATCAATAAAAAATCTCCCAGGTCGCTGTGCCCGGTTCCAGAAAAGTGAGTGTGACTGAAGCCACAGATGGTATTATCATTATACTGATAGCCGGCACAATAAGCATAAATATCTTTGTTATATCCTGAACCTATGGAATACTGCACTGTGTCGGTATCAGGACTCAACTGCACCATGCCGAAGGGAACCGTTGCACCCGGATAAGTATGGCCCATGTGATCGGTCCCGATAAAAGGATTGACACAGGTGACCGGCTGCTGGGCAAAAACCAGGCCTGAGTTCAGAGTTATTATCAGAATCAGGATGTTTTTCATGAGAGGAAAAATATTTGACAACAATTAAAAACAAACACAAGTATCGCTCAACCTCCGTGAGGTCTCCATGTCCCCACTTCCCCGCGTCACCTTGTCAAAATCAATGTGCTTCAAGCCAGTTACTTCCGGTACTCATTTCCACTTCCACAGGAATGCAGAGTTCAATGGCTGTTTTCATCAGATTTTCAACGATTGGCTTCACCGTTTCAACCTCGGTTTGATACACATCAAAAACCAACTCATCGTGTACCTGCATTATCATGCGCGAACGCAGATCAAGTCTTTCAAATTCGCGCTGTATATTTATCATGGCGATTTTTATCATATCGGCCGATGAGCCCTGAATGGGTGCATTGATGGCATTACGTTCGGAAAAGCCACGTACAATTGCATTGGCCGAATTGATGTCGCGCAGGTACCTTCGCCGCTTCATAATGGTTTCCACGTAACCGTTTTCACGGGCAAAAACAATGGTATTTTCCATATATTTTTTCACCCCCGGAAAACGATCGAAATACTGGCTGATGATTACTGCGGCTTCTTTTCGTGGAATGTTCAACCTCTCCGACAAACCAAAGGCAGAGATTCCATAAATAATCCCAAAATTTACTGTTTTGGCGTTGCGCCTCATTTCTTTGGTAACCTGACTGATTTCAACATCAAAAATTCTGGAAGCAGTGGCAGTGTGAATGTCCAGGCCATTCCTGAAGGCATCCTGCATGGCAGTATCACCACTAATGTGAGCGATCAGCCGGAGTTCAATTTGCGAATAGTCGGCAGAAAGCAGGATGTACTTTTCATTTCTGGGGACAAATGCTTTTCTTATCTCGCGACCACGTTCAGTGCGAATGGGAATATTCTGCAAATTCGGGTTATTTGAGCTTAGCCTTCCGGTTGAGGCTACTGCCTGATTATATGATGTGTGGATGCGACCCGTTCTGGGATTAACCAAAAGCGGGAGCGTATCAACGTAAGTTGATTTAAGTTTCGTAAGCCCACGGTAATCGAGAATTTGCTGAACAACCGGATGTTTGTTGATGAGTTTCTGCAAAATCTCTTCTCCGGTTGAATGCTGTTTGGTTTTGGTTTGCTTGGGATTATCAGATAGGTGCAATTTATCGAAAAGCACTTCACCCAATTGTTTGGGAGAGGCAATGTTGAATTTTTCGCCTGAAAGCCTGTATATTTCCCTTTCAATTTCTGCAATCTCACCCTCCAATTGGTTAGAAAACTGATTAAGGTTTTCACCATCAATTTTCACACCCTCGGCTTCCATTGCGGCCAGTACTTTAACCAGAGGCATTTCTATTTCATCAAATAATTTACGGGTACTGGTTTCTGAGAGTTTTGGCTCAAACACATTTCTCAACTGAAGTGTAACATCAGCATCTTCACAGGCATATTCTTTTAGTGTTTCCGGATTTACATCCCTCATGTTCAACTGATTTTTGCCCTTTTTCCCTATCAGAGATTCAATGGAAACAGGTTCATAGTTCAGATAGGTTTTTGATAAAAAGTCCATATTGTGCCTCATATCAGGCTCAATAAGGTAGTGGGCTATCATGGTGTCGAACAGGGGCCCGTTGACGTTGATTTCATACCACTTTAATACCGAAATATCATATTTAAGGTTTTGGCCGGTTTTCCCAATGCTCTCATTTGCAAATAATTCCGAAAATTCTTTCACAATTTCAAGTGCAGTAGCATATGACCCGGGGACCGGCACAAACCAGGCTTCGCCCGGTTCTGTGGCAAACGACATTCCAACCAGTTCCACATTGTTGGCATCGAGGCCAGTGGTTTCGGTATCGAAGCAGAACATCTCTGATTTTGAAAAATGTTCAATCAGTTGCTTTCTTTTTTCGCGTGTATCTGCCAGATAATATTTGTGAGGAACCTGTTCAATATTTTTGAGAGCAGAGGTGCTTTCGAGGGGTTCTCCGACCGATGCAAAAAGATCGTTTTGATTTGTATTTGAAGCAAGTTTTTCTTTCTCAAGGTCTGTGAAAATTCTTTTCCCGAAAGTATTGAACTCCAGCTCTTGAAAAAGAACTTTTAACGCCTGCAAATCAGGCTGGGTAAGCTTTAGTGCCTCCTCATCAAAAGCAATAGGCACATCCAGAATTATAGTTGCAAGTTGCTTCGACATCATTGCCTGTTGGGCATATTGCTTAACTTTTTCGCGCAACGAAATTTTCTCAATCTTATCGGCATTGGCAATCAAATTCTCAACAGTATCAAAATCCTTTATCAGTTTTCGGGCTGTCACCTCTCCTACTCCGGGAATTCCCGGAATATTGTCTGCTGCATCTCCCCAAAGTCCAAGCATATCAATAACCTGGTCGGGACGGATAACGCCGAATTTTTCACAAACCTCCTTTACACCCATAATCACAGGTTTTTCACCAGGCTTTCCGGGTTTGTACTGCAGAACATTCTCATTCACAAGTTGTCCGAAATCTTTATCGGGAGTCATCATGTAAACCTGAAAACCTTTTTCACCGGCTTGTTTGGCCAGAGTTCCTATAACATCATCGGCTTCATATCCATCAACAAAAAGAATAGGAATATTAAACCCATTGATGAGTTGCATGATATAAGGAATTGCCGTTGAAATATCTTCGGGCATAGATTCACGGTTGGCCTTATAGGCAGCAAAATCATCGTGCCTGACCGTAGGGGCATGTGTATCGAAAGCTACTCCGATATGAGTAGGCTTTTCATTTTTGATAATATCATACAATGAATTGGCAAAACCAAGGATTGCAGAAGTATTCAGGCCTTTGGAAGTGATGCGTGGATTTCTGTTCAGGGCATAATAAGCCCTGTAGATCAATGCCATGGCATCGAGTAAAAAAAGTTTTTTAAAGCTTGTCGTCATTTTGTTATGATTAAAAATTCTGGCCTGAGATGCATCCGGAAAAATAAGTTAAGGCAAAGATAATAAACGCTGGGCACAGGTTGTGATAACTTATGCTTATTGATGGCAGAGACTGAGAAATTCATTGGTTTACGACATGTTTTCCATTCAATTTCTGTTTATATCATCTCCGCTCCCTTTATGAAAATTTACGCTGATGCTTGTGAATGAAGATAAATTCATGTAGGTTTGCGTACTATCAAACTCCGGATTATGGAAAAGTTTACCGGTACGCTTGCATCAAAGCTCCCATTTACAGGAACCAGTATTTTTGCTGTAATGTCGTCATTGGCAAAAGAACACAATGCGCTCAATCTCTCACAGGGTTTCCCCGATTTTCCTGTTTCGGAAGATCTCATTAAGCTGGTCAACAGCTTTATGAAGAAAGGGCACAATCAGTATGCTCCCATGCCCGGCGTATTATCGCTGAGGGAGGGAATTTCTGAAATGTTTGAAAAAAAGTATGGAGTTCAATATCATCCCGATACTGAAATAACCATAACCGCTGGGGCAACTCAGGGTATATTCAGTATAATTGCTGCCTTTATCCGTCCGGGCGATGAGGTAATCATATTGGAACCCGCCTATGATAGCTATGCTCCCGCTGTAATGCTTCAGGGAGGCATGGTTAAGTATGCAAGGCTAGAGGCACCAGATTATTCAATCAACTGGGATACATTTCCCTCCCTAATCAGCGGCCGCACAAGGATGATCATCATCAACTCACCCCATAACCCTACCGGAACTATCATCAAAGCCAAAGACCTGAAAAAGCTTGAAATTCTGCTTAGAAGCAGGGATATACTTCTGCTCAGTGATGAAGTTTACGAGCACCTAATCTTTGATGGACTCACTCACGAGAGTATCTGTAAGTATCCTGCACTTGCATCCAAAAGCCTGATTACAGGGTCATTCGGCAAGACTTTTCATGCAACCGGCTGGAAATGCGGCTTTGTGCTGGCTCCTGAGAAACTGAGTGCCGAATTTCGCAAAGTGCACCAGTTTGTCGTTTTTGCCGTCAATACACCCATTCAACTCGCCCTGGCCGAATTCCTCAAAAACAGGGAGAATTACATTCATCTGGGCAATTTTTATCAGGAGAAACGTGATAAATTCCTCAATCTGCTCAAAGGCTCAAGATTTAAGGTCTCTCCTTCATCAGGAACTTATTTTCAATTGCTTGATTATAGTAAAATCAGTGATGAAAAAGAAGTTGATTTTGCTGAAAGACTTGTCCGAGAATTTAAAATTGCCTCAATTCCGGTTTCTCCCTTTTACCATAATCAGGAAGATAACAAGGTACTTAGATTCTGTTTTGCAAAAACTACTGAAACCATTGAAAAAGCAGCTGAAATTCTTTGTAAAATATAAATCCAAACAACATTTCAGGTTGCATTCGTCAAAATCAATTTGTTATGAAACCGAATGAAGAATTGCGCATCAGCATTATTCAGGCACCACTGGCCTGGGCTGATAAAAAAACAAATCTGGCTTACTTCAGCCAGGAACTTGAAAATCTTAATGCCACACCCGATCTGATTATTTTGCCTGAAATGTTTTCTACTGCCTTTGTTATGGATCCTGCAGAAATTGCCGAACCTATGAATGGCGAAACCATGCAGTGGATGGCCGAAAATGCCACCAGATATGGCAGTGTAATCACCGGTAGCGTTGCCATTGAAGAAGACGGGGCATATTACAACAGGCTGATATGGATGAACCCTGATGGAAGTTTCGTAAGTAGCGACAAAAGGCACCTGTTCAGAATGGGCAATGAACACCTGCTTTTCAATTCAGGAAAGCAGCCTCTGTTGGTTGAACTGAACGGCTGGAAAATTCGTCCTTTGATCTGCTATGACCTTCGTTTTCCGGTCTGGAGCAAAAACCGGATGATCAAAGAGAAATACGAATACGACCTGTTGATTTATGTTGCCAATTGGCCGGCCAGCCGGGGCTATGTATGGAAATCATTGCTTATTGCCAGGGCGATTGAAAATCAGGCATTTTGTATTGGAGTAAACCGAATTGGTGAAGATGGCAAAGGAATTCCTCACAATGGAAACTCCCTGGTGCTTGATTTCAAAGGCAGATCGCTTATGTGTGGTCCTACTAACGAACCATTTACCGATACTGTTGTTCTTGATTATGCAAACCTTGCTTCTTTTCGTGACAGATTTGCAGTAGGTCTTGACTGGGATAAGTTTTCAATTCACCCATAAATGGCATTGTCCTGACAGGCAACTACATAAGCAGGAAATCCTGATTACAGGTCTTATGTCTGTCGGATTAAGTCATATTCCTGCCTGATGTTTATTACGACAACTTAACTGATCTGAGCTTACAACATGAAATTTGCAGACGCTGACTTCGAACCCGTCATTAAAAAAAATCTGACCCTTGCTGGTTTTATCCGTCCTACCGATATCCAGTTTAAAGCCATCCCACCGGTTTTACGGGGCGAGGATGTGCTGGCCATTGCACAAACCGGAACAGGAAAAACGGCAGCTTTTGTAATTCCTGTGCTTAACCTTCTGTTGAGACACAGAAGGCAAAAAGAGGGAATCCGATGTATGGTGATGGCTCCTACCCGAGAATTGGCTATACAGATTACTTCGGTTTTTAACACCCTTGGAAAAGGAAGTGGAATAAAAACAGTATGCGTTCATGGAGGCGTTGAACAGGATCCTCAAATTGAAAGGCTTGAACAAGGGGCCGATATTCTGGTAGCTACTCCCGGAAGAATGTTCGACCTTATAAGTCAGGGTTTTATTAATATCAACTCCTTACAGATTCTGGTACTAGATGAAGCCGATCATATGCTTGACCTTGGATTTATCAACGACATCAGATTTCTGGTAAAAAAACTTCCTGAAAAAAGACAAACGCTGTTTTTTTCAGCAACCATAAATGCCGAAATAAAAAAACTGGCCTATTCGTTGGTTAAGAATGCGATTCGCATCCAGGTTTCGCCCAAAGATCCGGTTTCGAAAAATGTTGACCACAGCGTTGCCTTTATTGAAATGGACGACAAACGTTTTTTTCTCGAGAAAATGATAACCGATCATCCCGACATTAAGATACTGGTATTTGTCCGCACAAAAGTCAGGGCCGAAAGGGTTAAAGCTGCACTTGAAAGAGTAGGCATTCAAAGCCGAACCATGCATGGTGATGTGGATCAGAAACTCCGTTTTCAAACCCTCAATGATTTCAGGGATGGAAAGTTTATGATACTGATTGCCACCGATGTAAGTGCAAGGGGGATCGACATTCCAAGTGTTGAATATGTTATCAATTACGACTTGCCCGAAAAGGCAGAAAATTACGTTCACCGTGTAGGCCGGACTGGGCGTGGCACAAAGCGGGGAATTGCCATTTCGTTTTGCAGCACCGAAGAAAAGCCTGTTCTCATTGAAATAGAGGAATTTATGGATAAAAAAATTCAGGTGCTGAAAATAAACAAAAACGACTATGAGGCCATCGTTGACACTGCTACCGAAGGACCCACTGACTGGAAATCGCTTATAAAACAGGCCGAGAAAGACGAGGAAAAATACGGCAAGGGAAAGAAAAAGAAATTATAGTTTCCCAATAATTGAAGGGCAATTGCTAATAAATTCGGTATCTTTCTCCTTCTGAAAAATAGTATCTTTGCCCCTTGTTTATTAAATCAGGCAAGCATTGAAAGCTTCCCAACTCACTAATCATTACCGCAAGAGCGAAGCTGTTGCGGCTATATCTGATTTATGCAACTCTAAAGAATTGTTCAGACTACAGCTGAAAGGGCTGGCCGGTTCTGCTCCGGCAGTAATTGCAGCCTCTGTTTTTAGCAATTCAGGGCCAGTGCATCTGATTGTCCTTCCCGAAAAGGAAGTGGCAGCTTATTTTTTCAATGATCTTGAAAACCTGCTGGATGAGCAGGAAACACCATTTCATAAAAAGAAGGTGTTATTTTTTCCCACAACTTACCGCAGGCCTTACGAAATAGAGAAAACCGACAACACCAATATACTTTCTCGCACCGAAGTAATGAAACGTATCGGTACCCGCGAAGGGGGCAGTCTTGTGGTAACCTATCCCGAGGCCCTGGCCGAAAAAGTAGTAAGCAAATCGTTCCTGAAAAAAAATACCCTTCGGCTGGGTCTGGGTGAAAGCCTTTCAATAGATTTTATAATTGACCTCCTCACTGAATACAATTTTGAAAGGGTTGATTTTGTTGTTGAGCCTGGAGAATTTTCAATTCGTGGAGGTATCGTAGATGTATTTTCTTTCACCAACGATCGCCCCTATCGCATTGAATTTTTTGGTGATGAAGTTGAATCTATCCGCACCTTTGACCCATCCAATCAGCTTTCTATCGACCGGCTCGATCACATCACCATAACACCGAATGTACAGGACAGAAATTTACATGAAAAACGCGAATCGTTTTTGAACTATATTGGCCGCAATGCGATTGTATGGATCAATGATCTTGCATTTTGTACCGACAAAATCGGCAATGAGTTTGAAAAAGCAGAAAAGACGTTTGCAACCCTTTCGCCCGACATCAAACACCTTGAACCCTCAGAACTTTTTAGTTCAGCCGATGGGTTTAAAAACGATGTTCTTTCACATTCGCTGATCGGGTTTGGAAGTCACTTCATTATGAAAGAAGGGAAAACATTTAATTTTCAAATTCAGCCCCAGCCTTCATTCAACAAAAATTTCGATCTTCTGCTTCAGGAACTCGACAAAAACGCAGCATCAGGAATCAGTAACCTCATCCTTGCTGATAACCCAAAACAAGCTGAACGCATACAAGCCATTATTAGCGATCTGAAAGCCAATCGAGGCCTTAATGAAGAGATAGTGAACTTCGATTTGCTGGATCTTGCTCTGCACGAAGGTTTTATTGATAAGAAATCTAAAATAGCATGCTATACCGACCATCAGATTTTTGAACGATATCATAAATACCGCATCCGTGATGGGTTTGCCGGTAAGCAAGCCATCACTCTGAAAGAGATTTATGACCTTCAACCGGGAGATTATGTAACGCACATTGATCACGGCATTGGAAGGTTTGATGGCCTGGAAAAGATAGAGAACAACGGCCGGCAACAGGAAGCCATCAGGCTGATTTATCAGAACAGCGACATCCTTTATATCAGCATTCACTCCCTTCACAGGATTTCAAAATATGTGGGCAAGGAAGGAACGGTTCCATCACTTAACCGGCTGGGCTCCAACGCCTGGAACAGGCTGAAAAGCAAGACCAAACAAAGGGTCAAAGACATTGCCAAAGACCTGATTAAACTCTATGCTGAACGCAAAGCTGCCGATGGTTTCTCTTTCAATCCGGATACTTACATGCAGCATGAGTTGGAAGCATCATTCATTTATGAGGACACCCCCGATCAGATTAAATCCACAGCAGATGTTAAGCGCGATATGGAGAAATCGTATCCCATGGACCGCCTGATTTGTGGTGATGTAGGTTTTGGAAAAACTGAAATTGCAATTCGTTCAGCTTTTAAGGCTGTAGCTGACGATAAACAGGTAGCTGTGCTGGTTCCGACTACCATTCTTGCACTTCAGCATTATAAAACCTTTGGAGAAAGACTTAAAGAATTTCCTTGCAGGGTTGAATATATTAACCGTTTTAAAAGTGCTAAAGAACAGAACCAAACGCTGAAAGAACTGGCCGAAGGGAAAATAGATATTCTCATAGGAACACACCGGATTGTTAGCCGGGATGTGAAGTTTAAAGATTTGGGGCTAATGATTATTGACGAAGAGCAGAAATTCGGGGTAGCAACCAAAGAGAAACTCAAGAAAATGAAAGTGAACGTGGATACACTCACGCTTACTGCCACGCCCATTCCCCGAACCCTGCAGTTTTCGCTTATGGGTGCCCGCGACCTTAGCGTAATCAATACACCACCGCCAAACCGATATCCGGTGCAAACCGAATTGCATGTTTTTGGCGAAGAGACCATTCGAGATGCCATTCACTTCGAGCTATCGCGTGGCGGACAGGTATTTTTTGTACACAATCGTGTAAACAACATTATGGAAGTTGCCGGTTTGGTGCAACGATTGGTACCAGATGCAAAAATTGCCATTGGTCACGGACAACTCGAAGGACATAAACTCGAAAAAATCATGCTCGATTTTGTTGAAGGTTATTACGATGTGCTGATTGCAACCACCATTATCGAATCGGGGCTAGACATTCCGAATGTAAATACAATTCTCATCAACGAAGCACAAAATTTCGGGTTGAGCGATCTTCACCAACTCCGGGGCAGAGTGGGGCGTGCCAATAAAAAAGCATTTTGCTACTTACTGGCACCTCCTTTTTCGATACTTACCGATGAAGCCCGGAAGAGACTGAAAGCCATTGAAGAGTTTTCTCAGCTGGGCAGCGGATTTAATATTGCTATGCGTGACCTTGATATCCGGGGTGCCGGTAATATTCTTGGTGCTGAGCAAAGTGGATTTATCTCTGAAATTGGATTTGAAATGTATCAGCGAATTCTTGACGAAGCCATTATTGAACTAAAAGAATCGGATTTCAAGGGGCTTTACGAAGATTCAGAAACTGTTCAGAAAGATTATGTAAAAGAGTGCCTTATCGAGACCGATCTCGAAATTATGCTCCCCGACAGTTATATCACCAATATCACCGAAAGGCTGAGCCTCTACAAAGAACTCGACGGCCTTGAAGCTGAAGAAGATTTGCTGAAATTCCAGGAAAAACTGATCGACCGTTTTGGGGCATTCCCCCTGCAAACCCAGGAACTGCTTAACACCATCCGACTTCGCAGAATGGCACGAAAACTCGGATTCGAAAAAATCAGTCTCCGCAATGGAATTATGTCTGCAACCTTTATCACCAATAAAGAATCGCCGTTTTATCAGAGCAATATTTTTTCGGTAGTGCTGCAGTTTATTCAGATTTACCACAAAACCTGCCGAATGAAAGAGGTAAATGATAAGCTCAGTCTTTCGTTCAAAGATGTTGATTCTGTATCAAGTGCCATTCAGGCATTGCTGCCACTGGAAGAAATGGTTTTGGCCGTTTAACAGGGGAATCGAAAAAAATTTTTCTAATTAACAAAAGCAAAAGGCTGTCATATGGGACAGCCTTTTATCTTTGTTCAGAAAATATTTAATCAGTTAGAACTTACAACTACCCGACTTATTTCCCAGGTGCCGGCTTTGGCAGTTGTGCTAATGTATTTGAATGCGATGCGGATATTGGAACCCTCAAATGCAGCAAGACTTATCTGACTGGTATTAACAAAGGTCCAGGCGCTGCCGGTTGAACGGGTAAAGCCTGTCAACTGTGTCCAGGTTGCGTCATTCGGGTTGTCGGTTCCGTTATAATTTGTCGAAACAAATACTTTAACATCATCCATGTTGTTCACAAAGTTAACCGCTTCACGGAACATCAGTTCAACTCCTGTTTTACCTGCTAATGAAATCACTGGTGAAATAAGCCAGTCTTCGTTTGCAAAGTAGTTGGGAGACACATAACCGGTCATGGTTACGCAACCACCATCATAGATATCTCCAAACCATTTCTGGTCACCAAGCACACTATATTCGGTGAATGAGCCCAGGGTCTGGTTGAATTCTTCGGTAAAGAATCCTGTAACAGGGATAACACCAGCGCCATCAAGCCAGTATCCGGTAAGATTTTTAACGCCGGGTTGTGTAAAATAGGCTTCAAGTGTTCCAAATACTTTTACCTGTTTACCTTTATTACCAGGCACGGATACTAAATTCAACGCATCACGTATAGCTCCGGCGGGCAATTGAACCGGCATACAGTTGGCAAGATTGGTTTCTTCAGCCGATTCAGCAATCAACATGTTGGAGTTTGTAGTAAAAGGACCGGTAAAAGTTGGAATATTGGTGGTTCCGCCGGTTTCAATGACTCCCACAATGTAACCCTGAACCCAAACCGGATTTGCTCCTGAGGCTGACATAGCCCGAACAATGTTGTACGGGTCTTCGAAAGTACCGGTGCCGCTTCCCGGAGGAGGAGGAACTTCTCCGCCAAACTCTTTAACATCTTCAATACCGCGAAGGGTAAATTGCCAGGTTGTTCCGAACGCTGTTAAAATTCCTTCAACAGTTCCATATCCTCCCGGGAGTGTGTCGCTGGCAAAGTTGCAGTATTTGCTTGTACGAACTGTGATACTTTTGCCACTTTGATCAATAATGGTGCGGTTGGTGTTGTCAACGTTTTGTGGTGCGAACATTTCACCTACTTCCACAAAACGCACATTTTCAAGTTTCACCAGTGTACTCATGCGGGGCTCTTTAACGATATCAGCCGCAGCAGTTGGCAATGATGCCAGACTCAGAGGCGTTGCTAAAGGAGGAGTTCCGGGAAGGCTATCGCGAAACAAATGGGCCGAAATGAAAGTTTCGGGCAATCGTCCGATATTTCCGCCAAAAATGTATCCAAGTTGAACAAGGTTGTTATAATCACCAATGTACATGCCTTTGGTTTTAATAAAAAGTTTCTGTCCAAGTTTGTATTCATTGTACAGAGAATTTTTGTCAAGCGCCAGTTCAATGGCACCGGTTGCATCCTGAATAACCATTTTTTTGTAAAGGTTACCACTTTCATCATTGGCTACAACAATACCACTGATAACTATGTCCTGGTCAATCAGGGTAAGTGCGCGGCTCAGGGTGTCGAGATAATAATTTTTAAGCTGAAGAATGGTTCTGTTGGCTTCAAAATCTACCCTTGGGATAACAATGGGAGGTTGTTCAAAATCACCATCTACACATGATGTGAAGGGAGATGATGCAAGAATAAGGAATATGCCTGCGAAAATTAAATGCCAGATTTTTTTCATTTTATATGTTGCTTTTTATTGTTACGAAATTAAAAACGGAAACCGATATTCAGGAAGAATGTCCTGCCATAGTAGTAGAAATATTTTGGAGGAAATTTGTTGATGTTCTTCTTTTCAAAGTCAAACCGCATCTGTTCATAACCTCCTGTAATGATCCCCTGATTATCGAGAATATTGCTGATGCTGAAGTTCAGGTTCAGGTAATATTTCCTCATGATTCTGAACGATTTTCCAATTGAAGCATCAAGCGTCATTCCACTTGGAAGTTTTTCCTGATTGATGATACCTGGTATCCTGGCATCGTCGGTTCCCATTCCTGATAGTGCCGTTGAAGTTCTGCGTTCAGGGTTAAAATCGAGATAAATATTATCGTAGTAGTTGACATTCATATCTATAAACAGAAAGCCGGGACCCATATATTTCAATCCCACTGAGGCAGCGGTCTGTGGAGTTCCTGAAATATAGAAGTATTTGTTGAAGATGGTTTTGGTGATGTCAGGAACGGAACCATTCTCTACAGTTATCGAAGCCGTACTGCGGTTTGTGTACCTGTAGTTGCCCAGATTGGCGGCCGCCACCACAGCAAAGGCAGATGTAAGTTTTACTTCAGCACCGGCTTCTATGCCCTGATGTACTTTGTTGATATTGTACATAGCATGGTTTACAAAGGTTCTGAGCGAGTCGTGGTAAAAGCTGTTGATTTCATTTGCATTCTGAAACAATGTATTATATACCGTAATTCGTGCTTTAATCATTGGAGCACGAAGGTGATAACTCAATTCACCACTTAAGATATTTTCACTTTTCAGATCAGGAATAACCGCATCGCGAACCCTGGAAGAGAGATATGAATTTCGGATGTAAGGTGCGCGGGTCATAGCAGTTGCATTTCCCTCGATAAAGTGGCGACCGGTAATTTTGTAGGTTGCTCCTGCTTTAAGAGCATAATCAAAAAAGTTATGTTTCTCTCCAACACCAAATGAACTCTCAGGATAACGACCATTGCGCATCAGCCCTTCGCGCCAGAAAGAAGTATAACTAAGCTGAATGCCGGCATAATAATCAACTTTTAGCGAAGAGAAATTTGCAACTGTCCAGATATTTCCGCTATTCTGTTTTAGTTTGTACTCATATCCGAATTTATCTCCTTCTTTTACAATACGGTTGGGGTTATTCAGGTCGTTTTGGGATATGGTATCATTTCCTGAAAAATCTCTTTCGGCAAACTGGTCAATGTCTGTCCAGAATTCACCACCCAGCAGATCTTGAACGGTTTTGTAGAAGGTTCCTGTGTTTGAGTTGTATTCAATACCACCGTCAATCCTTATTTTATCATTTATTTCATGATTGATAAATGAAGTTATGTTTAACTGATTCTGATCGTTATGTCGGTTTTCGATCATGTAGCGCGCCTGTTTGCCTTCAATATTTGAAAGGTAATTGATCTGGTAAAGTTTATCCCAGTTTACCTGGCGTACATTGTTGTCATTCTGCCAGCCTTCTGTAAGTTTTTGTGCTATTTCGGGTGTGTAATAGGTTACTGTGTTGTCATCTCCTTCAGTAGGGAAATAGCTTGGCAGATAGCGGTAATAGTCAGGCCGTGGATCAGAAGCATTGTACCAGTTCAATGCTGTTGTACCGGTTTGCCCGAAGAGATAGGATGCAGAACTTGTAATCTGGGTTTTGTTTGAAGGATTCCAGTAGTGGTTAAGAATTATAACCGGCTGGTTCATAATGCGTTCACGTGCATTGCGTTTTTCACCGTTCTGATAGCCCCAGTTTGGGTTATAATAATTGTTTCCTGTCAGGTCATAGGCTTCCTGGGTTGAACCTCCCTGCATTCCTCTTTTTACAGGAGCTACAAAGGCGGTAAATGCAAGGCTGTGTGTGTTGTTCAGTTTTCGTTCAATGCCTAAAAATCCGGCCCATGCATCATAATAAGTGCCTTCCACAAATCCTTCCTGCCCCCAGCGTCTCGAACCACTTGCCGTGATTGCCCAGCCATTGTCCATCATGCCTGTGGAATGGGTGAACATTACCCGGTTGGTATAAGTACGGTTGGTCATGCTGTAGGTGAGTTTGGTCTGCGCCCTGTGCTGCGAGGCCCGGGTAATGATATTGGTAACTCCACCCAGGTTTCCAAATGAAAAGCTTGCAGGTGACAGTCCGTTTACCGAAACTTTGTTTCGGGTGGCATCGTTTAATCCGCCCCACAAAGCCCATGTTGTACGTCCGGTTTCAACATCGCTGATGGGTGTATTTCCGATGTAGGTGCTTCCCAGATCATTGTCGTACCCTCGCATCCTAAAGTATGCCGGACCAAAAGTATAAGATGCTGTGGAAACAAAAATATCGTTCGAAGAACTTAGCAAACCTGAAATATTCTGAGCCTTTGAGTCATCATCAGAATCAGAAGAAATGCTGATTTCTGATAAACCTCCACTCATCAGATCATTTAAATATGAAGGCGTCATTTTTATTGTACCCAGGTTTGTTGTTTCACCAACATTCACCACCTGACTGATGTTTTCATATCCTGAAAACAAAAACTCCACAACAATTTCACCGGTTGCAACTCCTGAAAGACTGAACTGTCCTTCGCTATCAGTAAACGTTTGTTGGGTTGCTACCTTTACCGTAACAGAAGGTAAAGGTCTTCCGCTTTCTGCATCAGTCACTCTGCCAAGTAAAGTACCGGTTTGTGCAAACAAACCAAGCAGCGGACTCATTGCCAGCAGTAAAATCAAAAACTTTTTATTCATCTGGATTATTTTAGAAAAGATACCTTCTTGCTTAAAGAAAAGATGATAACATGCTGATCTATAATTAGCGCAAATGAACGAAAATTTTCTATTGAAAATCCGTTTGTGAGTAAATTTAGATAAGAATTGATAAGTTTCAAATCTCATATTCGGTTGATTAAGCATGAATATCAATATCTTTGTACACTTTTAACAATCTGATTCAATAAAAATGAAATTACAACCTATCATTTCTTCTGTTGGCTTCATTGCTATACTGTTGAGCTTTTCACTCAATTTTAGTGCTTGTGCCCAGGAGAAAAAGTACCTGGCAACGACCATCGCCTTTTATAATGTCGAAAATCTGTTCGATACCATCAACGATCCAAAAATAAATGATGAAGAATTTTTACCAGGCGGCATAAACCGATGGACATCACAACGTTATGAAGCCAAACTCATCAGTATGGCTGAAGTCGTTGCAGGAATCGGTAGTGAATTTGTGAAAGGAGGCCCGGCAATTTTAGGACTTTCAGAAATTGAAAACCGGGGTGTTCTTGAAGACCTTATCAATACTCCGCCATTAAAAGATCTGGGATATGCCATTGTGCATTATGATTCGCCCGACCTAAGGGGCATTGATGTCGGATTAATTTACAAACCGGCAGTTTTTAAAGTCATAAACAGCACAACCAACCGGCTGAGTATGCCGGGACGTACCAATTGGTTTAGCCGTGATCAACTGGTTGTAACCGGAGAATTAAATGGCGACCTGATAAGTGTAATAGTCAACCACTGGCCATCGCGCCGCAGCGGCCCTGAATATAGAGAGGCGGCTGCAAAGCTTAGCCGTAATTTGAGTGATTCATTGATGAAGGAGCATAAAAATGCGAAGATTTTCATCATGGGCGACCTGAATGATGATCCCACAGATCGCAGTGTTGCCAAAGTCTTGGGTGCAAAGGGAAAAGAAAAGGAAGTGAACAAAGGCGATTTATTCAATCCCATGTGGCAGCTTCACCGCGATGGAATCGGTTCGCTGGCATATCGGGATGCCTGGAACCTTTTCGATCAGATTATCATTTCTGAATCAGTCCTGAACCCCAAAAAAGGCTGGAAATTCTATAAAGCGAAAGTGTATAACGAAAAATTCCTGATTCAGAAAGATGGCCCTTATGCAGGTTATCCTTTCCGGACTTTTGCCGGAGGGGCTTACGCAGGTGGATACAGCGACCATTTCCCGGTTTATCTTATTCTTGTAAAAGAAAAATAAGAAGAATGAGGGATTAACATATTTTCGTTTTTTGTTTGTGATTTTAAAGTATTTTCGTTCAATCAAAATCAGCCACGTGAAAGAAAGTCTGGTCGTTATTCCAACCTACAATGAAAAGGAAAACATAGAAAAAATCATCAGAAAGGTTTTTTCACTTAGCAAAGAATTTGATGTTCTCATTGTTGAAGACAATTCACCTGATGGAACAGCCGATATTGTGAGGAAACTTATGCCTGAATTTCCCGGCAGACTTCACATGGAAGAGCGTAAGGGTAAACTTGGATTGGGCACAGCATATATTCATGGGTTCAAATGGGCACTGGAAAGGGAGTATGAATATATTTTTGAAATGGATGCTGATTTTTCGCACAACCCCGACGATCTTCTGAGGCTTTACGATGCCTGCGCCAACCAGGGTGCCGACGTGGCCATTGGTTCGCGATACATTAAAGGAGTGAATGTGGTAAACTGGCCAATGGGAAGGGTACTGATGTCATACTTCGCATCCTTCTATGTTCGTGTGATAACCCGCATGAAAATTATGGATACAACAGCCGGTTTTAAATGCTATCGCCGGAAACTGCTCAATACCATTGATTTCAGCAGAATTAAATTTACCGGCTATGCTTTCCAGATAGAAATGAAATACACCGCCTGGAAACTAGGCTTTAAGATTATTGAAGTTCCTATTATTTTTACTGATAGGACCGAAGGACAGTCAAAAATGAGCCGGGGAATTTTCAAAGAAGCCATACTAGGTGTTATTCAGTTGAGATTCAAGCGCATTCGTCCAAAAAAAGCTGCCTGATCTCTGTAACAAAAACCTTCCATTCTTCGTACCTTTGCACAACTGGATGCATTATGCATCCTGAAAATGCATTGAAAATCCATGAAAAAAAAATACCTCATTACCGGTGCAACCCTCATTAACGAAGGGCGTTCATTTAAAGCAAGTGTGCTTATTGTCGACGGATTAATCAGTCGGATTTTTGAAGGAGAAACTCTTCCTCAAACCGATGGTGCTTCTGAATATGAATTGATTGACGCCACAGGCAAATTGATGATACCCGGGGTAATTGATGATCAGGTGCATTTTCGCGATCCGGGGCTTACCTACAAGGGCGATATTTACACCGAAAGCCGGGCTGCAGTTGCCGGAGGTGTGACTTCTTATATGGAAATGCCAAATACATTGCCCAATACACTTTCTCAGGAACTACTCGAAGAAAAATATAAACTGGCTGCTTCAAAATCGCTGGCAAATTACTCTTTTTACATGGGAGCATCCAACGATAACCTTTCAGAAATTGTGAAGACCAATCCACGGAATGTATGTGGAGTTAAGGTATTTATGGGAGCTTCAACCGGTAATATGCTGGTTGACAACCCCGAAACACTCGAAGGAATTTTCAGAGATTCACCTTTACTTGTGGCAGTACATTGTGAGGACGAAGAAACCATTCGTGCCAACACCCTGGCTATGCGCCACAAATATGGCGAAGAAATTCCGCTTGAAGTCCATCCGCAAATCCGAAGCCGCGAAGCTTGCCTTAAATCAAGCTCTCTTGCTGTAAAATTGGCAAAAAAACACAACACACGACTGCATGTTCTGCACCTTTCTACTTCAGATGAACTTGCTCTTTTTTCTGATGCTCTTTCAAATGATAAAAAACGAATTACAGCCGAAGTTTGCGTTCATCATCTCTGGTTTTCTGATAAAGATTATTCGCGTTTAGGAACTCGAATCAAATGGAATCCCGCCATTAAATCATCATCCGACCGCGATGCCCTTCTCCAGGCTTTGATTGATGGCCGACTTGATGTAATAGCCACCGACCATGCTCCGCACACCCTTACTGAAAAAGCAAATCCTTACTTATCTTGTCCTTCGGGCGGTCCTTTGGTGCAACATTCGTTGGTTGCTATGCTTGAAATGAGCCGACTGAGAAAAATATCACGCGAAGTTGTGGTGGAAAAAATGTGCCATGCTCCCGCCCGCATTTTTGGCGTCGATCGCAGGGGATACATCCGCGAAGGATTTCATGCTGATCTTGTTTTAATTGATCCCGATGCGCCCTGGACCGTTCAGACCGACAACATTCAATACAAATGTGGCTGGTCGCCATTGGAAGGCGAAATTTTTCATTCAAAAGTTACACATACATTTGTCGGTGGGCATCTGGCCTGGTACAATGACAAATTCGACGACAGCCAGCCAGGCAGCAGACTGATTTTTAATCGTTAATTTATTAACATTACTTCTATCTGAATATGAAAAAATTGTTTCTCATCTTTCTCAGTATTATGTTTCTTGTCGCCTGCAATAACCAGATTGTGCAAAAAGAACACTTCGATGATGGCTCGGTAAAATCTGAAAAAACTTTCGAAAAATCAGGAGGTGAGGAAAAATTGGTTAAAGAGGTGGTTTATCATCCCAACGGACAGAAGTACATGGAAGGTAACTATAAAGACAACCTTCGTGAAGGCTACTGGGCATCGTGGTTTGATGATGGAACCTTATGGAGCGAAGGGGAGTTTAAAGCCGGAGAAAGTCATGGAAAACGAAAGGTATTTCATTCAAACGGGGCCTTGTATTATGAAGGCACTTTTGATATGGGGAAAAGAGTTGGCATATGGACCTTTTATGATGAAAAGGGAGTAAAAACAAAGGAAATAGATTACAACAAAGCTCCTGAGATGAAGGAATAAAAATCTACTTCTTTACCGACATTTCCTGGCATGTTATGATTGCCAAAAAATCACAGGCCGGAGTATGTCCCCGGCCTTTCTGCTGTTCAGAATTGTTGAAAGGAATTAGTCGATCACAATCACCAGGTATTTTGAAGCAGACCAGAACTGCTTCTGATTGGTAATCACAATGCTGTCAACCGATTTCTCTCCAAAGATTTTGTATGATTGTGAAGGATGGGTGGTAATGACATCGGCTTTTTTACGGAGAACGGGAATTGAGTTGATTTTGGTGATATCAACCCTGGTAAAATAATCTGCATTGAAGTCTTCCCTCAGTTTCTTATTTCGGCCGATTCCTGCAAAACCGCCATCCCTGGTGATGATGTTCTGGTCCAACAATTCGCGTTTTGTTCCAATAACATAGTAAGCAGTGTTTAATTCTTCGGCCTGTTCGCTGATGGTTCTTGATTTGGCAAGGCCTTCTGCTGAAAGGTTCTCAATGTCGCCGCTCATAATTTCAATCTGTATATTCATCTTTTCCAGCTGCTCGCGCATTTGGGCTATCTCTATATCTTTGTCCTCAATTTGTCGGGTCATCCGGTCTATCATTTGTTCTAATACCGTGACTTTTGAATCCGATTTTTTCATTCTGGACCGCAGCTCGGCAATTGTTTTTTTGTTTTCATTGAGCTTATCCATGATCATGTTAATATCACGGTTGATTTGCTCCTTTTGATCCAATTGTAATTCGCCTCCATTTATGGTACTCTGGCTAATGATCATCTCAGCCTGTTTAATGGAATCAAGATTTGCCTGTATTGCATTAAAAGATTCCAGGTATCCGATTATGGCTGTATCTTTTGTAAAACCTATTGAAAGCAGGCTGTCATACCTGGTTCTGAGGGCTTCATACTCTTTCTTTTTGTTGTTGCAACCAAACAAAACAAGAGTAATTAATGTAATGAAAATAAGCTTTTTCATAAGTGTTTTGGTTTAAAAATTTTAGGTGCAAAGTAAAATCAAATTAATTCAAATTGACGGAATTTAGTACAAATCTTTTATAATTTCAATGGTTTCTGTATTTGCTGAGCAGGTAATACCAATGCGTAAAAGTTTTTCAGCACCCGACCAGTTCCACTTTTTTGCAGGAAGGTCTTTACCATTCAGCCTTACCCCATTTGGTTTATCTTTAAGATTATGCACAGTCAGAGAAATCGAATTTTTTGTTTTGGCAAAATTTTCTCCGGCCTCACTTTTTTTGTGTGTAATAATCAGGGCTTCCTTATTTTCCTCAGCAGTAAAATCCATTAATTCATAATTTCCATTTTCAAATGCATTTGGTGTTTCGCCATCATCGTTATAGAGTCTATAGCCTGTTTTCTTGACATCCTGATCGGCATAATAGTGTAAATCAAATGCTTTCAGTGAATAATTTTTCGTGTTTTCAGCCAATTTTGACATGGGTATGAATGATCCTCCTTTCACAAAGACTGGTATATTCTCGATATTCAAAGGCACCGTAAGCCATGATCCACCCTGATGAACATCGCCGGTATAATAATTTATCCATGAAGTGCCTTTGGGCAGATACAGGGTTTGCCATTTCAATCCGGGACTTTTTACCGGTGACACCAAAAAAGCATCTCCCCACATATATGCCGAATCATAAGTCAGCAGCGAATAATTTTCAGGTTCATTAAAAAAAAGTGGGATCATAAATGGCTTACCCGATGTCTGGTTTTCGAATGCCATGTTATAAATGTATGGCAGCAAACGATATCTCAGGTCAATGGCTTTGGCTACCCTCTTTTTTGTTGATTCCTTCTGGAAAACCGGTTCGGCCGGGATATGTTCCTGGGCATGAGGCCTGTAAAGAGGCTGAAAAACACCATACTGAAGCCATCGGGTATAGAGTTCATTATCAAGGGTATCTCCGCCGGCAAAACCGCCAAGATCTGAGTGCATATAGGCCAGCCCCTGCATACCCATCTGAAGTGAAAGCTCAGGCTGAGGAACCATTCCTCCCCAGGTGCGGTTCACGTCGCCAGTCCAGGGTATCATTCCATAACGCTGCGACCCTGCATAACCTGAGCGCATTAAGATGAAAGGCCGCTGATCAGGAAAATCTTTCCGGAAGCCTTCAAAAATCATTTTTGCCCATTCATGTCCGTAAGAATTATGCAATTCATCGGCCGACCCGTTTGTATGCTGTAATGCTGAAGGGTGAACCTCGGGCTCTCCCAAATCTCCCCACCATCCCGAAACGCCTTGCTTTGTAAGTTCTTTGTAGATGTTCCAGAACCAATCCCGGGCTTCGGGTTTATAAATATCCACCAATCCGGTGTTGCCGAAGTAAAAGTCATAGGTGAAAGGTTTGCCCAAACTATCGGTTCCAAGAACCTCATTTTCAACAGCATCCTGCCATCGCGTTGAGGTGGTTAAAATAAATGGCTCCGTCACAAGTACAGTTTTCACCCCCTTCTTTTCAAAACGCTTCATCATCCTTTCAGGATTCGGAAAGCTATCGCGGTACCAATCCAGATTACCCATAGAACCCATAATCTCCTTTCCAAACCAGTAAATATCAATAATTACAGCATCAAGCGGAATGCCATCTTTAAAGAACTTCTTAACTGTTGCTTCTGTTTCGGCCTGCGAATGATATCCAAAACGGCTACTGAAATTGCCAAACACCCATCGTGGAGGCATAGGTTGCCGTCCGGTTAAAAAGGTATATTGTTTTAACAGATCATACCAATCAGCACCTGCAATTACAAAATAATTTGATGTACCACCAATTGTCTCATAGGTAACCTCATTGATGTCTTTGCTGTCGAGATCCAGGTAGCCAAGGCTGGCGTTATCGAACAACACAGCATATTGTTTTGATGAAATAAACAGCGGAAGTGTGTAGTTCATCAGTTCCGAGCGGGTCTCATACCCATAATGTGCCCGGTTATACATCATCAGGCGGTTGCCCCGGCGGTTCATGCCAAGCACCCTCGCTCCTCCTCCGTAAAAAATTTCATCCTTTTCAATTGCAAAATTTATAAGTTGAAGGGTGTCGGTAGGTACAAAACCTTTTTTCTCACTAATCAGCAGTTTATCCTTAAAGTAATAGGCCAAAGTGAATGGTATTTTTGTAATAAGGATATTGATACCTGGTGAATTGACGGTGATTTCATTGCCTTCCTCCAGAACCGTTAGTTCAACTTTAGCAGGCTTCAACTCTGTTGCAAAAGAGAAATTCTTTACGGTTTTGCCCTGAGGATAAAAGGTAGTATGAAAAACAGTTTCATTGAAAGGGGCAATAAGATATTGGCCATCACTGACTTCTATCTCAATTTTATCATCAGCAACTTTTATGCTGCCGAACCTTCGCTCAGGTTGCTGTGCCTTGGATCCTATTATAAAAAAGCAAAGGAAACCTGATAAAATAAATTTAATAAACTTGTCTGGAATCATAATTCGTCTGGATATAAAGAGGATATAAAAATATGAATAATTCACATTCTTTGTTGGAAATACCTTTGATTGCTTTCTGCAGATTGCCAATATTTCTACATTTGTTAAAAATAAAAGATATGGTGGTTTCTTCAAAGATAATTTTAAATAAAGGGCGTGATGAAGCCGTGCTCCGTTTTCACCCCTGGATTTTTTCAGGAGCTATCCATAAAGTGGAAGGAAAACCTGAGGATGGCGATATTGTTGAGGTTTTCGACATCAAAGGGAATTATCTGGCCACAGGACATGCCTGTGCGGGTTCCATTGCAGTGAAAATATTTCACTTTGGCCCCGAAAAACCATCTGATAATTTCTGGGCAAACAAACTAAGGCAAAGCTATTTATTAAGAAAGCAGATCGGTTTTACCTCTGACCCATCAAGTAATGCCTACCGGCTGGTTTTTAGTGAAGGAGATGGTTTGCCGGGATTAATCATTGATTATTACAACGGAGTGGCTGTTATTCAGGCTCACAGCACAGGAATGTATTTGATTCGCGACGAACTGGCTGAAGCGGTAAAACAAATCTATGGCAGTGAGTTGAAAACTGTTTACGACAAAAGTTCAGATGCGCTCAGTAAGTCGGGCATACATTCAAAAGGCGATGGGTTTTTAATTGATACTTCTGATGGCGTTGAAATCCTAGAAAACGGGCACCGTTTTGCCATTGACTTTATTCAAGGTCAGAAAACCGGTTTTTTCCTTGACCAGCGCGACAACCGTAAACTGCTTGGCTCTTATGCCGCTGGCAAAAAAGTACTTAATGCCTTTTGCTACACCGGGGGTTTTTCGGTGTATGCTCTTGCTGCAGGAGCAAGCCATGTTTCTTCGCTCGATAGTTCACGAAAAGCAATCGAAGGCCTGGAAGCCAACCTTTCTCTCAATGGATTTGATGGCAGCAGGCATGAAAGTATAGTAGCCGATTTTAAACCCTGGGTAAGCAGTATGCCCGATGATTTCAATATTGTTGTGCTGGATCCTCCTGCTTTTGCCAAACGCCATTCCGACAGGCACAAAGCAATACAGGCTTACCGCTTTATCAATACCACGGCCATGAAAAAAATCAATTCTGGCGGACTGCTTTTCACTTTTTCCTGTTCGCAGGCGATTGATCGTGAAATGTTTGGCTCAATGGCAATGGCTGCAGCGATTGAAGCTGGTCGAAATGTCCGCATTCTTCATCATATGGGCCATTCGGCCGATCATCCGGTGAGTATTTTTCATCCTGAAGGAGCATATCTGAAAGGCCTGGTGTTGAGGGTAGATTAAGCGTTGTTTTACAATTAAATAATTCAATATGAAACATTTAGCCCTGTTATCTATTTCCCTCCTGCTTGTTTTCTCTCTTCAGGCACAGCAATATTTTGGAACCCCTGAAGCAAAAGCCAAACCTTGCCTTATACTGATGAATCCTACGGCAAACAACCTGAGAACTATTTTTTATTTAATCGATAATCAAATTTTTCTCTTGCCTGAAGAATATAATCTGGTTGGATTTTATCATTCGGCCCAGTCTTATGATTTTTCCCGGTCTAAAGATTACATTTACGAGTCGGGGCGAAGCAACGTTTATTTACATGAATGTGCTGAGGAACCAGGCAGCAATATCTTTTCAGAAAATCCTTGCAGCAATGATTTTGTAAAAGCATTTGAGGGTTCAAATGGTGTAATTTTCTTCGGTGGGCCAGATATTCCACCGGCACTTTATGGCGAAGAGACCAACCTGCTGACCGAAATTACCGATTATCACCGGCACACTTTTGAAGCCTCATTCCTTTTTCATTTGTTGGGAGGTTATCAGAACAACGAATTTATTCCGCTGCTCGAGCAAAAACCCGATTACCGGATTCTAGGTATCTGCCTCGGTATGCAAACCATAAATATTGCCACCGGAGGCACTCTGATTCAGGACATACCAACCATTGTTTACGACCAAAAATCGGTAGAACAGGTGCTGACATCTGATCGTGACGACCGCCATCGAAACTATTTTACACACTTTGGCACTGACGACAATTTAGTTTGGGGCGATTTCCACAGGATAATGGTCACTCTTCCCGAAAGGTTAAATCAAATGATGTTAGGATCCGGCCCCAATCCTTACGTGTTAAGCAGTCATCATCAGGCAGCGGGACGCATTGGGAAAGGCATGCTGATTGCGGCAACAAGCATAGATGGCAAGATAGTGGAGGCGCTGGTTCATGAAAAATATCCGAATGTAATTGGTTTTCAGTTTCATCCTGAACCCCCATTCCTCTACCAATCGGAATCCAAAATAAGCTTTGAACCCGGCAAAACTGCATCCCACTCATTTATTGATCTTTATGGCGGTGAAATGGGATTGGAATTCAACCGGAATATTTGGAAGTGGATGGGATTGATCCTCAGCTTGCCATAAATTGCCCGTAAATCATACAGGAGTTTCTGTTTGCCGAAAAAACAAAGCCCCGAAACCAGGAAAAATATGGTTTCGGGGCTTTGATCAATCTCTGAGATGAAACAATTATTTAATCTGAATTTGTTTTGCTGGTTTCACCTTTGCCTCTTCCCTTTTGGGGATGGTGATGCTCAGTACCCCATTGCTGTGATTGGCAACAATTTTATCGGCTTCCACAGAATTTGGCAGGCTGAATGAACGGGTGAAAGAGGTATAGCTGAACTCACGGCGCATATAACGCTCTTCCTTTTCTTCTTTTTTGTCCTCCTTTTCCGATGAGATAGTCAGAACATTATTTTCAAGATTAATGTTAAAATCGTTCTTATCCAGGCCGGGAGCTGCCACCTCTATGCGGAAATCTTCTTTGCCTTCGATAATGTTTACTGAAGGCATATTGATTCCGGTCTGAAACTCGAACAGGTTGGGAAGAAAATCCCTGCCAAAGAACTCATCCACGATGCTCGGGAAATAGTTTCTGTCTTTTTTTAAGATCGGTAACATGGTTTTATCCTCCATATTTTAAGTTAAACATCTGATTTAAAACCATATTTTCAAAATGTATGCCGGGAGGAAAAAGCAATAAAAAACGCCTTTTAAAACGTCAGATTGTCATTTTTTAAGAAAATCTGACAGGGCAATACAAGACAAAATGTCTGATCCTTAGATTCTTAGCCTTTAATATTGATTTTAATACGCGAAGTCAGGATATCAATGGCAACATGATTTGCGCCGCCCTGGGGAACAATAATATCGGCATAGCGCTTGGTGGGTTCAATAAACTGCAGGTGCATTGGTTTTACAAACTTATCGTAATGATCCAGAACCTGGGCAAAAGACCGTCCACGTTCTTCAATATCGCGGCGGATAATTCGCATCAGCCGGTCATCGGCATCGGCATCCACAAAAACCTTAATGTCCATTCGCTCTCGCAGGCGGGGATTCGACATAATTAGAATGCCTTCAACAATAATCACCTCCCTGGGTTGAACCGGAATGGTTTCCTTTGCCCTGGCACAAGTAAGATAGCTGTAAATGGGCATGCCAATGGTTTCTCCCTCTTTGAGCAAATCCAGGTGCTTGATAAGTAGGTTGAATTCAATGGATGAGGGGTGGTCAAAATTGATTTTAGCCCTCTCCTCAGGACTAAGATGGCCATTATCTTTGTAATAGGAGTCCTGTGGGATAACTGTTACAGAATCTTTCGGGAGTTTCTTTATAATCTGTTTTACAACAGTTGATTTACCACAACCGGAGCCGCCGGCAATTCCTATGATGAGCATGCCTTTAGATTTGGAATTCGAGGTAAATATATGAAAATTTGAGTATTGGGAACAGTGAATGTTGGAATAATGGAAAGATGGAGTAATGGAGTATTGGATAGGTGCCTTGGAAATCCTGCTTTTACTTCAGGATTTCAGGTTATTGACGGATGGAATGTTGACACATTCCCTTCGTCATTTTTTCTTACCTCCGGAATATTGGAATGCCGGACTATTGGCACAACCACCTTCACAACCTGAATTAAATCCATCCCTCCATCATTGATTTCACAATTGGTCATCCCAGATACCTTGCTTCAGTTTTGCCCGCAATGATTTGATGAGTTGAATTAATTCGTTTTCTGTTTTATAGTAAAGTTCATCAATCTCATTATAAACCTCTTCTGGTATCTGTCCGGCTTTAAAGAAACTAATAATACATGAATGAAACTCCCCGGAAGAACCAAGTGCAATATTGCAGAAGTTAAGGTACTCCTTAATACTTTTCCGACAATATTCTTCTGCGATATTTCTGCTGATGCTATGAGCTGAATCGATTCAATTTGATGAGGTTTTCCTGAGTTCCCATGGAAAATTCATTAAATGCTGGCAAACAAGGATATATAACTCCACGGCATCCTGCCACACCCGAAGTTGTTTAAAACCGCGATTAATGTTTTTTCTCTCGGTCACTTATCACCGGATTAATTAGCCACACTTTAACTGGAATAATGGACTGTTGGAATAATGGAGTTTACCTTGGGAATGGGGTAGCTTCAATCATTCCAATTTTTTTCCATCATTCCATCCTACCATTTTTCCATCATTCCATCATTTCAATCCAGTCTCTAAGAAAGAAATCCCAGCAAAATACCTGCTGCAACGGCACTACCGATTACGCCAGCTACATTGGGCGCCATTGCGTGCATCAGCAGATAGTTGGTTTTATCATATTCAAGTCCCACAACCTGCGAAACGCGCGCACTGTCAGGTACAGCAGAAACGCCCGAGTTACCAATCAAAGGATTTATTTTGTTTCCCTCTTTAAGGAAGATGTTGAAAATTTTGACAAACAGAACACCAGCGGTGGTAGCTATCACGAAGGAAGCCGCACCAAGTGCAAAAATGCCGATTGATTTTGGAGTAAGAAAAGTGGTTGCCTGGGTAGAAGCACCAACAGTCAGTCCAATCAATATAGTTACAATGTCAATCAATGGACCCCTGGCAGTATCGGCCAGACGCTTGGTTACTCCGCTCTCTTTCAACAGATTGCCAAAGAATAACATACCCAGCAAGGGTAGCCCTGATGGAACGATGAAGGTGGTAAGCAACATTCCAATGATCGGGAAAAGTACTTTTTCGGTTTTTGAAACACTGCGGGGAGGTTTCATGCGTATTAACCTTTCGCGTTTATTGGTAAGAAGGCGCATGATAGGCGGCTGAATAACAGGCACTAAAGCCATATATGAGTAAGCCGAAATGGCAATGGCTCCCATGAGATCCGGTGCGAGTTTTGAAGAAAGGAAAATTGCAGTCGGGCCATCGGCACCTCCTATAATGGCAATTGCACCGGCCTCGGAAGGTGAAAACCCGAGAAACAGAGCTATGGCATATGCGCCGAATATACCAAACTGGGCGGCAGCACCAATAAGCATAAGCTTAGGATTGGAAATCAAAGCCGAAAAATCAGTCATGGCACCTATTCCTAGAAATATGAGCGGCGGGTAAACACCTTGAAGTACCCCAAAATAGAGATAATTCAACACGCTTCCTGATTCATAAATACCAATTTTCAAACCCGGCATAAATGCAACATTACCTACAAGAATACCAAATCCTATAGGTATAAGCAACATGGGTTCATATTCCTTGGTTATGGCCAGATATATAAAAATCAAGCCAATACAGATCATGATAATATGACCTGATGTAACGTTGGCAAAAGCTGTATAAGTGAAGAACTGCTGAAGGTGCTCCACGATAAATGTG
This sequence comes from Lentimicrobium sp., assembly GCA_019429275.1. Lineage (GTDB taxonomy): Bacteria > Bacteroidota > Bacteroidia > Bacteroidales > Lentimicrobiaceae > Lentimicrobium. The sequence goes on along the minus strand of JAHYJC010000012.1, from coordinate 53,071 downwards.
AGAAAACTACTTGAATGTTCCATGCTTTAGTCTCCTATCACAATTAGAACATCGCCTTCCATCACTGAATCGCCCTTCCCAACTTTCAATGAAACCACTTTCCCTTCTTTATCGGCAGTAATGTTGTTTTCCATCTTCATTGCCTCGAGTGTGATCAGTTTCTGGCCAAATTTAACAGTGTCTCCTTCGCGAACATGAATATCAAGAATAACACCTGGCAATGGAGATTTAATATTGCCTGTGCCTTTGGCCGTTCCCGGACCTGAAGTCTTGGCAAGACTTGGTGCAGAATCTGTTGATGGAACACTAACCGACCTGATAAGTCGGGGAGTTTTACTTGTTTGAATGGCTTTATCAACCTCTACTTTATAGGCTGTACCATTTACTTCAACTTCTGCCATATTGTCTTCAACATTCTGAATATTTACCTCGTAAATATTACCGTTTATAGTGAATTTGTATTTTTTCATCCTATAATTTTTTGTAAATTTTAATACTTTGATGCTACCTGATTAACGCATCTGATTGCGAAGGCCATAAATCTTTGAACTCCACGGCGAATATGTACGGGCAACTTTCTTAATCGTCAGAATGGCTTCCTCGTGATCATGCAATTCGCTGATGTATAGATGCAATGCCAGGGCAATAGCGGCATTTACCTCGCCTGTAATTTCTTCAACCATCGGTTTTTCTATTATAACGGATCCCTTTTTGCGTGTAAACAACTTTTTTAAGTCGATTGCATAAATCTTTTTGGTGTTTTTAAAAACTACGTACAAAAGAATAAGTGCAGTAAAAACAACCGACATAGCAACAAAGGCCATTCCAACACCAAAAGGATCCATAATTGCAAATTTTTCACCCGGTGATACTATTTCACCAGTGTAGTTGTTTGCCCGTGGAGTTGCCTTATCCAGAAATCCCCATTCGTGACTGCCATCATTTAGCCGGCCATAAGAGATATCCGGAGTTTGAGGTCTTAACTTTACCTCATCTATCAAGGTCCTTCCATTAATCTCATAAAGTGCAATATAATCGGTCTCTTCAAGGGTAAAATTCAGATGCTGAATGCCTCTGGTCGGCTGATTGTCTGCAAAAAACAGCAGATAATTTCTGGGAGGTATCTTTGTGAGCGGGTTGCCTTTGGGAATTCTGTATTTTGTAGGATTTGCCGGATCGTTTGTCAGGTATAATCCACCAATATCCACCGTATTGTATGCCGAGTTAAATATTTCGATCCATCCGCTCCTTTGTCCGTAATCATCAACAAAGTTGGAGTCGTTGAGTACCAATACTTCGTTGATCTTTAAATCCAGGGAGCTTTGTGCAGTGCCCGGCCCGGCAAGCAAAACCAGAACAAGTGCAAGAAAGGCACCTGACAATCTGATTATTTTATTATTTTTTGCCATGATGTTGGATTATAAAGGTATGTTTGAATGCTTTTTGGGCGGATTTACATCCTTTTTGGTCGCCAAAGCCTGGAAAGCCCTGATTACCCTGAACCGGGTGTTTTTTGGTTCAATCACATCATCGATGTACCCGTATTTGGCGGCATTGTATGGATTGGCAAATTTGTCCTTGTAATCTTCCTCGCTCTGGCGAACAAATTCTTCACGTTCTTTAGGATCAGTAAATTCGGCCAGTTTCTTGCTGTTTAACACTTCAATGGCTCCTTTTGGACCCATAACTGCAATTTCGGCACCTGGCCATGCATAATTGATATCGCCGCGCAAGTGCTTCGAACTCATTACACAATAAGCGCCACCATACGCCTTGCGCAACACAACGGTAACTTTGGGAACAGTAGCTTCGCCATAAGCATAAAGAAGCTTGGCTCCGTGAATGATGATTCCGCCATATTCCTGAGCTGTACCCGGAAGAAATCCAGGCACGTCGACCAATGTTAGAATCGGGATGTTAAAAGCATCGCAAAACCTGACAAAACGAGCTGCTTTGCGCGATGCATTGATATCGAGCACCCCGGCAAGGTAGCTGGGCTGATTGGATACAACACCCACACTCATGCCATTGAATCTGGCAAAACCGGTCACGATGTTCGGGGCGTAATGCCTCTGAATCTCAAGAAACTCATTGCAGTCGGCAATGGCATAGATGATGTCTTTTACATCATATGGTTTGTTGGGATTGTCGGGGATAATATAATTTAGCGAATCTTCAAGCCTGTCGATGGGATCGGGACAGGCAGCCAATGGAGGCTCTTCGAGATTATTCTGAGGCAAAAAACTGAGCAGTTTTCTGATTAGGGCAATGCCTTCCCTTTCATCTTCGGCAACAAAATGAGAAATACCTGATTTTGAACCATGTACCATAGCACCACCAAGTTCTTCTTCGGTAACCACTTCGCCGGTAACCGTTTTAACCACTTTGGGTCCGGTTACAAACATATTTGAAGTGCCTTTGCTCATTACAATAAAATCGGTGAGGGCCGGTGAATAAACTGCACCTCCCGCACATGGGCCAAAAATGGCTGATATTTGCGGAATGACTCCCGAAGCAAGAATATTACGTTCAAAAATCTCAGCATATCCGGCAAGGCTGTTTACTCCTTCCTGAATGCGGGCACCGCCTGAATCGTTGATGCCGATAACAGGAGCACCGACTTTCATCGCCTGATCCATAACCTTGCATATTTTATTCGCAAAAGTTTCACTTAAAGATCCACCGAAAACAGTGAAATCTTGAGAAAATACGTAAACAACCCTGCCATCGATGGTGCCATGGCCGGTAACCACACCATCGGAAAGGAATTCCTGTTTCTCTATACCAAAATTTGTACAGCGGTGTGTTACAAACATATCAAATTCTTCAAAACTACCTTCGTCGAGCAGTAAGTCAATGCGTTCGCGGGCTGTAAGTTTTCCCTTGGCATGCTGGGCATCAATTCTTTTCTGACCACCGCCAAGCTTGGCAAGCTCTCTCTTATCAAGAAGCTCTTTAATCTTATTTTCAAATGACATTTTAGAAATGTTTTTATTGAACATCACGCATGGATTTGATTCATTCCATGCGTGTGTCAGCGTTATTTATAGGTGAATTATTTATTCAGGATGGGTGCAGAATTCAGTAAGTACACCAAATGTGGACTTTGGATGCAGAAAGGCAATATTCAAACCCTCTGCTCCACGACGCGGCTGTTTATCAATAAGTTGTACACCATTAGTAGTAGCCTGATCAAGCATTTCAGGGAGATTTTCAACAGCAAAAGCAATATGGTGAATACCTTCTCCCTTTTTCTCAAGAAACTTTCCAATGGGTCCTTCAGGGTCGGTTGACTCGAGTAATTCTATTTTTGTTTGACCAACCATAAAGAATGCTGTTTTAACCCGCTGATCTGCAACATCTTCTAAAGCATAGCATTTCAGGCCGAGTACGTTTTCGTAATAAGGAATACTTTCATCCAGACTTTTAACAGCGATGCCAATGTGTTCAATATGTGTAGGTTTCATAACTGAAATTTTCGGCAAAAGTATGTACTATTTAAATCATGGGAAAGGAAAATCGTGAAAATCACACCAAAGATTTAATATATAATCAGTCTAATTAAGAAATTGATTTACACATAGTTAAATCTATATATGAAACCTTTTACATTTAATAAAAAGGGAGGCATTGTGACATTTACAAACAGACATGTTTCACCAATATAATATGCATAAAAGATAAATGTATTAACCTATGACAGCAGATCGCAAACGTCGGTGCCTGACTGCAAATGCAAGGCTTGTATTCCGGTTTTTTGTGCAGCTTCAACGTGCAAAAGGGTATCATCAATGAAAATTGTTTCTGCCGGAATCAGATTTTTATCTTTCAATACAAACTCAAATATTGCAGAATCAGGTTTCGACAATCCGATTTGATGAGAGAACCACATTTTTTCGAAAAGCGATTCCAGGGGGTATCCGTAATTTCTTTCAAAATCAGAAGTAAACATATCGTAGTGGATCTGATTAGAATTGGAAAGCAGAAAAATTCTGTGCGTTTTAGCAAGTTTGCGCATGAGTTCAACCCGTGCCTTTGGAAAATCAAGCAAAAGGGCATTCCAGGCTTCATCGATCTGATTATTTGTCACCATATGTTTCATTGATGAGGCAACACCTTCCCGGAATTCATCCGGAGTGGCCTGCCCACGCTCAAACCTCAACATAAGCTCAAGGCTTCCGCGACCACCAAAGAAATCGGTTTCATCTCTTAATCCAAGTTCTCTGAAAGCTTTTGCCGTTAATTCGGGATTAATATTCAGCAACACATTCCCAAAGTCGAAGATAATATTTTTAATGTTAGTAATGTCGGGTTTTTGATTGATTTTTTTCATGTTGAGCATTTTTATTGCTTCAAAATTACTGGATTTCTGGAAATACTTAATGAAACAAATACATTGAGTGCATGAGTCTTTCGTGCTATAGAGAGTTTAGCTTCCTTTTTTTTGGCGGTGTAAGGGCATTAACTCTAACCTGAATTGCTGTTAAAACAAAGAGTTGTTTAAGGCGGACAAAAAACTATTAAATAGAGATACTCAGCGCCAGTCAACAAGTAATAAAGTGATTACTTACAAAAGGAAAACTGAGCTCTCAAGCATAAAGTTGCCGAACAAGTCAGATCCATCAACAATAATAGATAGACTCGATGTACTTTAAAGATTTTGTATGGAGTTAGCATTTCCCGGGCACGTAACAAGATGGATACTCAAGCTAGATTGTTACCCGGGAACTCATCACTGAGACGAAGGCGTTTGATTCGGAGCCATTATTTAATAAGGCTTTGGGGATCGTTGTACTGAAAAAGAAGACAGCCCCCGATTATTTATTTATAACAGGTCCAATTTTCGCTCTGTTGATTTCACAAATTACCACGAGGAGCAATAAGTACAGATATCCGGAGCAACTTAACAACCTCCGACCCCATCAAAAAATAAAACTTTATCATCAAAAAATAAAAAACGATGTAAACCTGAGAATATAATTTCCCCACAGGTAATACAGAAATGGCTTGAAGCATTTGTCGACTATCAAAATAATTGCAGGTATTTTGAATCGATTGATAAACCGAAACCGGATGAGGCATATTCTGGATTGACAGAAAAATCAACTAAAGCAAGGAAAGATACCCCCCAAAAAAAATTATTGCTGTGTGAAAAAGAGGATATTATCAAAATTTTATGTAATAATTTTTGCAAAAAAATAAATTTATTTTGCAAGATGCGATAATTAGCTGCTGTTCGAATAAACCAATTACAAGGCAATGGCAGAATAAACAGAATATGTATCCTGTATTTGTAATTGAGATATCAAAGTAAATCAATGCATCAGCTTACCTTAAAATCAGTTTTTCGACATGTATCCCCTTGTATGAATTTGCTTCGAGAAAATAAATCCCCGGAGCAAGGTCATCTCTCAGATTCAATTCAATGGTGTTGATTCCTGCATCAAAACGGATGGAACGCAATTCCTGAACTACCCTACCCTGCATATCCGTCAGGCGAAAACCAGTCTCAAGCTTCTCACTACTCATAAATTTTACCTGGAATTCACCCTCATTTGGATTGGGATATACCTGAAAAGTAAAAGTCTCAGTGGGCAAAGAAATTACGCCAACGGTTGAAGGATTATATCCTCCAGATAAACAGGTGATTAATCCATTCCGATCGCCAAAGACCATTTCCATGGAGAAATCACCGGTAATATCGGGGATGGCATTCAAAGCATCTACAGCGGCATTTGCCGGGCTTGAGTTGAGCACTGTGCCGTCTGAACCATCAAGAAAATAAGCTGTGTTGCTCTGATAAAGGGTTCCTATAATGGCATCGCTGGTTCCATCCCAGGTAATATCTCCGATATTGGCGACACACCAGGATTTGTCGGAAAGTGGTTTTACCCAGACGGTTGTACAGGTTTTTCCATCTACCACAAGGCCATTGGTTCCACTGTGAGCAATCAACACATCGCGGAAACCATTATTGTTGACATCTCCTATATCAACCAGCCTCAATATCAAAACCGGCCCCAGACTCAACTCATTAATTTTACTTCCGGTTACTGCATCCAGAAATACGATTTTACCGCTGAAGTCACCTGCTGCGATATCAGGAATTCCATCATCATTGATATCATCCAACTGCATAAGGCCCCAGACCGAAGTTCCGGATGTATTGTAAGTCCATTTTATTGTACCATTAGAACCATCAATTCCGATTACCCTTCCGGCCGTTTCTGAAATATTGGTAGCTCCCGCAATAACGTCGGGATGCGAATCGCCGGTAAAATCCTCAACGCCGATCACTGAAAATACAGCTCCGCCTATAGGTCGTTCCCAGATTGGATTACCAGTCAATCCGTTAAGGCAATATACGCGCAAAGGACCGGTATCATTTACATCGTTACCTGTTGCAGCAAGAACATCGGGAAAGCCATCGGAGTTGTAGTCGAACCGGCTATCTACCTGATAAACCCAGCCTCCACCGCCGTATTCATGGGTGTCGTGTTTCCACAGTTGGGCACCTGTTTTACCCGATAATGCGATGATGGATCGGTCTCCCCAGGCTGTACCGATGATTACATCCTGAAAACCATCGCCATCAATATCGCCGGTTGCAGTGATACCATTCTGCTGATAAACTGCACCGGAATATATAAATTTCTCCCACAACACATCTGCAGTACCTGAAGAATTTCCATTAAAGCAACGAATGATATAATCTTCAGAGCTTACAACAACCTCATCGACTCCATCGCCTGTATTATCACCTATCGGCACAATAGATTTCGGGCTGTTGTCAAAACCTCCGGTAATGTTGTATGTCCAAAGGGTAGTTCCGATAGGATATTGGGCATCATCACCACTTCCACTCAAATCAACATCCACTGTGCCCTGCCCTTCAGCATTCGAAATAATGGATAGTATGCCGTCGTAGTCGTCACCATCGGTTGGGTGGAACCAAACAGGGATATCGGTTGTGCCCAGGGGCAAAAGAGTCAAAGGAAGAACCACTGATTCATCAACAATAAAGTGATCGTCACTCATCAAAAGATCACTGATTACCAGATTCTGGTTGCCATCGTTGGTCACAGGGAGATACCACCTTGAAAAAGCTCCGGCCCGCCTTAATCCGAAATTATGACTGGTTTGGGTTAGCAGAATATGTGGTCCCGGATACACACCGTTTCCGGTCAGGGCTAACTGAACCTGGGGGTGAAGCGGATCGTTTGAGAGAATGTTTACATGGGTGATCAATGCTCCGGCAACAACAGGTGTAAATTTAAGAGGAACAATTAAACTGTTGCCCGGGGCGATGATTTGTGGCACCGAAAAAGTAGTGGTAATAGGCTGTCCGGCTGGTATCTGAATGTTTGTAATATTTAGATCGGCTGTGCCATTATTGTATACTTCGCAATTCCAGGTTGAAGATTCTCCTATGGACACTGCCCCGAAATTATGTGTGGTAACCGGCACATAGATCATCGGAGTTCCTGTTCCGGCCAGATCAATTTTGTAAAGTGTGCTGCTACTTCCCAGCGGACCATCGCAATACCAAAGAAAGGTTCCATCAAAGACAATTCCTGAAGGCCGTTGATTAACCGAAGCATGACTTTCTATCACATTACCGGCTGTGGTAACTTTGTAGAGCATATTCGCATTATAATCAGCTATCCAAAGGTCGTTGCCCTGTTTGCAGATATCCCAGGGCTGGTTTGCCGGTGGGGTAAACTGCGATAAAACCGCCCCTGTTGTACTGAGGTTGTAAACCGTTCCCGGATCGGGATAATAGGTGCAAACCCACCAGCTATCATTGTCCCAGGCTACTCCTGACATATAATGATCGGGAAGAGGCAAGGTAGATGCTGTTGCTCCTGACAGGTTAAACTCAAGGGCATTGGCCGGCTGTGATGATGATGAAGGTTGATCAATGGTAACCAGATTGGGTGACTTGTGGGTCAGTCCGTAGGCATCACCAAACGATCCGGTACACTGAAGAGCGCTGCTACCATTGGATTGGTCGAATCTGTAAATATTGCTCCCGTTGGTTCCGTATATGCCGAAGTAGATATAGGTTCCGTCCCAGGCCAGTCCCGATGCTTTACCTGGGATGGTATAGGAAGCAACTATTGCCCAACCTTCAGGAGATCGGGAAGGTTTCTGAGCCGGGCCGGTTTTGGGAAACATGGCCACCAGAAAAACGATGACAGCAATCAGGGTAATTTGATTTTTCATCCTTATTCAGTGTTGGTTTGTTTTGTAACAAGGAATAAAGTTACAGAAAAATCAAAGGAATTACAAATTCCGCTGGTTGATTAATGCAGAAATGTCATCAGTGTTGTTGGTTGCAAAAAAAAATGCAAAAAAATCAGCCTTTTACAGCTGACTTTGTGGGTTTTTGAGTTTGAAGAAATATTGGATTTCTTAACTATTGCGCAATAAGTTTCAATGTCCTGACAAAATTATTGGTAGTCAAACGGAGAAAGTAAACCCCGGGAGCCAGCGTTTCATTAACGTTGAAAGTGTATGATCCCGCTGAAAATGCTTGGTTTGAAGTTTCATAAACCTTTGCCCCATTTGAACGAAACAGTTGGAAGGCTGCACCATTTGATTCCGGTAGAGAAAGAAAAATCTTGAATCCCGATGTGAATGGGTTGGGGAAAACCCTGAATCCCGCATCAATTCCCGATAAAATTTTTGAATCAACTCCAAGCTCAATATCCAGGCTGACCGGAATGGTTATTTCGTTCAGAAAATAGTCTCTGATTGTAATTTCGGTTGTGTAATTTCCTGCATCCAGGTCACCTGCAGCAAAACTGAGGTTTATTTGTTTTGGCAAGCTTCCTGATAAAGTATCATTGGGAAATTCAGAAGAAACCCATGAAATGGTGTCGGGTATTAAGACCGAGAAAGGGTTATAGCCACTGCCGGTAGAGGCAATCTCAAGTGCAATATTTGCAATGTTACCCGGACCGAGCAAAACTGAAACTGAATCGGGCTCAACAGAAATTGAAGGCGGGTTTTGAACCATTAGCAAAGTATTAAACAGGTTGAGCCGGCCTCCGCTTACCGTTCGCCCAACGAAAGCCGGAAGGGTATCCACAGAAGCAATCAGATATTGTTTAAACTTAAGCGAAACTAACTCCGGATTGCTTCTGTACTCCTCAATGGTAACTGAATCGGCTGCGGCATACATAAGGGCTATTGAACCCGTTACATGGGGCGATGACATTGATGTTCCGGTTTTGTATCCATAAGTATTCCCGGGACGGGAGGAGTAAATGTTGGTTCCCGGAGCGGCCAGGTCGATGCTGACGAGGCCGTAACCTGCCTGACTGTTCAGGGCATCGGTATTGGTGCTGTTTGTAATGGCTACAACCGAGTTGTTGGTCATTCCTGTAGGTATGTCTCCAACCTCATCGATATTCCAATTTCTGTTTGCAGTGGAAGCAACGTTCAGAATTCCGACCGAGCCCAGTGAATCATAGATTGCTCCCCATAAAGGGTAATTGACTGGATTTCCCATATCAATTCCGAAAGAAGAGTTTGTGGCAACAACAAAAGCCCCGGCCGAACCATTGGTTTCGTTGTAAATCCTGCGCATGGTGAAAATGTAGTCGTAGGAAGCTACAACCAGGGCTTCGTTTGAACCTGACCCCGAAATGGGCATCAGGTAGGTGTTGAACGCCACGCCTGTGACGCCGTTTTCGTTATTACCAATGGCTGTAGCAGTTCCTGCAACATGCGTTCCATGATCGCTCGACTGAACATTTCCATTGTTCCCGTATGCATTCCAGCCATTGTAATCATCAATGTATCCGTTTAAATCATCATCAATTCCGTTGCCGGGAATTTCAAGCCTGTTTTTCCAGAGCTTTAAGTCATTGTGGTTAAGGTCAATGCCACCATCAACCATGGCAACCACAATGGTGTCGCCAAGTACAGTGGTTCCCGAAGTTGTGATATCCCATGCAAAAGTTGCTTTGATATCGGCCGAAGGGGTTCCGTTCATTTGCCCGGTGTTTTGCATAGCCCACAGCAGATCAAACGAAGGATCGTTGGGAATAACCTCTCTTTCGGTGACCAAATGATTAAACTGCGCCAGAGAAACCATCGGATGGCTTCTGACCTTTTCCAGTAATTGATTGGCTGATGCTCTTGATTCGTCAAAAGTCAGCAGCCAGATGTTCATCCTTTCCGATAATTGTCTGTCAAAAGATATATCAGCCTCCACAAAATCATTTGCAAATTGTAAGGCGTTGACTGCCTCAAGGGTTGGTTTGAACTGAACCAGCATTTCGCCGGTTTCTCTCAGCGAAGAAGGATTCTGGGAATAAGACGGCAGACTGATTGACACTGAAAGTGCAAACAAAAGTAAATATTTCATGCTGAAGAGGTTTTTTCCGTCAATTAACATATAAAAAGATTTGTTGTTCAGAATTTTCGCAAAAACAGATGTAATTAAATGCAGGTAGAATGACAACATCCAGATCACAGCTACTTTTTATGGAAAAAGAGAGTCATTCCCGGTTCAGGTTTTTAAGTTTTTCATCGGCCATCCATTCTGCATCGCGACGGAGTTGCACATCAACATCAACTCCGTTTTTTAAGGCTTTCTCTCTTATTTGCTCCATCCATTCGGGTGTGCTTGAAATGCCCAGACTGTATAGCCTGACCAGTTCATGACGCCGGGTATATTTCTCAGGATTTTCTGTGTAATCCTTATAGAATAAATAGCTTGCCTCCTGATTGATGCGTTGTTCATTGCTTATCTGCATAGAATCGGCTTCGGCAACCATTTGCCTGAAAGCTGCATCATAAACTCTTACCTGATTGGCAAAGTACCATTCGTGATCCCTCTTTTCGGGGAAAAACAATTCATGTAGCTGTTCGTCAAAACTCCAGGCAAATGCATGGTGAAATCTTCCGGTAATCATAATCATAATGATATCACGTTTTAGCACCTCGTCCCTGAGATTTTTATCTGAGGCTATTCCATCCTGCAGGTAATCGCAGCGGGTAATATTTTTATTATAGTACCAGAAATCACAATTGCTAAAAGCCGAGGGAGTGATTTGATCATTGAGCCAGTTGAAATAGAAACTGTCTCCGACAATGAGTACGTCGGCTTTTTCTGAAGTTTGCTTCTCGTCAAAACTAAAAACCGGGTAAACGGGTTCTTCTTGCCTTATGGAAAATATCAGATTCATTGCCAAACCAATGTCATAATCGGGATGCCTTATGGTATCAAGATTTTTGATGCCTTCAATCGTCATATCCGGAATATATTTATGACTCAATCCTGAAAGGTATGCCAGGGTAGTATCAGCTGCAAGTGCCGCCCCATAGTAGCTCCAGTGAGTTCCTCCCTTTAGAAACAAAGGATGGGGCACTTCGTTTTTCATTTTTCTGAAATACGCATCCAAATCCAGTAAATTGATGCCTTCCTTAATGAAATGGTGAACCATTTGCCCATAGTTTGTCAATTTCCCGTCAGAATCAATATTCCGGTATTTTCGGGGAGATAACTCGGGGTAGTACGTTGCTTTTCCCGGTTCGATAATTACCACCAGTGTTTTTCCAAAAACGGCAAGTGTATCCTGCACGGCCTTTAACTGAGCTGCTTTTTTCTTCCAGGTTTCGTCGCCAATAAAAAACAAACCCTTTGCCTCCCTGATGTAATCTTCTTCAAACAATTCTCCGTTTTTCCCTGAAATTACCCCTTCGGCATTGGCTTGCCTGAAAAAAGTATAATCGATCTGATTGTTTATTCTCACAAGAGAATTCCGGAATCCGATATGATTTTCGGTTCGTTTGTTAAATTCATCCTGAAAAACACCACTCAGCCATTCGGGCCGTGTAAAACTACCCGGATCGGGTTTGGCAATGGCTGAAAATGCACCGGTAAGGGGCTTTTCTTTAATCAATCCGAAGCGCGACTGTAGCAGTGGAAAAACCATCATAAACAGGAGAAATGTAAACATTCCCTGTTTTAGCCATTCTTCCGGAAATTTTCTGCCATTATTCATGCCTGCGCTATCTGTTTGGCAAAGTAAGTGAATAATTTGTTTTCTTAATTAACACCGGCTTTACTCCGCCCTGTGCGGATTAATTTTTTCACATACCTACCTGTATCTGTCTGAAGAATAATAAGATAAGTACCCGGAGCCTCCAAATTGAGCCCGGGCTTTAACTGGTGTATTCCTTTTGGCAAAGGAGTTGGCGGGGAGTGCTGGTATAAAATCCGGCCCTTTGCATCACTTACCAGCACATTAACATGGCTTGATTGCATCAGCCCATAGCTGATGGTAAAATCCTCTGTAAAAGGGTTGGGATAAACCGAAAATATCGAAAGTATGGTTTCGGTTTCCGGAACCGCTGTTGGCACTTCAAAAACAGGCAGCATTATATAATCGATTCTTGCGCAATCTTCACCGGTTGAAACACTTACATCCTTTTTGTATCGCCATGAGAAAATCTGATTACCCGAGTTGACGGGAAATTTTGCAAAAGACCATGGAACTTCACCGGCCCATTTACCTTTTTCCTGTTCGCCACAGAAAAAGTAGAGATAATCGTAGTTGGCTTCTGATGAAACCTTATACCAGAAAGAAATAGAATCGGCATAAGCCACATTCCATTCAAGCCAGAGGTTTGAGTTCTGATTGTCAACAATGGACCCTGACCTTGCACAGTAATTACCTTCCCAGGCACTTTCTCCTTCGATGTACCATTTTGTATTTCCTCCGGTTTGCCAATCATACGTAAACATTGAACCGGTTTCAAAATCTTCAATGATGAAGCCTGTGAGCAGCGGAATTGTTTTAATGAAATTAAACTCATTATCACCCAAAACCTGAACATTGAGCAGCAGGGTATGATAAAGTGGCGCAGCTGGTGCAAGGGCGATGTTATAGGTAATTGACCATTCTTCATCAGGCGAGAGGGTGTCGCAGGAATGATTCACTTCAGTTATTGTTAAATATGGGTCCCAGGATTGCAATGATGCCACTGCGTTTAACAATTTTGCTCCTCCGGTATTTGTAATTCCAATCTGTAGTATAGCACTTTCGCCGGGTTCGAGTATGCCATTGTTGCCATCCACAATTTGCAGATTGCTGAAGTCAATAACCGGGCTGTGCCCTGTGAGGCTTATGGTACGGGCCCAGTTTCCCTCGGCTGATGAAGCTGAGATGGTAAAGATTCCCTCGTGATCGTCGGGCACAAAATTTCCTGTCAGTACCATAAATGCATCTTTCACCGAAATACTCTCTCCAGGTAAGAGTCCTGAAATTGAAGAAAGGCCATCGAGGACTTCGAAATTCGTATCAATGGTGGTGAGCGAAAATGTTGTCTCCTGAATTGGGAAGCTGTTATGATTCGTAATCTGAAGATCAATGGTAAATGTTTCGCCAAATTCAATCACTGAATCATCGCCAGAGTTTATTTCGTATTCCATTTGCAAGCCTTCTGTGCTAATTATCAGAGTTTTATAGCTCTTGAGATTGTTTTTGTCTGAAACACAAAATCTTAAAGGAATATCTTCGGACATTTCAACGGCTGTGCCTGTAAGCAAACCGTTTTCTGTCAAATCAATACCTTTATGCAGCGCAAGAGGACTGTATCGCACGAGCTGGTCAAGTGCAGGCGAAAAGTCGGGATTGTGTGAAAGCAGGTAATAGTTTTCTCCATCCCCAGCCGAAATTCCGGTATATCTTTCAATGTATGAAGGTGCGCTGAATTCTCCGAAGTTCAGTTCTATGCGGCCATCCCTGAACAAACGGGCTGTGGAATTTATAGTTCCGGCAGTCTGATAAATTGACATCTTCCACCTGAAGGTAACATAGTCCTCTGAAGCCTCATACCACACCCCATCACCTTCGGCAGGAGTAATAATGTAAGGATTTGACATACTGGGGGCAATCATAGGATTGTCAATAAAATATGTTCTTCCTTCTATGTAAAAAGGCCAGGGAATCAGTGTGTTTTCAAAGATGAGGTAACCATCGGCAGTAGCATAAACTACTTCATATTCGTTGCCAAAATAAGGAAAAGCAAAAGGCAGATTCACCTGGGCTTTGCCATTGCTGTTGCTCGAAAGGGTCAGCTTTTGGGCGGTGATATTCTGCATGGTTGCTACAGAATCAAAACGTGAATAATCTTCTGCAATGCTCCATTTGTAGGGCGGAGTTCCTCCCTGAGCCTGAAGTTCAGCACTGTAGTTGCCGTATAACTGAAGCGGAGGAAGGTTTTCAGTGACAATCAGTGCGGGATCAAAATTGATGGAGGCATTTAAATTTACAGAAGTAATGCCATTGTTAACGATTGGGATATTGGTAACCATGCTGTTAATTTCAGTGACCCCTTGTGTATAGTCCATTAGTGAGAATCCGGTCAGTATTCCGGTTCCTTCGTTCAGCGGATCGTTTTCTTCAATTCTCAGAAAAAACCTGGCTTCAACTTCCGGCTCAAGGTGCACCAGAATGGGATTCAGATCGAGTCCGAATTCAATGATTTCGGGAAAACCATTTCCCTGCATGGGCAGACAACCTCCCTGAAAATCAAAAACCGGGAAATGCATGATGTATTCCGGTTGTGTTGCAGCAGGGTCGGATGATACGCCAACGGTAACCTTAAGTTTATTTCTGCAATAGTACGACATTGAGATTTTTGCAGTGAGCTGTGGCTGATACTCATCTTTAACATCCACTATTACAACACTGTTGTTCCAGATGCCACCCTGCTGAAACGGATCGGCCACCGACTTATACATCATATAGGCAAAGCCCTGATCGCCCCAACCGCTGATGGAGCCATAGGTATTGGCCATTTTAAACCCTCCGATTTCCCAGTCGCGCACATCGATAATACCATCACCGTTAAGGTCGATATGGTTGGTGTATTGCCCGTCGCCATTGTAATCCCAGCGAATAGAATCGTTGTAGCCACAGATGGTCATGGCATGGTTGGCTGAGCTGCCCCATGAAGGTATTACGTGTTTACCCGCTTCGGGTGTGCCCGGAGGTAAAACCATCGGCGGGTTGGAATACTGACCGTAAAAACATCCGAGCCCACCGGCTGAGGATCCATTGGCGTGGTCGTAAATCCAGTTTTTAAGGGTTTGAATACCCTCGGCTGTATTTACTTTTACTGAATAAACCTCATCTACACGGTTGTGCAAGGCATTGTAGTACTTGGCATATCCGTTCATCCACATAGACGGCCCCCCGGGAGCCATTCCTCCGTAATCTGCAATCGTTGGATTTCCTGCCTTTTTTATAATTTCGAAGGATTCATAATAATTAACTCCGGCATTAGAGCCTCCGTTGATAAAACTATAGGTAAAATGCGTGGTATATTGATTCTCAGGTACATTGGCCGGCAATTGTCTTGCATTGGCCATTTCATAGGTAAACATAACTCCGATACTACTTGCCTGACCACATTCAAGTCCTACCTGGGCAACCAATGGCCTGAACCAGGGTAGTACAGAATTATCGACTGAAAACGGAAGTAAACGGCGAAGTGTATTGTTTTCGGGCACAAATTCCGGTAAACGCGAAAGCATCATTGAATCATAAGCACTCATGGGCTGAAGTTCGGGATAACGAAGCTGAACCTGTTTCGGAGTATATTCACCATCCTGGGCATGAAGCAACAGTGGAAGCAGTATTAATGCAAGTAAAAATTTCATCATCTGTTTTGTCGTTTTGTCGATGTGAAAGTAAATAATAATTTCGTTTGCTTGTATTTTTACACATAAAAATCAGGGCCTGCTTTGCAGCAAGCCCATGATTTCCCCCTGGTTTCCGGTAATTCAAGAAGTGAGACCTTACATCATTTTTATAAATCTGCCATTTTGCACTTCTTCACCATTTTCTATTCTTACCATGTAAATTCCACCAGGCAAGCCTGAAATGTCAAGTGGGTTGCCGTAAGCATTATCCTTATCGGATTGCACCACCAACTGTCCGGAAATATTGAACATTTTAACACTGATTTTACCATTATCCTGAATTGTAGTGGCAAATGAAATCTGATCAACAGCCGGATTAGGATATATCAGAAGCTCTTTCCCTGCTAAAGGTCTTATAGCCTTGATTACCGTGACTGTGAAACTCGTTTCAACAAAGCATCCCCCCTCATTTTCACAGGCAATGGTCAGTATATTTTCTCCTTCGTTAAGTTCATCGGCTTTTATGGTAAATACAGAGCCGCTGTTACCACAAGGATGTAGCTTATAATCAGCATTAACTGCGATGGGAAGTACTATTTCGATTTCTTCGCCTGCATACAACACTGTATCGTTTATCGCCGGAAGTTCAGGTAATGCAAGTAAGGTTACCGTGGTTTCATACCTTACCGGATCACAAAAATCGTTTCCAAAAACATCGGTAAATAATATCACATAACCCCTGGCTTTATCTTCTTTTGAAGGAATATAGACCGGAAAATGACTGTTGTAATCATCAAATATTCCGCTGCCTTCGCTCAGCCATTCCACCCTTGAGCTTCCGGTTGTCTGAATTGAAAGCTCCACATCATATCCCTGGCAGGTTTCAAAGTCATCGATAATTACTACAGGATCGAGGTTACCCGGAAGATAAATGTTGTCGATCCACACAGCGTCCATTCCATGCGATTCACTCTCGTTCTTACTGTATATCCATTCAATCAGATGTTCACCGGGATCGATGGGGAACTTTTCTTCTGTCCAATCAAACTCTCCACTGTAGGTAGCAACAGTATTACCATTGATGACCAGACGGAGGAAATCAGCATTGGTTTGCGATGATATTTTTACCCTAAAACTAATGTAATCGCAGGAATGGCTGTAGCAGGAATAGGCCAGACGACTGCTTCCCAAATCATCAATTATTCCTGACCGCAAAGAGTAATTTCCTTCAAATGAGGTTTCTCCATCAATAAACCATGGAGAATCATCGGTATTTAACCAGTTACTCCGTGGAAATCCCTGACTTTCAAAGTCTTCGTCGGGAGGATTGGCTGTATTGAAATTAAAAACCCTGCTTTCGGAAGAACCAAATTCATTGTAAGAAATCACTTTCCAGTAGCAGGTGGTGGCATAAGCCAGGGGAAACTGAGGTCTGATTTCGTTGGTAAATGATACCATTGTACTGATAGGATTGCTCATATCCGGATTCTCTGAAATCAGAATCTCGAAAAAAGCAGGCTCCATACCGTCTTTGGTTTTCCATCGCAATAAAGTATAGGGCGAAATTTTCCCGGCATAATTAACAGGCTCAGGATTGAAGGCAACTGAAGGCATTTTCGTTATTTCAATATCGGCAGTGTATGGCCTGTAATTATAAGCAGTAATGGTAAGTTGCATCACACCTGTTTCAGGAATTTCGTCAAGGTTAATGATGGCCGTTCCATCCTGAACCCTACCTGCACCATACAATTTTCCGTTGTAAGTGATGCAGGCTAAGGCCTCAGAAACATTAAGTTTTACCACAAATTCCCGAGCATCAGTTCCTAAAGTGCTTGAGTGAAGTGCCTGCATTTCCATAGGTAAAGCTGTCCTAACCACCACCGAAGGATCACCAAAAATATTCCAGGTATCGGTAACTTTGAAACCACCGGGTCCGTATTTATCGTTCATTCTCATGCATCCGCTCATCGAAATTCCTCCGAAGGTGCGGGTAGTCACTGATTCTTTTTTACGGGCAAGTATAAGCGCCATTTCGTCCTGTGCTTCCATGGGTGGATACCAGCTCTGGCGGCTTGTCGACATCATCACAGCAACGGCGCCTGTAGGAACACCGTTCTTTTCGGCCCTGAGCCAACGTTCAGCCAAACAGGTAGTTGTAACAAAATCGCCACTGCTACAGCCCGCTGCCCAAATAAAAGGATGTGTTTCTGTGTTTGAAAGTGCGGCAACTTTATCACCTGAAAATGCACTGGTAGTCCATGCACCCGAGGATCCATGCCCAATATACATTACAGCACCCTGCCCATTGTTTATTGCCGCTTCGACCATACCTGAATTCGGGTTCCCGGCTGCATCGGCCTCTCCCTGTGAACCGTCATACATCTCGGCAAAGTTGCTGTAATTGTAAGTCTGAAGCAATTTGCCAATATTGCGCATGTGTTCAAAATCAAGTTCGCCATCATCGCCCGGCCCTTCTTCACTGGCAATTCCCAAAAAATTACTGTAAGCATTGTTGCCTTTCCCAAGCATCTCATATTCAATTGACCGCTTAACCATAATGGCGAGCTGGTTAACATTTTCTGCTGAAAACCTGCCAACAAGCACCTCGGGATAATGATCGTCGCCGGCTATGTATCCGTACATATTGTCGCTGGCTCCGTTTTCGGCCTGATTGGTAGGAACCTGGGCGGCATCTCCAGCCAGAATCAGATAGGCGAGGCCTTGGGAATAATATCTCTCGGAAACAAATTGCCTGATTTGATCAGCAGACTGAAACGCAGAAACATCAGCAAATTCACACACAATTCCGCAGCGGGTTTTCCAGTCAATAAAGGGCTGAAGGGTAGTGCGGTAATTTTCAGGCGCTACAATCAGCATGTTGCCGGCTTCTTCCACTGGCTGATAACGACTGCTTTCACTGTAATTGATAAAATGACTTTGTTTTAGTGTGGAAAGTCCGCTCAATCGGCCATAGGAACCGCTGTACCTGACAAGCTCATTTGTGCCGGGCTCAGCATCCACTTGCAAATTTATTTCAATGTTGTGATAAACCCTGAGAATGCCTGAAACCGGATTATATGCAAATGGATAAACCTGCAACGCCATTCCGCGGGTATCGCACCAGATGTAAGGCTGACCAGCTTCTGCAATTGCTGCAGGATAGAAATCATTGTTGGTAAGAAGGTCTTTATTGTAAACCAGGCTCCCCCAACCGGGAAGGTCTGAGAATTGCGGATCTCCCTTTGACGGAGCTACAACTATATCTGAATAATCCGTGTAATCTGCCCGTAAAACGTTAATGCTGAAATTTCCTGTTTCCGGGATCATAAGACTTACGGTGAGGTGTTGAACATCGGGGAAACCGGCTTCTGTCTGTGCTGTTCCATCTACAACAACAATCCTGTTCATGATTCCGGCAGGTGTCGATACTTCCTGTTTCCAAAAGCCCTCTATGCTGATACTTGCCGAAAGTCCGACCGACGGCAGGTTTTCGATGGTAACCCGGGGTTCGGAACTACTTTCGCCTGTAATTGAAATCCATTCCTGTGAATAAAGCAGGCCTGAGAGAACCATTAAAAAAATTATAGTAAACAGTTTCTTCATATGTGCTGTTTTTGCTGTTGGCAATTGGGCGCACACCCCCTAAGTCAATACCCGTTCCTGAAAACAAATAAAGATTTGTTGGTGTTGGTAAGCGAAGTTTATACTGCTTATATAGCATTGAATATGAATAATATAAGCCTGAATAGATATCTGTTAGTGTATTATGAATTCCGAACATTATTTTTTTCTGTTAAAATACAGTCTCAAAAACACACACAAAACCGCACAGGTGTGCGATATTTTGAATGGAATTTGTATTTTGACGAATTACAAGTCGCTCCGTTTTCTTTATTAAAAACTCCCCGAATCTTAATTATGAATCATGCGCTGATTGAAGAAATTATTTTTCCCCTGCTTGAATTGCATTTTTAATACTTCTGGTATATATTTGCTGTGATTAAAGTTCATCTATTACCTATTCGCATTAATACTCACTTTTAATTCATCTTTTATGAAAATCAGAATTCTACTATTATCGCTCCTGGCCGTTATGCTATGCACAACAACTCTGTTTGCCGGAACGGCAGATGATTTCAAAATTGACAAACAGAAAGTTCAGGATGAATTTGCTGATCTTACCCGCTTGGAACAAACAGTGGCTGATCACAACTATCTTACACTATCCGAATTAAAAGAGGATAGTATGCTTTCTGCTGAATTTGCTTCAATGAACCTGAGCAGCAGCATGATGATGGAATCAGCTCTCGGTATTCCGGGCTTCTGGTGGGGATGTATTTTAGGCCCAATAGGTATTCTAATTGTTTATCTGGCAACCGACAACGACAGGTCAGAAGTAAAAAGCGCCTTTACTGGTTGTATTGTTGGTACAGCTGTAAGTGCAGTATTCTACCTGATTTGGTATCTTGCCTTAGCATCAGCAATCTAACGAAGGTATATCAACATTGTGCGATTTGATAAGAATTGCTGCAATGTTTATTGACTTAAACCAGCAGCAGATATAATATTTACTGATTATATTCTGCTGCTTTTTCTATGACTTATCAGCAAGGATATCATTCTTCAATCCATCAACTGAAATAACTTTCACACTATGAAAACAACCCCACTCAAATTCCTTGTTGTTCTTTCTCTGCTGCTGGCAGGTGTAATTAATTCCTATGCAGATGGTTCCGCAGATTTTAAATATGACCGTGGAGCAATAGAAGCCGATTTTGCCGGATTAAGTGAACTTGAGCAACTGGTGGAATCAAAGAACTTTTTAAGCTTAAGTGAAATCAAGGATCAGGAGTCCCTGCTTGAATCATTTTCAATAAATAACCTGGCATCCACGCCTATGATTGAAGATCCTCTTGGTATTCCCGGTTTTTGGTGGGGTTGCATTATGGGGCCATTAGGTATTCTGATGGCTTACGTTTTATCAGACAATGACAAATATCAGGCCCGGCAGGCACTTACCGGTTGCATTGTAAATGGAGCTGTGAGTGCAGGTATTGCGGTTGTATATTACCTTTGGATTCTGACTTATTTTTCAGTCTATTGATTCGAAATCTGAGACTGAGTGGGATCGCTGAAAAAAAGCAAAGCTTTTTAAGGAATAAGTTTCACAGATTTCCATTATTATTCTGAGTCACTGCATTGAATTATTTGACTATGTTTGTACCAATGACAGATTGTTCGTTTTGTCCTTCGACTCCGCTCAGGAGGACATCGTATATGGCTGATAACGTCTGCTTTAAGGAGAATCACTGTCAACTTAACACGAATGTCATACTGAGTCCCGCACGTTCGGGAAAGTGCTTAAACGCTTGATTTAACTGTCATCTCCACATTATGCTCAAATATTTTTTGAGTTTCAACTCAGGAAGAACACACATTAAACATTAATGAAGCACTATTTAATGTCGTTTAATTTAGCTGCTTTTTTCCCTGAACACAATCACTTTTTAAGCTTCTTATGAAAAAACTTTTTCTTTTATTGCCGTTGCTTTTTCTCTACCCATTAATTTCTTCTGCTCAGAAGGATGTGTATTACCGTGTAAGAGCTGATTTTTCGGTTAAGGAAAAAAGCTCTGACGGAAGGTCAAGCCTTACAATGGGGAAGGTATTTTATGACAAAGCCAGAAAACGGATCGTCTATGATGTTTTGTTTCCCGAAAAGGAAATGTGGCTCTTTACCGATACGGTGATGTACACCATCAGAGGAGATGCACAGGTAAAGAACCCTATTGTTCCGGGGTATATCGAATTTTCGGTTTTTAACCTATCACTGAACAACAACCTTAAGGATTACGGACTCAAAAATTCAATTTATGAATTGAAAGAAGTTGTGAAGGATGAGGATATGGTTATTTCATTGTACGTCCCGAAAAAAGAGTTAGCCAAATTAATCGGCGATGTGAAAGTTTCGGTTAAAGACAACCGGCTTTATGGTGTGTTGATTTATGATGTCAACAAAAAAATGATAGGCAAACAAATTTTCTCTGACTATCTGAAAATAGGCGGGTTTGAGTTTCCTGCTGAAATCATCAACTTTTCATATCTTGAAAACGGAGAAGAAATCCGGCAGATTACCACTTACAAAAATGTGAAAATCAACAACTGGGATGAGGATTATTTTTACAATTATAATGTTGCTGTGCCTTAGTTTTGCATATGCACAGAATGAAGAAGGTAATTTTAAAGCCATGGCCTGCGATATTATTGCCTGCCAGGCCGATGAACCGCACCAGCATAGTTTCGGGCATTATATGGAGCAATGTTCAAATGAAGCGGAAGTAATCTTTACGGGCTTTTTTCTGGGATACAAGCATTTGTTCTCATCCCAGGACAGCCGTAGTTGCACTTTTGAACCCAGCTGTTCGGTGTACGCCATTGAAACCATTAGAAAAAACGGACTTATAAAAGGATTTCTCGACTCGGTTGATCGCCTTACCCGTTGCAACGGACTATCACCCGGAAACTACGAAATTGATCAGCAAAAACATTTACTCATCGACAATCCCTGACCAAAACCACTCCAATTGATGCTCAGATTATTTTCCGGTTATTCCCGGTCTGAAAGTGCTGAATCTTCCGCTTTTACATCCTTAAATCCCTTTCAGGAAATAAGAAGGGGCGGGGCAGTACTTTGCCTGTTTCTGCTTTCATTTATTCCTGATGCATCGGCCCAGAACCTATATGATTACCAGCATTCGCTGATTTACGGAAATTATCTTTTAAATACCCGTCAGTACACCCTTGCCACAGAAGAATTTGAGCGACTGCTGTTTATGAATCCGGCAAACGACACCCTGAAACAAAAGCTTGTCCGTTCATACTTGTTCGATGGCTGCTATCAGTCAGCCATCCGGCGCACCGATAGTTTGTTTCAGAACCGGACTGTAATTCCACAGCCCATTGCCCTGGATTATTCACGGGCGCTTATCCTTAGCGGGATGCACTTCATGGCAAATCAGTTTTTAGAAGAAAGCAAAACCATATCCGAAAAGGACCGAACATTTCTTATCCTTAACAATCAGCTGCTTGCTTATAATTGGAAAGCTGCAGAGAATACCTACAACAGTATGCTCGCTTCGGGGCAAAGTGTTGATATGCGTTACAAAACGCTTTTTCAGGATATGAACAATGCCAGATACAAAAGTCCGGGTCTTGCGCTTGGAATGTCGGCATTGTTGCCAGGTTCAGGAAAAGTATATACAGGTGAGTGGAAAGACGGGCTGGTTTCGTTGCTGTTTGTCACCGGATCTGTAATTCAGGCCATCAGGGGACATCAGCTTTACGGCGAAAGAAGCGCATTCTTCATTGCATACACAGGACTGGCAACCACATTTTATCTGGGCAACCTTTATGGTTCCTTTAAATCGGCACGCAAACACAATGATAAAATCAGGCATCAACTGCACCGCCGTATGGCGGATACTTTTACCGGCACTTTTTAGTTTCTGGGTATCGGCAGTTGTTGCGCAGACCTCTGAGCAAACGCTGTCATTTGCCACAAAACAAATTGAAGCAGGAAATTACTCAGTGGCCGGAAAAGCACTGAGCAGGCTGGTATTTTTCGACAACGGAATAGAATATCCCGAAACTTTTGAACTGCTTGCTGAAACTTACTTTAAGCAGAACGACTTTTCAAATGCCTGGCATTTTTATGATCTGGCAGCCATACGTGCCGATAACGATTCGCTGAGGGCTGAGTTTACTTCGCTTAAAGCTGCCTGCCGGCTTTACAACAAAGAGTATCATGCGGCAATGATCGACCTGATGTCATATCAGGGAAACTCAACAGAATCGCAGCAATGGCAGTTCGATTTGCTTGCCGGAATTGCTTCATTCTATTTGTATGACTATAAAAACGCGGAAGCTTATTTTCTAAGGTGTGCCGACAGTTCTTCGGCTTCGGCTGTAATTGAAAGTTTCCGGAAAATAAAGCAGACAGAGAAAAGATACAACCCTCGAAAAGCCAGGGTTATGAGCTTCATAATTCCCGGAAGCGGTCAGTTGTATGCCGGCGATGCGAAAAACGGACTAAACTCCTTTATGCTTGTTACGGGTTTTGTTGCTGTTGGATTTGGTCTGGCAACTTCCATTCAGTTTGTTGATGCAGCAATTATTGTATTCCCATGGTTCCAAAGGTATTACATGGGAGGGTATCAAAAGGCGTATATTATTACCCTAGACAAACAAAATGCTGCGAAAAGCGAAGTACTGCTTACGCTGATAAATAAACTATCAGATACTTCAAGGCAATGAAAACCGGAATAAAACTCAGTCCAACGCTGCTTTCGCTGATGTTTTTCATAGCAATGTCGATAAATTCTATCGCCAATGCACAAAAAGGGAATACGGTTGTTACAACTTCTCCCGCGCTATATGAACTTACCCTGAATTATCAGTTTCATTCGGCCGATTCATTGATTAAAATCAGCGATCAGAAATTTAAGTATGATCTTTCTTATCAGCTCTCGGTTATCAATCACTATTGGTGGAAACTGGTTTCGGCAGAAAACAGCGACCATTATGCCGGATTGATTGAATCGCGCCTGAAACAAATGGAATCGATTGTGCAATCCGACAAAAAAGAGCTTGAAAATGCACAACTTTTTGCCATGATTACGGCATATGCTTTCAGCGCAAGAATTAACCTTCATAACAATTCGTGGTTTGATGCATTGGCAAAGCTTTCTAAATATCATTCGGTGATAGGGCATTCGTTCGGGCGTGAGAATGAGTTTCCGGCCTTTTACCTTACTTCTGGTTTATACTATTATTTCACAGCACATGCACGCAATAAGATTCCGGTGCTGCGACTGTTTTTGAGCAATTACACCAGTAAGGATAAGGAAACCGGAATGAAATTCCTTTTAAAGGCAGCTACTTCGAACGATTTTCTGATCCGTAATGAAGCCACCTATTTTTTAATGAAAATTGCCTTTGAAATTGAAGCCAACCCTTCCGCGGCTTACATATATTGCAATTCTCTTTTGAACGCGACTCCCGATAACCTGCTTTACCAATATTACAGGTTTAAAATTTATCTCAGTCAGGGGAAATTGGACTCTGCAACAGAACAATATCAGCAGATATTGAAAACAGCAGCCAAAAATAATGGCATAAACAGCGATAAAAAGAAGTATTTTGCAAAGCTTTGTGATAATGAACTGAAAAAATATCAGGGAACGACAAAACATTAATCTATTCGTTACCAATTAAATTGCGTTGTGGAAACAGGCAAATTCTTTCAGCAGAACGAGAAAAAGATGAAATTTATAAAAATACCGATCAATACTTAGTATTGACTTTTTAAAAAGCCATATATTTGCTTAACTAAAACGATGGCTATCTGCTGAAAACTCCGGCATACTAAATAACTAAGATTTTAACTGAAAATATTTTGAACCCGATTTTAAATATAATTGTTAATTCACCCTAAACCAAAGTTCAACTTAAATCTTTCAAACATGAAAAAAGTAGCAATTACTCTTTTTGCATTATTTTTGGCTGTTTCAGTCACTTATGGGCAGGACTATAAGTCAGCCATCGGCGGAAAACTTGGGTATGGTCTTATTGCATCATACAAAACCTTTCTTTCTGAATCGAACGCTGTAGATATATTTGGTGGTATTCGCTGGGGCGGATTTGTCGCAGGAGCCTACTGGGAGAAACATTATCCCCTCGAAATTGCTGATAATCTTCGGTGGTATTGGGGACTTGGAGGATCATTCACAACATGGAACTATGGATATGTTGGTTATAATAATTATTATGAGATTGGATTATCAGGTGTACTTGGACTTGATTATTCCTTCGACGACCTACCCTTAAATCTTAGCCTCGACTGGGCTCCAACTATTGTTGTATTGGACTCCTGGGATTATCCGGGTGCTTCTTATAACAGGTTCAGGGGTGGTTATGGAGCGTTGTCTATCAGGTATATCCTGAATAGATAATCCTTATTTTAAAGGTTTTATGTCAAAACAGGGAAGTACTTTATATCCGTACCTCCCTGTTTTGTTTTTTGCATACTGAATTTACCTTTGTAAAAAACACAGACTTTATGAAAGTCGGCAACAAACATTACCGCACCATCTGGATGGAAGGCCAGGAAGTTCAAATGATCGATCAGAATCTTCTGCCATTTTCTTTTGAAATAAAAAGTTTTCGCACCAGCGAAGAAACCTGCAAAGCCATTGAACGGATGACGGTAAGAGGGGCCGGTGCCATCGGTGCTGCTGCTGGTTTTGCAATGGCTCAGGCGTTTGCCGAAGGTAAAGATCCTGAGACTGCACGAGCCCGCATCAGATCAACCCGCCCAACCGCCCGAGATCTGTTTTTTGCGGTGGACAGCGTTTTTGAAGCCGGTAAAATTTCGGTGCAGAGCGCTGTGGATGAAGCCCAAAACCTGGCAGAAGCCAATGTGGATGCGGCCAGGAAGATCGGCCTATTCGGTGATGCTCTCATTAAAGATGGCGCCCGCATCCTTACCCACTGCAATGCCGGCTGGCTTGGCTTTGTTGACTATGGCAGCGCACTTTCACCCATTTATACAGCCCACCTTAATGGAAAAAAAATACATGTTTACGCCGATGAAACCCGACCCCGCAGCCAGGGGGCAAGGCTGACTGCATGGGAACTGGCGAACGAAGGAATCGATCATAAAATTGTTGCCGACAATGCCGGGGCTTACCTTATGTCGAAAGGCATGATAGACCTGATTATTGTCGGAGCCGACCGAATTGCAGCCAATGGAGATGTTGCCAATAAAATCGGGACTTTTGAAAAAGCCATTGTGGCAAAGCATTTTGGCGTACCTTTTTATGTTGCAGCACCACTTTCCACTTTTGATACGGAAACCCTTGAAGGCAGCGATATCATCATCGAGGAACGGAGCACCGCTGAGGTCCATTACCAGACCGGCCCCGATGCCAATGGAAAAATGCATACCATAAGAGTAACAAATCCCGGTTCTGAAGCCATAAATCCGGCATTTGATGTAACACCGGCGGAGTTGATTAGTGGGATTATTACTGAGAATGGAATCATTAAGCCTGGAAACGCTGATTTTCAATATTGAGACTCCCCACTCCTTACTTATTTTTGTATTTTTGTTTAATAAAATCTCAAGTCATAAAAAATGCCACGCGAAACGCTGATAAAGAAAACCATCAAAACATTATCGAAACTTCCTCCTGATAAGGTGAAAGAGGTCTCCGATTTTGCGGAATTCATTTTTATGAAATACGAAGATGAAATTCTGCTTAAAGGGATGGAAAAACTGACTTCAGATTCAAAGGTGTTTTACTTTCTGAATGATGAAGAGGATTTATATACTGTTGAAGATCTGAAAGAAAAATACCAATGATCAAAGGCGATATTGTTCTTATTCCATTTCCGTTTTCCGATTTATCAGGCAGTAAAACCAGACCTGCATTGTTGCTGATAACCGGTCCGACAGAAATTACTCTGGCCTTTATTTCAACCCAACTCAACAGGATAGATGGCAATGACATTCTACTAAAACCTTCAGATGCAAACGGGCTTAAGCGCGATTCTATTTTAAGACTCTCAAAATTAGCAACACTCGACAGAGACCTTGCTTTGGGACGGCTAGGAACGGTTGATTCCAGAACTCTTAAACAAGTAAACAAAAACCTTATAAAGATATTCAAACTTGAAGATTGAAACGTTTTGGCGTCTTAAATTATATGAATTCGAGTATTCACGGTTTTACTTTTTCATTCTTCCTAAACTCGCTAAAACCAGCCTTCCGTGACGCAAAGACATAGAGAAACACAATTGTTTTCATAAAAGTCCGGGGTCCATTCTGAACTCCGAAATCCTTTCTCCTTGTCCCCCAGTCTCCTTGTCTCCTTGTCCCCCAGTCCCCCAGTCTCCCTGTCTTTTTATTACCAAATCTAAAAATCTAATACCAACTTTCAAATGATCCACACATGTACCTGGCCGGGCAATGACCCGCTGATGATTGAATACCACGACAAGGAATGGGGTGTTCCTGTTCATGACGATCGAAAACTATTCGAATTCCTCGTGCTTGATGCCTTTCAGGCCGGACTAAGCTGGAAGACAATACTGCACCGCAGGGAGGGCTTCCGCAGGGCATTTGATAACTTTGATGCAGACAAAATTGCTGATTATACTGAAGATGATTATAACCGCCTGCTTAACGATGCCGGCATCATCCGGAACCGGGCCAAAATAAGGGGAACTATAAAAAATGCCAGGGCGTTCCTTGAAGTTCAGAAAGAGTTCGGCTCCTTTGATGCTTATATCTGGCAATTTACAGGGGGGAAAACCATTGTAAATCAATGGTTTGATTTGAAACAAATTCCAGCTACCAGTCCTGAATCGGATGCCATGGCAAAAGACATGAAAAAACGAGGCTTTACTTTCTGCGGAAGCACCATCTGCTATGCCTTTATGCAAGCAGCGGGGCTGGTCGATGACCATCTGAAAAATTGCTTCAGGAAGCAGAGTGAAGGATAATCATCTGGTTTTTTGATATTATATCGAGTTTAGAAATTCATACAAATCCTCATCGGCATTTATGTTGAGTTTTTTTCTCAGGCGCGAACGGCTTATAAATGCACTCGATGGCAGAATGTTCAGGATATCAGCAATTTCTTTTGAATTCAATCCGATTTTCAAATAAGCACACAATCGTAAATCGTGATTAGACAGGCCCGGGTAACTGGTTTTTAATTTTCTGTAAAACTCCTGATGCAGTTCATCTATCTGAATTTCAAAGGCATTGACCTCTGTGTCGATTGAAGACTCAAGGATTCGGTTAATTTCATTTAACATTATTTTTACAAGGCCAGGTTCTTTTTGAATACGTTCAAATTTTTCTTTTAACGAAAGCAACACACGGTTTTTCTCTTCATCAACCCTGGCCTTGCATGCCAACTCAATGGTTTTGGTTCTTAATTGTTGTTTTAGTTTATTGTATTCTTCTTTCAAGTGATCCTGCTCCAACTGAACAGCTTTCTGCCTGTATTTTTCGGCTTGTTCGCGCAATGAGCGTTGTTCTTTAATTAAATGCAGTTTTCTTTGTTTTTTTAATGATAGTTTTTGCAACGCCCTTATCCCAAAAATAATAAAAGCAACCACCAAAAAATATGACAGAAATGCATACCACGTTAAATACCAGGGGGCTTGAATCCTAAAACTTATAGTTTGGGTTTCTGTCAAGTCTCCATTCACTGTGGCCTTTATAAAAAGAGTGTATTTCCCCTGTTTCAGATTGAAAAAACTGATAATATTATCTGGATTCCAGTTGCTCCATTTGCCTGATTCGCTGAGTTTATACTGATACAAAACCTTGTCCTGATTCGGAACAATACACTCAATTTTTAAATTATTTTGCCTGAAGGGAATGGTTGCTCCCGGATAAAAAACGGTGGTTTCCGGATGATTACCCATTGCAATAATTTTTCTGACATTAATTGCAAAGTTTTCCGGTTTTTTATCGCCGTCAGACCTCAAATATTTTAAAGCAAAGCCATTGTAAACAGGGTAAAATTCGTAATCCTGATGTATTGCCCTGGGTTGATAAATACCTGTTAACAGACCTTCGATTTCAGGCTGAGGCATGACTTCTGCCTTTTTAAGGAATTTTTTTTCTGATGAACTGAAAGTGAATTGAAATTTGTCGGTCACCAGATGCATCCCTGTGTCGCTTTGCAAAAGGAACGGATTATCTCCCTCAAATTCCATCTCTTTGATTATCAAGCGCTCTGTTGGGTAAAGGTTGTTGTCTAAAACGGCTCTGATGATGCCAAAATTGGGGATGTTAACCCATAAAATGTTTTCCTTTTCGACGATTACCTGATTACACGACCCTAATATCAGCTCCATTTTCTTAAGAAAAGTCCAACCATTGCCGGTTTTTTTAAAGATGGAAATACCATTGTAATTGCCTGTAAGCAAATACTCTTTATAAGGCACTATTGTCCATACACCTGGCACACTGCTTATCTTTTGAACGCTGTTTCCGCTCAGTCTATACAAACCCTGATCATGTCCAAAAAGAATAGTTTTATCAATTTCTTCCAAACACCAAACCTGCCCCTCGCTTCCGGAAATTAGCTGGAACTTGTTGTATTCTGAATCATTGTTCAGGTCATTCCAGGTGGATTTATACAAACCCTGATTGGCGCCCAGATAAAAGATTCTATTGGAAACCAGGGCAGATGAAGCGGTACCAAAATCTCCTCTGAAATCATAGAAAGTGGTGATTTTTTTTTGAAGGTCAATGGCTGTGACTCCATAATCCATCCCCAACCATAGCTTTCCTGCAGGGCTATAGTGAAGGCTGAGGATGGTGTTGTTGGGCAAGCCTTTATTTTTATTAATCTGATGAATTATCCTTCCGTTTAAATCAGTAATGTACAGCCCCTTAAGGATTGTTCCAAAAGCCAGATACTTATCGCCAAGGGGTTCAAAACTAAAAACCTTTGCAGCTGTTAACTTTTGAGTTACAGCATTATCAATGAGGCTCAGTTTTCCTGATGAAAAAAGATACAACCCTGAATTTTTAGTAACTAAAAGGGTTCCCCTGGGAAGATGATAAATACCTGCCAGCTCGAAATCCACCTCTGGCGGGAAGCTTAAAACCTGTTTAAGCGCAAGACCATCAAAAAGATAAAGACCAGACTTTTTATCAGCAAAATACAAAGAATCATTTACAGTAAAACCTCCGGTGAAACTATTGGGTGCTGAAATTTTAGTAAAATGCTGGTTTTTATAAACATATATGTTTTTAGAAGACGAAAACAGCACATTATCGTTGACCTGGTAAACGCCCCAGAATTCTTCATTAATATCAGAAATGTCTTCTTTGAAAGGATACAATGAGGTATAATCAAAACTTTGATATTTGTTTCTTTTCCAAACACCAAAGTCTAAATCAGATCCAGAGTAGAGTAGTGAATCATTGACAATCAGCAACGATCGGGTGAATCCATTGCTTCCCTTAAAGCTGTTCCAGGTTTTTCCATCGAACTCAATCAACCCTTTATCGGCAGCCATATATACTATGCCATTGGGTGCACTCTGTATATCCCATATCTTACCTTTATTCTGATATTGAGACGGAGTGTAATTCTGAAGCAGGGGTACGCCTTTTTCCGGAAACGACTGGGCGAAAATTGCAAGAGTTCCAAAAATCAGCAACAATAGAAAAATTGCCCTTGTTTTCAATCAGATCAGGATTTGAGCAAGTTAAAAAAAGCCGTCTTGTTATAGACGGCTTAAAGATATAAAAAAACAGTAAATTATTTTACAATTAGTTTTTGAGTTTGAATATTACCGTTTTTGGTGAAAATTCTTAAAATATAGATTCCCTTGCCAAGCATTTCAGTATCAATAAAAGAAGTGTTTGCCGAAGACATCAATCTTCCGCTCATGTCTATCAAGTCGAATTGCTCAACATTGGCGCCAAGGTTTATCTGTTCACCGGCTTGTACAGGATTAGGATAAACCAAAATACGACCAGTGGTAGTCAGATTGTTGGTGTTCATCAGTTGATTAAATGTAATGTGGTCGAAATAAATCACATTGTCCTGGGTTCTGCCAGCCAGATTGAAATCAGGGAAAATCACGATCTGATCGTACATACCCTCAGAACCCGGAGGATTGGGATAGGCTGAGAAATCGAAAGTAAGCTCTTCCCATTGATTGATCAGGGTGTTTGCTACTTTGATTTCAGGCTGAGCCCAGCCGGTTGCTGCCACCAGTTTAATACCCACATCGCTGATCACGGGCTTCCAAACCTTGATTTTGACAACTGAATTGGTTGCATCGAGTACAAAAGGCCCCAGGTCGTTGTCACCATGTCCTGATTCAACGCCTGCCCAGGGTTGTCCGCTTTGCAGCGCAACAAATTTGGCTACTGTTGCAGATGTATTGATGCCGCTTGGATCGGGATTCGGGATGATTCCCAACGGGTCATTCGGCCCGTTTTCAAAAACAGTCCATGTCCAGTCAGCGCCATAGCCGCCAGTTTCAAAATCAATCGGGTTTCTGGGAGTATCTCCAATAACACCACCCTCTTTAAAGAAGTAAATATTATCCAAATAAATGGTCTGTGAGCCGTCACCTCCATCGAACTTGAACTGAATAATCTCGGATAAATTTACACCTGCAAAAGAAGACATAGGAATGTTGTGACTTACCCATTGATTGGGAGTAATGGGCAGTGAATAAGGCACTTCAACCGGTCCCGGGCTGATGCAGAAAATATTCACACTTGTGGCATCAGCAGTCCACATATCAAGGTGCAGAAATTCCATTTCAGCAGCATTCAGGGCTGAGGCAAACTGGGTGCCCTGGTAATTAAAGTTAGCATATCTCATCGTTTCGTTGCCCTCTATAAGCGGGAAACTAACCACAGTAGACTGACCCCAGTTTGGATTGAAATCGGTTCCGGCAACATTACTGTAGGCATTGCTGAAAATTGAGATCACGTCACCAGGATTGCGAACCGGAGGTATTGGAGCAGCAGTGCCTGGCTCTCCCGGGGTTGATCCGGCCTCGTTGAAAGTGATATTGTCGAAGTAAACAATGTTGGTTTGAGTTCTGCCTGACAAATCAAAATCAGGGAAAATCACTATCTGGTCGTACTGTCCTTCGGAGCCAGGAGGATTGGAATAAGCTGAGAAATTGAAAGTAAGTTCTTCCCACTGATTGATCAGTGTGTTGGCAACTTTAATCTCCGGTAGTGCCCATCCGGTAGCTGCTACCAACTTTATTCCGACATCGCTTATCACAGATTTCCAGACCATAATTTTGATGGTGGAATTTGTAGCATCCAGCACAAAAGGCCCCAGATCGGTTGTTCCGTGAGCCGATTCGCATCCGGCCCATGGATTTCCGGTTTGTAAAGCCGTAAATTTGGCAACGGTAGCTGAAGCGTTAATGCCTGTAGGATCGGGATTTGAAATTATCTCTACCGGCGGATTGACATCGTTTTCAAAAACGGTCCATGTCCAGCCTGCTCCGAAACCGCCTGATTCAAAATTGATGGGATTGTTTTGGGCAAAACTGACTGATGCAATAAGCATCAATAAAATAATCGTAGTTTTTTTCATCATTTATTAGGTTTTAGATTAAAAAAATGTTTACACTATTGGTATGCTACTCCATTGACTTCAAAAAAATGTAACCAGAAAAACAGATAATATTTAACTGAATTTTATTCACTTTGCATAAAATTCTTGACAGCCATTTTCGGTGTTCTGTCAATTTTGAAAAGTCCCCAGTGCTTCTCGGGTTCCAGAGGTTCTGATGATCCTTTCCATGATTCATCAAAAGCTTCAAAAAAGAAAGCAAGAATATTTTCGCTTTCGACCCATTCCATGAGTTTTTCAAAATAGGTTTTCTGAAACTCTTCATTTACATGTTGAGGATTAATTCCTCTTCCGTTCGAATTGGTTGCCCAACCAGCTTCAGTAATTATTACAGGCTTGTCAGGATATTTATTGGCAACCGATCGGTAGTTTTCTTTTGAATAGTCAAGTGACTCGTCAATGTGCTTGTATTCCCAGACGGGATAGGTGTGAATGGAAATAAAATCAACCTCAGCGGCCAATTTTTCCAATTTTAAAATCCAGGGTGCATAATTTTCGCAGAAAGTAACCGGTTGTTCTGCTTTGGCTTTGACTTTCCTTACATATTCCAGCACCCTGCTCTCCGGAACATAATGGTCAGTCCATTCAACGCATGCTTCATTGCCAACCGAAAGCGAAAAAATGATGTTGGGGTATCGGTTGCCTAAATCAATCAGCTTATCTATCTTTTTAAGATTGCTGTTGCGGTTTTTTCTGAGTTGTTTTTCAGAATACACTCCTCCCCAAGGGCAGTTAAAATTGTTCATTTCGGCTTCAATATACGCGCCCAGCATTATTTTGAAGTCAAGTTTTTCATTGGCAATCACATCCAGAACTTTTTGGGCATGCTCATCGCAATCAAACAGACGCAGATATTTCCAGTGATTTCTGAGAAGCAGGAGATCCTCTTTAATCTCCTCATAATCAGGATACGCACCTCCGGGCTGTTGACCTTCCCTAAAGCCGGAATAGCACAAGGCCTTTCCGGGAATTATACCCAATTTGTTAAATATGTTCATCGACAAATTTTAGTTTTTCTGACTTATCCCAGATGCCCCAGTGTGCACCTACATCTCCCTCTGGTCCTACCTTCCACGATTCATCAAATGAGGCGAAATAGAAAACTTCAATATTTTCATCTATTGCCCACAGGTTTGTGTTGATGAAATACTTCATAGCATTGAGAATGGAAGGTTGTGCTCCTCCAAGAGCCTGACCCTGACTTGGCCAGCCGGTTTCGGAGATGATGACTTTTTTACCTTTCCCTGCCGACAATGCCTGGTAATACATATGCTGCATGTGATCGAATGAATCAATAAATCCGGTTCCTTCCCAGAATGGGTAACAGTTACAAAAAATCACATCACAGGCATCGGCAATGGCCGGCCTTTGCACAAATTCATAGTATGCATCAACATAGCCAACGGGTATATCCGGGATTTCACTTTTCACATGCATAATGACATCCAGGAGTTGACTTTCAGTTAAGTCTTTCCTGTAAAGCACTTCATTACCAACCGCTGCATAATCAACGTATCCATCTCTGGCCAATTGAATCAGGCTCTCAATTTCCTGATGGTTTTTTTCTTCATCTTTTCCTAACCAGGCGCCAACCAGTGTTTTCATGCCAAATTCCTTGGCTATTTTAGGAACCAGCTCATTGCCTTCGATACAGGAAAACGATCGCACTGAATTGGTATAGCGTTTAAGAATTTGCATTCTTCTTCTTATCTGTGCATCAGAAATCAGGGTTCCCGGTTGTTGCCCATCTTCGTATATGCTGAAGCAGAAGCCATTTACGCCACCATGTAAAACTTCCAGAAATAAGCTTTTGATATCCTCCAAGGACTTGTCATCATACAACAATTCTTGCCGGATGCCTTCTGGTCGCTTATAATTAAGTAATCTTTCTTTTCTGTATGACATATATTTAGTTTGTTAGTTTATTTTAATTCAAATTTTACCGGTTACTTATAATTCTCCCCTGCGGTTGACCAACTCTTCCTTAATTTCTCTGGCTTTTGCCTCGGTCAGGTCGTATTTCCACATTACCCAGATTGCCAGACCCGCGGTAAATGCAGGTACAAAAATATCGGCAAGCCTAAGGTTGGTAATCGTATCAGCAGTTTGTTGTGCGGCATTCTGGTCAAAACCTACCAGCTTCAGCACCAGCCCACCCAACACAAGAGCAAGGCCCTGACCTAGTTTAACCATCCACCAGTATATGGCCCCGAAGGTACCTTCCTTACGTGGCATGCCATTATTTAATTCGTCGAGGTCGCATACATCAGCAGTCATGCTCATCATCAGGGTAAATAGTCCGCCAATTCCGAATACCATGAAAGGTAGTGGCATAAACATTAACCAGGGATTTTCGGGATTGAAACCCCACCACTTCAAAGCATAACCCACGATGGAAATGGCTGTGGCGTAAATAAATGCCCTTCTCTTGCCCCACCTGTTTGCCATCCAGGTAATTACCGGAATAATTAAAAATGCAGTACACACGGCGCTAATTGTTGAGAACCAGGCCGGCCAGGTTCCGGCAAGTCCATAATCACCTTTAAACAAATAAAAAACTATGATGAAATAACTGAACGATGCTACCATCTGAAAACCGTTGAATACCAGGAATGTTGCCGTGCAAAGCCTGACAAATGTCATGTTTTTAAAAATCAGCACCATGTTGTGAAGCAAACTTTTAAAATTTTTAACGATGTTTTTTAATGTAAGGTCATCTCTGTTGGTAAGGTTTGCCTGGTCAATTTCTTTGCAAAACAGGGCAGGCATCAAACCCAGAATCATACAAATTGCCCCGACTATAATTGACAACCTGCGAACACCAATGGCTTGTGTATCAAATATATCAGGGTTGGCAATCAGCACCCAGAACCAGGGCACAATCATCCATGCCATCTGGCCAATGGTCTGAGAGAAACCCATCAGGCGGGTGCGCTCATTATAGTCAGAAGTCATTTCATATCCCAAACCAATCAGAGGCGTTGAGAACATGGTGTTACCAATCAGGTAAACCATGGAAAAGATCAGAAAATACCAGAAATTATACATTTGTGAATTTACGGGATCGAGTTGCCATAAAACGGCAAACAAAACGCCACTAAGTATTGCTCCGATAAAAATGTATGGTTTCCGTCGCCCAAACCTCGATTTCGTATTATCCGATATATAACCCATAATAGGATCGGTTATGGCGTCAAAAAAACGGGGCAGGCCTCCGAGTAAACCAGCCAAAAATGGATCCATTCCAAAGGCTGTAAGCAAAAAGAAAGCAAAAACTCCTAATGATCCTGGCAATAAGTTATTAACCAGATGGCCGGCTCCAAAGGCTGCTTTTTGTCCGAAGGGAACCCTGTCTTTTAGTGGCGTTACATAAGTTGACATAGTTTATGGCTTTTAGGTTATTTGATAATTGACAGAATTATTTATTATGGTCATTGATTAGAATGGTTTGTATGGCTTTTGCATTGATGGCGAAATCAACCGATTTTTCGCCAAGTGAAAGATGAACTCCTTTTGAGTCTTCTTCGGGATTGAAGCAAATGACGGCAATGCTCCCATCAGGATTGCGTGCAGCAGTTACCATAAGGCTATCGCTTGAATTTTTAAAACCAATCCGCACAGCTCCGGGTCTGATGAACCTGCTGAAATGAGCAAGGGTATAGTACAGGGGTGTGAAATAAACTTCATCCATTTCAGGGTCAACAATAACAGGTGCAACACACCAGTTCTTTGCCCAATTCGGGCCTCCCTGCCTGTCGAGAACCATATTCCAGTCAATCCACCCATCTACCCCGTTGTTGAGGCATCCGATGATATCGCGTGCATAACGGTAAACAGGTATGTATTTCGGATGAAGGTATTTCTGGTCCTCTGGAGCCCAGGTCCAGCCCCAGTCGGTGGCTTCCTCCGACCAGTACCATGCGTCATCATTCCACCTTGGCACCTGGGCATCAACACAGGCCTCAGTGTTAATAATATGCTTTCCAGGCGCTTTATTAACAACATATTGCAAGGCTTCAGGAAAGTAATCAAAGGTACTGGCGTACCAGTGAACGGCCGTTCCATCGAAATAATCCTTTGCTACTTCATCGCCAAACATTACATCTACCCATATTTTTAATTGTTCATCACGATTTTGGTCAAATCCCAGAATTTTAACATTGTGCCCGTCGGATTTCAATTTTGGTCCCAGATGGTTTTTAACAAATCCGGTCATTTCTTCCGGTGTGTAATGCATACTCTCCCAGTTGTTATCATTGCCCAGGGGTTCGTTTTCGACCGTAAATCCCCAGATTTCAATGCCTTCAGCACGATAGGCATCAATATATTTAGAAAAAAACAAAGCCCAGGTGTCATAATATTCCGGCAACAACTTTCCACCACGCCAGTCTTTATTGTCTTTCATCCATGGCGGAGCAGTCCAGGGTGATGAGATAATATTAAACCCATCCTTCGAAATGGCTTTGGCATCTTTAATCATAGGAATAATGTCATCCATATCTTCCTCAATTGAAAAATTCGCCAATTCTGTATCGCCTTCAACCGGGGCATAAGAATAGTTGCCCAACGAGAAATCGCAGGAGTTCATGTGAGTGCGGGTGAGTGAATATCTGGCACCCGATTCGCCAAAATAAGCCTCCAGAATTTTGTTTCGGTTTTCCTTGCTAACCTGGTTAAGCAGGTGTGCAGAAGCTTCGGTAAACGAACCTCCAAACCCGGTGACAGACTGAAATTCCTGATCGGGTAAAATGGAAATTTCCACTTTTGTTTCCGGAGTCTGAAATTCAGTTAATCTGGTGAGTTGGTTACCATTTACCGATGTCTCAAAGACTTCAACTTCCCATTTTTTTGAATTGGTACAACTACTCATTAGTATGAATATGAGAATTAAAAAAGTAAGATGTTTTGCAATAGCCTTCATATCATTGATTTTATGTTACTTGCGCTCTGCGATTTCTTTGGCAGTTGGCGGAACTTTTACTTTAAGCATCATAGCTGCCGTATCGCCATTGAATGTCTTTGTGATGGGCTTTCCATCACGGGTCAAACCATCAAAAACACCGGCATCCACCAAATCCCACAAGGCATATTTGGCCTGAGATTGCAGGTTAAACAGTCCGAAATGGTTTTCGGAACCCAGTGGATTTGCAGCATCTTTCCATTGCTCATCAAATGCTTCAAAATAAAAGCAGGTTATGCCTTTTGAATCTGTCCATTCACGCATCAGTTTGTAATATATTGCCGACTTGTATTCATCGCATGCCCTGGAACCATTGTCGCCATAGAACTCACCGGACTGGGTTGCCCATCCGGTTTCGCCCATATGCACTGGTTTATCAACACCAAGGCTTTGCATATATTTTACTACGCTTTCGTACTGAGAGATGGCATAATCCCTGGAACGCATCATGGCCGAATCAATTTTTTCCATGTCCGTCAGTGCTTCCTCAGCTTCGGGAACTCCCCAGAAATCAGGATTATAATGAGTGTCGTGCATGGGGTAAGTATGCATCGAAATATAATCAACTTCACGAATAAGTTCGTTCAACTCTTCAAGATGGTATTCACTTCCACCTCCTCCCCACGAGGCAAAATTGTCGGAACTTGTGATCCATAAAGTTTCGGGCAAATCGCCGCTTTTCTTCAGTTTTTGTAAATGCTTTACCCATCTAAGGATGATGGCAGGCTCAACATAATAGTTCCATGCCCAATGCACCATGGCTTCATTACCAACAGCTATAATCTTCACGATATCAGGGTTTTGCCGGGTCAGTTCAACAGCACGGTCGATTTCAGCCGCATTCTGCGGGCTTTCCTCATTTCTTATGCGGTCAGGAAGCTCAGTAAAGGCATTCTTACAGTCTATCCACGCACCAAGCATCACGTACATTTCAAATTCAGGATCATCTTTTTTTAATTGACTGATAGCTTCAAGCAGATTGGAGGCCTCGTCGTAATAAACATTATAAGTGCGGATCAACTTAATTCCCATGGCCGACAGAATTTTCATGTCTTCTTTAAGTTCAGGAATTGTAGGTTGTATATCTCTGGTCTTTTCGCGATATCCTCCATACGAAATGGCTTTGTATTCCGGATTACCTAAAATATCAGCAGCGGTTTTACCAGTGCTTACCGGACGTGGCATGCATGACACCAAAAGCAAAACTGACAAAGAAACCATCAGAAATTGAAGAATTTTCCTTACAGCCTTACTTATTTTATTTATTTTTTCAGATTGCATAACCCATGGTTTAAATGGTTTTTATGATTCTTTTCTTCGTTGTTCCAGTTCCACCTGCATCACAAGGCAGGTTTTGTGATCAATGGCATAGTAATAAAGCAGTATGGCGCACGACATATACAGAACTCCGGGAAATACTGAAATCATCAGTTTTATTCCATTAAGCGACGTGGCCGATTGTACAGCATTTGGAACAAATTGAAACAATACAAGCAGCCAGCCAGCCAATGCGCCTCCGATTCCCCATCCAGCTTTTTGTGCGAAAGTGGCTGCCGAAAAGACCAAACCGGTTGCGCGGCGGCCAAATTTCCACTCTGAGTAATCGGCAGTATCGGCGAGCATGGTCCAAAGCAACGGAACGGCAGGGGCATACGTGAATTTGGCCAGGATGTTCAGTATGTAAATGGAGTAAATGTTTTCGTTTCCCGGAATGTATAACAGAATGAAAAACAGGCCCGAAATCAGAGAACTTGCGATATATACATTTCGTTTCCCAAACCTTTTTGCAAGAGGTTTAGAGAACGGAATACCAAGGATGAGTGCAACAGTGCCTATCACATTAAACAATTGCACATTTTGCTCTTGCCCCATATAATATTTGAAATAATAGGCAATGGTCAGATTTTGCAGAGCAAACATGACAAACGAAACAATGCCGACAAAGAACAGTATGACCCATGGCCGGTTTTTGAAAAGATTTTTAAGATCCTGTTTAAGATTTTTTTGTTGTTCTGCCGGAGGCTTCACCCTTTCCTTTGTTGTTTTAAAGGTAATCATGAACAGCACAAAACTGATTGCCGCAAACAGCATCAGGGTGTACTGGTAACCTTTGGCATTGTCACCTTTGCCAAAATAGCTGGCCAGATAAAGCGCAGTTCCGGTAACGATAAATTGTCCCACAAAGGCAAAGATAAAACGGTAGGAATTTAATCCGGCCCTCTCGTAAGAGTCGGAAGTCATTACAGCGCCGAGTGAAGAATAAGGCAGGTTGATGGCAGTAAAAACAGTCATCAGCAGCAGATAGGTAACCCCGGCATAAATTACTTTACCGGTTTGCCCGATCTCGGGTGTGGAAAAGGTGAGCACCGCCAGTACGCTGTAAGGAAGAGCCATCCATAGGATATAGGGACGAAACTTTCCCCAACGGGTGTTGGTTCTGTCGGCTATTATGCCCATCAACGGATCGCTGAGCATATCCCAGAAACGGGCAATGAGCATAATAGTTCCGGCAGCAGCTGCAGATATCCCGAAGGTATCAGTGTAAAAAATCAAAATCCAGAAGCCAACCATGTCCCACACAAAGTGCGAGGCTGTATCGCCAAGGCCATAACCGATTTTTTCCTTTACGGATAATTTTGTAGTATTGACGCTCATCCCTTTTTATTTATTGAAACTTCCACCTTTTCAATTGCTCCGGTTCTTCTGAATATCAGACTGCTGATTTCCTTATTTAATGCATTGCCATCAATTTGTATTTTGTTTCCATTGGTATAGTAAACTGTAATACGGTCAGTTACGGAAAGGGAATACACGATGGGGGTCTGGCAATAGGTAAAAGCCAACTGGCCGGAAGTGAGTTTTATTTCACCGATGCCTTCACCGGATTTCCGATATTCAAAAACTGCATCCTTACTTTGAAACTCATCTTTTCTGAGCAGCCAGGGGTTGAAACAGAGGTTACCATCCTTCACAAATACGCCCAATTCACCAAACCTGACCAGAATATCTTCCTTAACCTGTCCGGTCATTCCAGGCTGCTGGGCACCTCTGTGCTGAGGGGTGTGCGAGTAAGGATCGGTAGGGAAAGCACCATAAAGTTCAGGAGATTTATGAACGCCGATTCCTGCTTCAATTTCGTAATAGTGATCCAGTAA
Organism: Lentimicrobium sp.; assembly: GCA_019429275.1. GTDB lineage: Bacteria > Bacteroidota > Bacteroidia > Bacteroidales > Lentimicrobiaceae > Lentimicrobium. The sequence continues at coordinate 12,082 of JAHYJC010000012.1, read as the reverse complement.
ATGCCCGATAACTTTTTTATCAGCGCCCGTTTCAATGGCTCTCAGGCAACATTCCTGAACTGCCAGATGCAGTTTTGAAACCATGTGCCAATAGATTGACCCCAGCCCTTCGTAGGAGTAAAAAGTGCCCGACCTGCCCGTAAATGCTTTATGATTGAATACTTCCTCAAAAATATCAAGCAACAGTTTGCGGTCTTTTTCAACGAGCTTCTGGTAAACGCCCTCAGATAATCTATTCAGGGCATCATTCAGATCAGCGGCATTTTTAAAATTTCCGTTAAAATGCAATCCTCCGCGAATATCCTGTACAACAATTTCAGTATTCCCATCAGATACCAGTCTATTAATCAATTTCGACTCCTGCACCCTGATTTTTGGAAGATTGTTCTTTTGTAAAAAACCGGGTAATTTTTTGTTGGGGTATAAGATGTAGCTATACTGGTCCGGGCGGAACAAAGCACTATCTTTAAGTGCATCCATCACCTCCAGCGCCTGTGCAGAAGTTAAATAGCCCGAACTTAAAACTGCTACCTGCCCTTCCAGCATTTCGGGGAGGTGCGAAGAAGAAACTCCGGTTTCCTTTACAGTCAGGAGATTATAGGCGTGATAAAGTTTATCAACTCTCTGGTTAACCTTGATTGAATGTTCGATAAAATCTAGGCATAGTTGAGTAAATGTTCTCAGGCCGGCCATTGAGGCTGTCCTTTTCTTACCCCAGAAACCGTTTTGGTAAATTTGCTGTCGGTAATCTGATGCAGCCCTTCCCATGCGATCCATAATAACTTTCCGGTCTTGGTCACTGAGGGATTTTGACAACATGGGGCTGAATTCCTGGAGGGTTTCTCTCATGCTATGGTAGAATTCAAGCAGTTCACCCGATAATTTTATGTTTTCCAGTTCTGAGTGTTCAACCATTTGCCGGAAGAATTTCATGAAACGGTGCAGATAGTAAAGCGTAACCATTGAAACACCATTTCCTACCAGGGCGTTATTGGCATCGTTCCACTCAGGGCGCTGTGTGTTCATCCAAATGCCGGCTTCAGGCACCAGGTTCGACATTTTTGCCAGCACCGAAGCCAGGATTTTTTCAATGAAGTTAACCCTGTAAATATCACTGTTATTGTCCATTAGAAGAGCGCCGTCAGCTCCAAGCAAATCGCGCTGCTTTCTGATTGCACTATCCCATTTATGATCAAATTCAATGGTGTCTTTCGGATTTTTCAGGATTTGGGTGTAAGGCTTAATTTTGTAAGGAACAGCAGCATAAACAAACCATTCTTTGTCGAAAAATGATTGCAATGTGCCTGGGTAGAATTTTTCGGTGATTTCAAAGAATTTCTGCAGGTAAATAATCTGATGATCTCCCCAGTATCCGATATAAGACCAGGGATTATCGGGTTCTATGGTTTCCCAGTCAAAACCGTCCTTTGTTACGCGATAAGGATTGTAACCATCAAAGGTTGAAGCATTCAGAAATTTAAAAATCATGCCGGTTACAAATTCGGGATACGAATGTGCCAGCGCTTCCCAGTTCTGGAAAATATCCCGCCAGTTACCTTCATAATCCAGAATTTCAGAACCATCGGTTTCGCTTTGAATATTGATGATAAAATAGTTCCAGGGCCGACTGGGATCGCCATGCCTGCGACTGAATTTTAACGGCAGATACTCCAAAGATAACCTTATCAGATCAGCATCGTTGCTTTCTGACAAAAGGCTTTTTAACTCTGATTGGCTGAAATTCTCCTTAAGATTACCTATAAATTCCTGATTCCTTTCAACTACCTTGGCATTGGCTTTTGCAAGGTGACTTACAAAATCCTCTTTTTTCAAAAGGTAACCATCATCAAAAATGCCACCACGCATGATGTTGAACAACACATTTGAAAAATGGCGGGAGTTGTTCAGCTTTTCGGCTGTAAATTGCAATCCATCAGCACTTGCCACAAGATTAATTAATTTTTCTGTTCCGGAATTGATATCTTCCTGAATCTGCAAGTCAAGATTGTTTTTGTCTTTTAAAAGCTGCGAAAGGCCAATGATCTGAGCATGATGCTGATTAACGTTGGTAATGATTTCCCAGTTTTTATCACTTTTAGCCGGCAACAAAATGTCAGCACAAACAAAATATGCTCCTTTTTCCCCTTTAATATCTGTTTCTTCTGAAATTTCAATGTTTTTTCTGAAATTATCAAGTTGCAGAGATGACAGCAGATACTTTGGTTTATCAAGACCTAAAGACCAGGCAATGTTGGCTTTCAGTGCTTCACTGGGTTCGGCTTTGTCAACAATAATGGCGCTGAGGGCATAAATTCCGATACCTGATTCCGGTTCCAGTTCACTTCTTTTGTAAGCATCAACCAGGTTGCTGGTCGATCGCTGCAGGTCGCTGGGTACCCCAAAAGGCATGATATTCTGTATTCCATCCAGCAGGGTAATCTGGTAATCTTTAGCCGAATTGTTTATTAAAACTGCCTTTCTTACAAAACCATACATCTTCGATGAGTTCCACTGATATCTGAAGGTGAACCCCAAATCGTGGTTAATTTCTTCGAAGATGATTTTATTGCCATAAATGCTTTTGTAAAGGTTTCGACTGATGGAATATTTTCCGGTAAACCTCTCAGAAAAGGGTTCCCATACCCACACCTGGCCATCTGTTTGTACCCGGAAAATGGATTTGCTTCCGGTGATGTCGGCCGATTCTATGATTTTATCGTCGGTGTAATAAGGGAATAGAGCATATTCAGGATTTTTTCGACCGGCAGTAAGTCCTCCGTTACTTGCAATAAACATCCAGTGATTCGAATCACTTACAATGCTCATAAAAAACGGACGCATGATATCATGATTTGAAATCTTAAAGTAGCTTTCGTTTTCATGATTAACTACCTGCATTTCAATTGTTTTGTTTGAAACGTTCATTGGATTTCCCGGATATGCTCTATTCATTGGTTGAGAAAAGTTCGTTAATAAAGATTATACCTGTTGTGTTTCCCCTATTTCACTCACTGATAAACCCTTACATAATCAACGACCATTTTTTGCGGGAAAGGGGTCTGGGCAGTAGGAAATCCGACGTAATTGCCGCCCACTGCCACATTGAGCAGGATGAAAAACGGTTCGTCGTAAACCCATTCACCAGGTACATCACTGCGTTCAATGCGCTGATAAAGATAGTCATCCACAAAAAAGTCAATTTTATCTTTATCCCATTCAATGGCGTAAAGATGAAAATCGGCATCGAACCTGTCGTTATTGAGGGCATAACTTTTAGTAATCGGGTTTCCTCCTGAATATCCTGGTCCATGAATGGTGCCGTGGATAATGTGAGGTTCCTGCCCCCTGAGTTCCATAATATCTATTTCGCCACATCCAGGCCAGGGAACAGTCTCAATACTTGTGCCCAGCATCCAGAATGCAGGCCACAAACCCGGGCCATAAGGCGTTTTTAATCGTGCCTCAAAACGGCCATATTTCTGAGAAAACAGGCCCTTTGTGTTAATCCGGGCCGAGGTAAAACTATTGCCACTCCTAATTGCTGTTATTACCAGGTTGCCATTGCCGTCGAGCGACACATTGGCCGGACTGTTGGTATAGCTTTGTAATTCGCTGTTTCCCCAGCCATTGTCACCAGTACCCAAATCAAAGGCCCATTTTGATGCATCCGGTAACTGGCCGGCAGTGCCGGCAAATTCATCGCTCCAGGTTAATTGCCAATTGCGATCATCCAGTTTCTGAAAGTTGTCGCGTTCGCAACCCCAAAAAATAACCAGAATCAGCAGCAAAAATGACTGGATGCGGATTTTCCTGAATTTATTTATTTTATTCATTTTTAAAGTTTTTAAAGTTTCCAGATTAAACCATACCAGGGTTAATTTTTACGAAAATAAATGTTGTCCAGATAAATATCGCCATTACCATCGAATTTGATTTGAATGACATCGCCAAGATTTACCGGTGCAAATGAAGACAATGGAATGTCGATACTCGTCCAGCCTGTAGTCGGAACCGCCAATGAATAAGCGGTTTCAACAGGCCCCGGACTAATCAGAAAGATATTGAGTGCTGTTGAATTTGCAGTCCAGAAGTCTACATGCAAAAATCCCATGGCTGTTACATTCTGGCTGCTGCCAAATTCAATGCCCTGATAGTTGAGTCCGGCAAGTTTTAAAGTATTGTTTCCCTGAATTTGAATTGTTGTAACAACCGTTGCCTGTCCCCAGTCAGGGTTAAGATTAGTTCCAGGAATGGCTGTATAGGCATCGCTGAATACCGAAATCACATTAGCCGCCGGATAGGTTGGAGTTGCAGCCGCAACATCCGGTTCACCAGGAGGAGGTGGCTGGGTACCATCGGAATAGAAATAAATATTATCGGCATAGAAGCTGGAAATCTTGTTGTTTTCATTCACAAAAATAATCTGCATCAGCTTAGCCGTGCTGCCTAATCCGTTAAATCCAGAGAACGGCAAATCAAGACCAATCCATTTATTTGACTGTGAAACAGGGATATTTACAACAGATGTTGCAGAGCTGGCAGCGCCTTCATTCACCAGTTCTATTTTCAGTTGCGCATCGGCGGTGAGGGTATTCGGTATATAGATATCCATATGCAAGTGCGTCATTGCAGTAGCATCTACGGTTGGAGTGCTGAATTCGATACCCACAAAATTAAAATCAATATATTGAAGAATATGATCCCCGTTTACTTCAAAATCGGCCGATAATGTAGTTTGATAGGGCTCCCAGTAACCATTGTAATAATTCACAGGCACACTGGTGTAGGCATCGCTGAAGATGGAAATTACATCATCAGCAGGATGAACCGGCAGGGGTGCCTGCTGAAAAGTACCAATGGATTGTAAGGTAAGCGAACCCTTGGCAACTTCATTCCCAACCCTGGCTGTAATTTCGGCACTGCCCGGGCCTCCCACTACTGCAACTACACCAGATTCATTAACTGTAGCTATGCCCTCGTTGGATGAAGAAAAATTAAAATACGCGGCAGCTGCATTTACCGATTGATTAACACCGGCAGGCAGGTTAAAGGTTGCCGATAGTCCACTGATATTTTGTGTAACTCCGATAAACGAAGTTTCCACTTTCTCTTCACCATTGAAAATGGCAAACTGCGGATGCGCTATGGTACCCAGGTTTTCAAACTTCAGTTCATCAATCCAGAAAGTATAACCTTTGCCGTCGACAGGCCCCGTGGAATAGAAAAACATTCCGCGTTCGGCAGTAAGTACCGATGAATTAGGCAGAGGAATTATATATTTTTTCCAGCTTGTACTCACCTGTAAACCCGAAATAGTTACCTGGTATTTTGAGGCTCCAAGGTCGTTACCAAGGCCTACCAGATCAATAACTGCCGATTCGGAAGCTTTTGCCCAGAATGTCAAAGCATTGTAGCCCGTTAAGTTTCGGCCGGTTTCGGTAAAGAAAACTCCTCCGGCATAGGCACCCTGAGGATCACCTACGTTTGGAACATCAAATCGCATAGATGCTTTGGAATTGTTCCAGGTTTCTTTATTATCCACATCGAAAGCGGTTGGCACTGAGCCTCCAAAAGCTGCATAGTTCAATCCGGCGCTGAATCCGTCAATAAATACTTCAGGATTGTCGGGAAACGTAACAGGTTTAAGATCGCTTAACTCGCGTTCGCACCCCATGAAAAGTAAAACGAGAATACCTATGGGGATATATTTTTTTAAAATGATGAGAATGTTTGCTTTCATCTTTTTGAGTTTTATTATTTACCAATATTTATGCGCACATAAGTTCTGATTTCCCATTCATTACCGTTGTCAAATCCAATTGCTTCAGGATCGGGAACCATTGCTCCGCTTGGATCAGGCTTCTGGGTTGGTGAATAGCGGGGAGAATACCTGTCGAGCGTACGGTATGTTGCCCGCAACCCAATGTTGGTATTAGGAAGGTCAAACCAATCGGGCTTTCGGAGAGAGGTAGATATGTCAGCCATTAGCTGAAGCGGGAATGTAAGGTTGTAATCGCGGTGATAGTCGTAAGGACCCCAGTCGTTGATCCTGGCGAAAGAAGTAAGTTTCAGCTCTTTATAAATCATTCGCAAATCAATGCCATAGCGCCTGATAAGCCTTTCATCACTTCCATTGGCCTGAGCATCACCGGCATAAACATTGGCTATAAAACCAAAATCGCCACTGACTTTCGAAACCAGCCTTGAGTGGATTTCCCATAGATCCTGGGCAGGAGTTGCGCCGGGAAAGGCGAACGTTGTACGGCCATCGGGTAAAATTCCTATGGCAGCATCCTGTGTGGTTGGCAAATGCCTGTAAACAAAACCTAAACTAACGGCAAGGCCCGCATCTTCCGAACGGTCACTGTCCCAGTTATACATCCAGGTGCCGGGTGTAGGGTCGTAGGTAAATAGTATCTCACCTGCCACCTGTTCCCTGTTAACCCTTACTACAAATGGATCGTCGAGTATATTTCTTGGTCTTCCGGGAGCTGGAACGTCAGCAGGGATAGGCCCTTCAATGGGTTTTTGCCACAGAAAGTTAGGAGCTATTTGCAAATCACCAATCAAATAGCTAAATCCTGACAGGAAATTATATTGGTTTCCACTGCCACTGTCTTTTAGCCTCCAACCGGTAAAAGTCAGTGTCTGGTCGGCGCCGCCCTGAGCTACCAGGCCCATGGCTGCTGATTGTGCATACCAGTTGAACCTTCCGCCGGTATATGTAAATTTAAGTTTTCCTCCGAAATTATCCTGAGACTTTATTTCATCCTTATAAACCATGTAATTTCCTGGTTCACCTCTTACTACCTGAAACTCTCTTCCCTGTAAAGGCTGCCCTGCCCAGATTCCGCCAGCATCAATACCAAACTTACCAAACTCCCTGTTCAAATGTAAGGTCAGTCGCCTGGTTTTAGGTTGCGGAATGGCAAAGGAACTTTCAGTAAGGCCAAGCTGTGCAAGGTCTTCATGAAAAATTCCGGTGAAGTTGATTTTTGCTACTTTTTTACTGTATTTCAGCAATACAGCCGGGTTAGCGCCCCACCAGAGCTGCGGACCAAAAGCCAGTTTGAAATCACTGAATTTCTTCTTGCCTTCCATTTCAAATCCAAAGGGAGCAATTCCATTGTAGATATCAATATTGGGACCGTAGTTGGCTTCGGGGTAAAGTCCGAAGAAATCGCCTTCATAGCCCCAATGATAATGACCGGTGCGATAAAAACCATTGATCTTAAATAATTTATGATCCCATTCATAGCTTGCCTTGTATATCTGAACCCTGTTGATTGATTCAATATTCAGGTTACCATCATCTCCGGCAACTTCAACAGGCCGGCCCCTGTTTTCATAAAAGATCTGATCTATGGGATTTTGAGCCACATTTCCCAGAACATTTACCTCAACATTGGCTCTGAAATTGGGCGCAGGATTGGCCTCAACGCCAAAGTAAAAAGACTGCATCTGATCAAAACCCAGTTGGTTAGGATAAGTGTTACTGCCCGGGACAGCTGTTTTAGGTGTTGAGATTAAAGCGCCACCGGTGTTAAATGTTGTGTATTCAGCACTTAAGCGGCTCATACTGATTTTTTTCAGCTTTTCGCCTTCCAGTGCAGCCTTGTCGCCCCTGGCTTTCAATAGCGATTCCACCACCTGAATGTTACCAAAGTGCTGCTGCAAAGTTTGATAAGTGGTACCTTCGGCGTAGGGGTTCAGTTGGTGGGCTTCTTTGAGTGCATAATAAGATGCTCTTGGGTACAACTGATAAAACCCTTTGGCATTGGTTGGGCCTTTGGCGCAAATTCCAAACCACTCTTCGTTCATGTTGTTTTCGCCTGGCTGATAATCAAATAAATATCCGCCGTTTGCCCACGAAGCATGGGAGTCGTGCACATCAAGGTAATCGGTCTGGCCATATTTCCACCAGCCATCACTAAACTGAAAGGTAAAACCACCTAAGGAATTGCCTGCTTTTCCCATTCCTGCAGAATTCTCATATATTTCTTTCCAGTTGGCAAGGTTATAGATTGCCTGTTCCTGCTGGGCCTCTTCCATGGTGATGGCATTAAAGGCATCAGAACCAAATTCTGACAATAAAACGGGTTTCCCATACTCTTTCTTAACCCTGTCGAACAGATCGGTAAATGAAATGCCACGGTAAACGTTAATACCAAAAATATCCACATCCTTACACTCTTCGGCGATAATATTAAGGAACAGCAAATCGCCGTTACAAAATGATACAGGGTGATGGGGATCAATGGCTTTCATGGCCAAAGAGGCTTCGTTGAACAATTTATAGAGGTAACGGGCCATTTGTGTCGATTCTCTGTCTTCCATCGGAATATCTTCGGTTTCGGCTCCGCGCCAGAACAATCCGTAGTTGTTTTCGTTGCCCAGGAGGTATAACAAAAGTCCTGGTGTGTCCTTATATTCTGCTACAAGCTCTGTAACTTCCTTTAACAGAAGCTCCTTTACCCGGGAATCCGAATAATCTGTGTTAGCAACCCATGCCCCGTCGAGCGTAAGCCCATACCTTCCGAAAGAATGGTTGAGCATAGTATAAATACCATACGTTTCGTAAATGTATTTTATCCATTTAGGCTGGATACCGGTGTAAACACGAATGGTATTCACATTCATGTTTCTCAGCATTGACATTTCATCATCGAGCGCCTTTTTAATAAAGTCGTCAGATTGAGTCCATAAGCTGTAGGAGTAATTGGTACCAACGGGGAAATAATCCCAGTTTATACCGTTGATCATGAAACTCTGGTCATTCACCATAAGTTTCATTCCTTTTTCATTATTTTCTATTGCAACCTTCTGGGGTTGAGCAAACAGAGAAATAGAGAAACTTAATAAAATCAGAGCAAGAAATTTTTGTTTCATCTTCTATTGTGTTATAAAGTTTCGGAATGGGTGGTTTGATTTCCTAAAATTTTTCTAAACCTATAATAATTTTTATCAAATTTAGCCTATTAATTATATATACAAAAGTAAAAAATGATATTTGTTTTTATTAATAATGATTTTATATTCTTGTTTTTCAATATTTTATGACACATTTTTGATTTTGACGACCATATCATCTCCTCTGTGTTTGTATATATTAATTCAATCGTAAAATTTAGAATGGAGCGACAAAATAAGAGGGCAAGGGATGATTTTTGGGCAAGGGACGATTTTTGGGCAAGGGACGAATTCGGGACAAAGGCCCAACCTCAACCTGTCACCCTGAGCGGCGGCGGTCGAGCGGAGTCGAGACCAGTCGAAGGGTTAACCTCAACCCCAACCTGTCACCCTGAGCGGCGGCGGTCGAGCGGAGTCGAGACCAGTCGAAGGGTCAACCCCAACCTGAGTTATATAAGAGAAATTCGAAATTCATCTCTACTCATCAGGCCATGACCGTTGAGCCATTTTATCACCTACCTTTGCTTCATGCAAACCACTCAAAGACGCTCCATTACCGACTGGTTGCCCGTATCGCGCGAAGAACTTGAACGCCGCGGCTGGGATGAAGTGGACGTGATCATTGTTTCGGGCGACGCTTACGTTGACCACCCATCGTTTGGTTCGGCAGTGATAGCGCGGCTGATCGAACATGCAGGTTTCAGGGTGGCCATTCTGCCTCAGCCCAATTGGCGAGACGATTTGCGCGACTTCAAAAAACTGGGCAAACCCCGGCTTTTTTTCGGAGTAACGGCAGGCAATATGGACAGCATGGTGAACCATTACACAGCCAACAAACGCCTGCGAAGCGACGATGCTTATACCGCCGGAGGAGTTGCAGGCTTCCGGCCCGATTATGCTTCGGTGGTTTATTCGCAAATCCTGAAAAAGCTCTACCCCGATGTGCCTGTAATCCTTGGCGGAATTGAAGCTTCAATGCGCCGTCTTACCCACTACGACTACTGGAGCGACAGCCTTAAACCCGGCATTTTGACCCTGAGCGGTGCCGATATGCTGGTTTACGGTATGGGTGAAAAGGCAATCCAAACCCTGCTCCGCCGCCTGGCTGACGGAGAACCCATCCACCAGATCAGGGATGTTGAGCAAACGGTTTTTCTGGCTGCGGCTTCCGAACCTCTGCCGGAACTCCCCGGCATCCAAACCCTTCAGCTTCCTACGCATACCGAATGCCTGTCGGATAAAAAAGCGTTTGCAAAGCATTTCAGGATTTTTGAAGAGGAATCGAATCGCTGGCAGGGTGCCCGACTGGTGGAACCTGAAAGTGAAACCCTGACCGTAGTAAATCCTCCAAATGCGCCCATGCAGGATGGTGAAATTGACATCGCCTTTGACCTGCCCTATACCCGGATGCCACATCCCCGCTACCTGAAACGCGGAGCGGTTCCGGCCTATGAAATGATCCGCAACTCGGTCAATATGCACCGGGGCTGCTTTGGCGGATGTGCCTTTTGTGCCATTTCGGCGCATCAGGGTAAGTTTGTGGTGAGCCGGTCGGAAAAATCAATCCTGAAAGAGGTGGAACAGGTGGCTTCGGCTACTGACTTCAAAGGCCACATTACCGATATGGGCGGGCCTTCGGCCAATATGTACCTGATGAAAGGCATTGACACGGATAAATGCAAAAAATGCAAACGCGCCTCATGCATTTTCCCTACCATCTGCCGCAACCTGAATACCGACCACCGTCCAATGACTTCCCTGTACAACAAGGCTTTGCGCATACCCCATGTAAAACGCATCACCATCGGTAGTGGCATCCGTTACGATATGCTTATCGGCCGCAGCGAAGCCGAATCAAAAGCCAACGGGCTGAACGAATACCTCGAACAACTGGTTACCCGCCATGTTTCGGGTCGCCTGAAGGTGGCACCCGAACACAGCTCGGCCCATGTATTGCAGATCATGCGTAAACCGCATTACCGCACCTTTGTGCAGTTTCAGCAAAAATTTAATGAAATTAACCGCAGAAACGGACTGAGGCAGCAACTCATTCCTTATTTTATATCAAGCCATCCGGGAAGCCGCCCTGAAGACATGGCTGAATTGGCCTGTGAAACCATGCAGCAGGGTTTCAGGCTGGAACAGGTTCAGGATTTCACTCCCACCCCCATGACCCTGGCAACAGCCATTTATTACACCGGCTTTGATCCCTACACGCTCAAACCGGTTTATGTGGCCAAAGATAAACTGGAAAAAGTCAATCAACAACGGTTCTTTTTCTGGTACAAACCAGAGAACAGGCGATGGATGGCTGAAACATTAAGAAAAACAGGCCGTACGGACCTGCTGGCAAAGTTCAGTAAACGGCCTCATGACTGAGGCACAATCATCACCGGGCAGGGGCTGTTGCGCAGCACCCCGTCGCTTACGCTGCCGATAAACGTACGATACAGAAATCCATGACTCTGCGAACCTACAACGATGAGATCGGCTTCAAAATTCCTGGCTTCATCAAGAATAGTTTTTACAACCGGCCCATGAATAAGATCTGACCTTGCTTTGATGCCCCTTTCATGAAGGTAATGAACCATGGCTTTCAGGTCGTGGTCTTCCCTGATCATTTCTTCGAGCCCGGGATTGGTCGCCACCGGAATCTGCGAAGGATCCTGCGGAAAAACAGGGCCGGGTAGGGTAATGTGTAAAATGTAAATTTCACTGTCAAAGGCTTTGGCAATTTCTCCGGCTTTTTCAATCACCTCGGTCGATAAATCTGAAAAATCAACCGGAACCAGTATCTTTTTCATATTGAATAGTATGTCTTCAATACAAAGATACGATGGTGAGGGGCTGAAATCAAGAGGAAGGCAGAGAATTTCGGATTGCGGATTGCGGATTGCGGATTGTGGATTGGGAATTGCGGATTGCGTATTGCGGATTGTGGATTGCGGATTGCGGATTGGGAATTTCGGATTGCGGATTGGGAATTGCGGATTGCGGATTGCGGATTGCGGATTGCGGATTGTGGATTGGGAATTGCGGATTGCGGATTGCGGATTGCGGATTGCGGATTGCGGATTGGGAATTGCGGATTGCGGATTGCGGATTGTGGATTGCGGATTGCGGATTGGGAATTGCGGATTGGGAATTGCGGATTGTGGATTGCGTATTGCGG
>JAHYJC010000050.1 GCA_019429275.1 Lentimicrobium sp. | reverse complement strand
AAAACAGAATACCAGTTAACACTTTTCTAACAAACCGCCGTATACCGAACGGTACGTACGGTGGTGTGAGAGGTCGGAAAATAAAACAGGAGGAAAACTGTTTTATTTTCCTCCTACTCGATTTTAATCTTATTCAAAAACTGATAAAAGATTATATTGGATGTTTTGTCTAAATATTGAGATTTGTATTTATCTTCCAAAGTTCCTATTATGATGAAACTTCTCATAATTTTTTTGCTTCTAACAAATTTTACGGTATTGAAAGCCCAATCTCCAAAAGTTGATCTCGTCTTACAGTCAGGTATAGCTTTTCCACTTTTTGATTTTTCGACTGTTGATTTGCAGAGGGGTAGTTTTGCCCTTGCGGGTTATACAGGCACTTTTGAATTAAAAGTAATTCTGAAAGAAAAATGGACGGGATATATTCAGGGAGGTTTGCAGTTGAATCCTATTGATGTTGGGTGGCTGGGCTACGAAAAGGTAAAGGCCGATCCTTTCCTTGAAGATCTGTACATCCGAAGCGATCCATTCAAAATAATTCACATTGTAGCCGGCCCCGGATACCAGACACGCATTGGGAAGTCTTTTGTACTTGATGGTCAATTGGCAGCTGGTTTGTTTTTTTCTTCAACTCCCTATCAGTTGTATAAAGCCAGATATGCACTGGTCGGAAATTCAACTTACGAAATTACCAGATCAACTGATGTCAGTTTTGCCTATGGTGCCGGATTTCGCATTAGCTATCAGGTTGCTCGCTGGTATCAGATTGGAATTTCCAATCAAATACTGCATTCAAAAGCTGCCTTTGACTTTATTTCGGGACTTGGGCCCAGGACTGAAATTAAAAATCTGACTTTGTTGAATACCTCATTTTCCATGAGTGTAAAGTTATTTCCTAATCGTGATTGATGGGCTGAGTTTAATTCGTCAAGCTTGAAATATTTTCAGAAAGGACCCATGCATCTTGGCATGGTTTTGGTTTTTAAAGGCTGAATAAAATTTCCAAATAATGTCAATTTATTCATAACAAAAAACCAAAAAATGAAAAACTTAATGAAATTAGCGATGATGTTGCTGGCTGTTCTGGCTTTTTCAGCAACAACAATGGCTCAGAAAAAGAGTGAGCCCTGGGTTATACCTGCAAAATATAAGGCTATGAAAACTGCCGTCAAGGCATCCGATCCATCAGTAAATACTACCGGTAAAGAACTCTACAATAAACATTGCAGATCTTGCCACGGTACAAAAGGTTTTGGTGATGGACCAAAAGCAGCCAGTATGAAAAGTGAAATTCGTCCCTTTAATGATAAGGGCTTTCTTGCTCAGACTGATGGGGAAATTTACTATCAATCATTTGTAGGTCGTGGTGAAATGCCGAATTTCGAGAAAAAAATTGTAGATGAAGAAGACAGGTGGGCAGTAGTTCAATTTATGCGTACACTAAAATAGTATCAGGCGGAGATTACTGTTTCATTATTATGAAAATTGTAATTGGTCCCGTTCTCTTTGTGAAACTAGACTTTTTTTGGAACAGTTATTTGAGGTGATATAACTTATAAGAACTTCTAGGTACGTTCAAAAAATATCCTGTGAAATACCCGGTTTCTTAAATTTATTATTCTTTTTTTGGCACAATTCTCATCTCAGCAATCTGAGAGACGTAAAGTTCAAAAAAAGGTATAATTTAAAATTTAGAGATCGATAAATTGAATCGTCTGTTTTAAGTTATATAGATATTTATATGTCTATATAAAAATATATGGCCGATATTATCAATTTTACTTTTAATTCTATTACTTTTACTCCGTCTTTTACAATGCTTTGCTTTTGGCATGGCGAAAAAAAATAATTTTGAATCAACTGATTGAAAATGAATGCAATCTGATTTATTTTTTACATTAACAAATTAACTTTATCAAAATGAAAAATTTAATGAAACTATCTGTAATCCTTTTCCTGGGATTAATGTTAACAACTGTACAAAACGTAAATGCTCAGAATGAAGGTGGGCCTTGGGTTATACCAGCCAAATATAAAGCCATGAAAAGCACCATTAAAGTTACCGATCCTTCTGTAGCTACTGTCGGCAAGGAACTTTACAACAAGCATTGTAAATCATGCCATGGAGCCAAAGGGCTTGGTGATGGGCCCAAATCAGCAACACTTGAAACACTTATACCTTCGTTCAAAGACAAAGCTTTTTTGGCTCAAGCCGAAGGAGAAGTTTACTATCAGTCTTTCATAGGTCGCAAAGAAATGCCAAATTTTGAAAAGAAAATTTTGGATGATGGCGATAGATGGGCTGTTGTGAATTATATCCGATCCATAAAATAATATGTAATTAAAGAATTAAGGCTGTTTCAAAGAAAGTTGAAAACATTTCAACTGCTGAAACAGCCTTTTTTTGTAATATTATCAGGTGAATTCTTATCTTCGCTTTGCAGATTAATTCATTTTTTTTTACCTAAAAAATTCATTCCATGAAAATGCCAAGGTCAATCTATAACTGGATGAGTATTACAGGGTTTATTCTGGCCGTCAATAGTCTGGTAATTATTTTCATCCTGTTTTTGTTTTCATTAATATCTGAAGAGAGCAATTCATATATGGGTTTGTTCATATACATTATTGTGCCAGGTTTCCTGCTAATCGGACTTTTTATGATTCCTTTGGGCATGTTGATAAAGCGAAGAAAAAAAGTTGCTGAAGGTGTAAGTACTGAAAAATGGCCGGTTATGGACCTTAACAATAATGTTCAGCGGAATGCAATGGTAAGGATTTCGATCATTACAGTCATTTTGCTCATCTTATCTTCTGTTGGGAGTTACCAGGCTTTTCATTATACCGAGTCGGTTGAATTTTGCGGAACTCTATGCCATAAGGTGATGGAACCTGAATATGTTACCTATCAGCATTCCTCACATGCACAGGTAAAATGTGTTGAATGTCATGTAGGTGAGGGTGCTGACTGGTATGTGAAATCAAAATTATCGGGATTATACCAGGTTTATTCAGTATTGTTTAAAAAATATTCACAACCTATTGCCACGCCACTTCACAATCTTCGACCAGCAAGTGAGACCTGTGAAAGATGCCATTGGCCGGAAAAATTTTATTCTCAAAAACTCAGGAATCAGAGATCTTTTCTTACTGATGAAGGAAATACAGAATGGGACATTTCCCTTCTTATGAAGATCGGTCCTGAACACAGTGCTTTGGGCCTTACCGAAGGCATCCACTGGCATATTAATCCGGATATAAGGATTGAATATATTGCAAGCACACGAAATAGAGAGTCTATACCATGGGTAAGACTTACCAACATAAAAACGGGAGAAGTCAAAATATATACTGATGAAGAAAATCAAATAGATCAGGCTGCAATGGATACGCTGGAGTTCCGGAAGATGGATTGCATGGATTGTCATACCCGTCCATCACACAATTATATGTCAGCTCCTAACTATATTGATGTGGCCATGACAGCCGGCAAGATCCCAACAGATTTACCCTGGATAAAACTGGCTGCAATGGAAGCCCTGAAATATCCGTACGAAACCAAAGTTCAGGCTCAACAGGAAATCTATACCACAATGGTGAATTTTTACAAAGATGAATATCCTGAAATATACCGTACGGAATTTACAAGAATTCAAAACGCAATTAAAGTTGTGTTGAATGAATATGGTAAAAATACTTTTCCTTACATGAAAGCCGATGCTTCGCAGTATCCTGATCACATAGGCCACCTTGAAACAGAAGGTTGTTTCCGTTGCCATTCCGACAGGCACAAAACTCAACAGGGAGAGTCAATTTCAAAAGACTGTAATATTTGCCATTCTATATTGGCACAAGGTCCAAGTACACAATTACAGAAGGTTCCTCTGGCCTCAACAATGGAATTTATCCATCCTGTAAATATAAGAGGTGCAGAGAAAACAGCACTTTGCTCAGATTGTCACAATGTTCTTTACGAATAATTGAGCTGATTAGATTGTTTGATTTCTAAAATTAATAGGAGTAAAAAGCTGAATCTTGCGGTTCAGCTTTTTTTTGGATTTCTATAGGTTTCCTGGTTCCTCATTTTAATGTTAACTGAGGTTGTCTTCAAATTAACTCATAGGTAAAAAAAAGCTTCGGGGTTTCCGAAGCTTTCATGTAATATTCAATAACTGTTATCCATTCATTGAAACAAGGAATTCCTCGTTTGAATTTGTATATTTCATTCTGTCTTTTAAAAATTCCATAGATTCCAGAGGATTCATATCGGCCAGGTGATTGCGCAGAACCCAAATGCGCTGCAGGGTTTCTTTATCAAGCAGCAAATCTTCGCGACGAGTGCTCGAAGCAACAATGTCAATGGCAGGATAAATCCTTTTGTTCGAAAGTTTACGGTCGAGCTGGAGTTCCATATTGCCGGTGCCCTTGAACTCTTCAAAGATAACCTCATCCATTTTGGATCCGGTTTCGGTGAGTGCCGTGGCTATAATGGTCAATGAACCACCGTTTTCGATTTGTCGGGCTGCGCCAAAGAAACGTTTTGGTTTCTGAAGGGCGTTGGCTTCAACACCTCCTGAAAGAACTTTGCCTGACGCTGGTGAAACAGTATTGTAAGCACGGGCCAAACGGGTTATAGAGTCAAGCAGAATGACAACGTCATGTCCGCACTCTGTCATCCGTTTTGCTTTTTCAAGTACTATATTGGCAATCTTAACATGCCTGTCGGCCGGTTCATCAAAAGTAGAAGCAATTACTTCTGCTTTTACGCTTCTGGCCATATCCGTAACTTCTTCCGGTCTTTCATCAATCAGTAAAACTATAAGATATGCTTCGGGATGATTGGCGGCAATGGCATTTGCTATCTCTTTTAACAGAACGGTTTTACCTGTCTTTGGCTGAGCAACTATTAATCCACGCTGACCTTTGCCAATGGGGGCAAAGAGATCTATAATCCTAGTCGACATAGTTGAAGCTGCATGTCCTGTAAGCCTGAATTTCTTTTCAGGGAAAAGAGGAGTGAGGTAGTCGAACGGGATGCGGTCGCGCACTTCATCGGGTGTACGGCCATTGATCAGCTCAACTTTTATTAGGGGAAAATATTTTTCGCCCTCTTTCGGAGGCCTGATGGTTCCCTTTACAGTATCGCCTGTTTTAAGCCCAAACAGTTTGATCTGTGATTGAGAAACGTAAACATCATCCGGTGAATTCAGGTAATTGTAATCTGAAGATCTGAGAAATCCGTAGCCATCAGCCATGATTTCAAGAACGCCATCGGTGGAAATAAATCCATCAAATTCCCAGATGTACTCTTCGCGCCTGCGCTCAGGGTGTCGCTGTTGTTGTCTGGGATTGAACTCACGACTGTAACGGTCACCAATCGGCCGGGCCTGATCAACATCCGTTATACGCTCTACCGGAGGGGGAGGAGGAGGCAGAATAGCAGGCATAGCCGGCTTTTCTGTGTTCGGAATTTCAGAAACCTCAACAGAACTCTCTACCGGAGTTTCTTCACTCACAACTTCCCTGATTACTGGTTGTTCTTCAGTAATTTCCTCAATGATAGGTTCATTGCTCAGCATAAGCGCCTCTTCATCAATATGGTCGGATTTTGATTCTGAAACAGGAACCGGTTTGTTTTTAAATGGTTCTTGTTTCGGCCTTCCACGTTTCTTTCTTATGGGTAGATCAGGTTTCGATGTTTTGGAAACATTTGGGGTTTTAGCTTCTGCGGGCTTTTCAACCTCGGTTTTGGCACCCTGTGCTTTTTCCATATCATCGGACTCGATGCCCTTTTCTTTTGGTTTATCGACGTTTGAAGAAGCAATGGGGGCATTCTTCACCGGTTTACTTTCCCTGGACTGAGTCTTCTCCGTGCGATCATTGGGGAGACGTTGTCGCTTATGTTTGTTTTCTCTGGCTGCTTTTTCTTTATCAAGCATTTCTTTGGTTGGGTTTAGTGCCTGATAATCAAGAATTTGATAGATGAGTTCCTGTTTATTTAGCGAGTCTGTTTTTGGAACATTTAATTTTTTTGCTATCTCTTTTAGTTCTTCGAGAAGCTTGCTGTTAAGTTCGATAATATCGTACATATAATATGAATAAATCTTTAAAACTTTGATCCTGAAGGAAAAGTGGAATTAAAAATTTGATGATTGAGGTGCACTCCGGAATGGTCCGAATTATCTGTCAAACCTTTGAGAAATGATAGAAAAGTAAGTGCTGATTTGAACTTGTTTTAAAGTGGCAAAGATAAGTTATTTTTTCAAAGCATTCTTATATTTTTTTTAATAATTATTTAGCGTTTTTTTTTGTCATTTTGAGGCTGAAAATTCCAAAATATGAATTAGGTTTGCATTGTTATTCTCTAAATATTTAAATTATGAAATATACTGCATTTACTGCCATGCACGAAGCTGCAGGTGCCAAAATGGTTGAGTTTGCCGGATTTTATATGCCGGTTCAGTATGAAGGGCTCAATGCCGAGCATGAAACCGTACGAAAGGCACTTGGTGTTTTTGATGTTTCACATATGGGCGAATTCTGGGTAAAAGGACCAAAGGCACTGGATTTTGTTCAGTGGGTTACTTCAAACGATGCTTCAAAACTTACCGACGGTAAAGTGCAGTACAGTTGTTTCCCTAATGACAAAGGTGGTATCATTGACGATTTACTGGTTTACCGGGTTAATGCTGAAACCTTTCTGCTGGTTGTGAATGCTGCAAATATCGACAAAGACTGGGCATGGGTAAACAGTCAGAATAAAATGGGCGCTGCACTTTACAATGCTTCCGACGAAATTTCACAGCTAGCCATTCAAGGTCCGCTGGCTTTGAAAGCCATGCAGAAATTAACTGATACTCAAATTATTGACATGGAGTATTATTCCTTTAAAAAAGTAACATTTGCAGGAGTTAAGGATGTTATCCTCTCAACAACCGGATACACAGGAGCAGGTGGATGCGAGATTTATTTTGCCAATGAAGATGCTCCGTTAATATGGAAAGCGGTTTTTGATGCTGGTGCTGAGTTTGGTATTAAACCCATTGGCTTAGGAGCTCGCGATACCTTACGTCTCGAAATGGGCTTCTGTTTGTATGGAAATGATATTAACGATTCTACATCTCCACTAGAAGCCGGACTTGGATGGATAACCAAATTTACTGATGAAAAAGACTTTATCAATAAGGCTGCACTTTTAAAACAAAAGACCGACGGCATCACCAAAAAGCTGGTTGGTTTTGAAATGATTGATAAAGGGATTCCCCGTCAGCATTATCCTATTTTAGATGCCGATGGAAATGTAATCGGAGAAGTTACCTCAGGTACACAATCTCCTTCATTAAAAATTGCCATTGGTATGGGCTATGTTCCAACCCAAATGGCAAAAATTGATGCTGAAATATTTATCAGCATCCGCGATAAAGCAATTAAAGCGAAAATTGTTAAATTACCTTTCTACAAAGGTTAGTATTCCGGATATTCGAAATTCTGGAAACATCGCAGATATGCAATGAACGGCTTATCTGCGATTTCTGTTTAATTTATAAATAAGTCTTATGCTTCAAAACCTCGAAATCATTCTCAGCCCGGCTGTCTATTCCTATCATGCAACCAAAGGAAATCATGTAACGGTTGTTATCGATGTATTGCGTTTTACCACTTCACTGGTTTCAGTTTTTGAGAATGGAGCAATATCAGTAATACCTGTTTCTTTGCCCGATGAGGCAGAAGCATTGCAAAAACAGGGCTTTCCGGTTGCTGCTGAGCGCGAAGGAATACGACTGCCTTTTGCCGATTACGGCAATTCTGCCGCAGATTTCAGAACTGCAGACATCAAAGGTAAAACACTGGTTTATTCCACAACCAATGGAACAAAGGCCATGAAAATGGCTGCTGAACATGGGTTGGTTGTTACGGCTGCTTTTACAAATCTCACGGCTGTAGCCGATTGGCTAGTATGTAGGAATGAAAACCTGATCATTCTTTGCTCGGGGTGGAAAAATCTAATCAGTATGGAAGATACAATTTGTGCGGGTGCGTTGGCCGATTTGCTGCTTAAGTCAGGTAGATTTCAGAAGACCGGTGATGAGGTTGACCTGGCTTTGACACTTTGGGAAAGCAATCGCAATAAGTTGAAAGAGGCTCTTATGTCAACTTCGCATTATATAAGGCTGTTGGGTCTGTCCGTTGATCCGCTTGCAGACCATACTGTTTCAATTGGGATATCGCAGGTTGTACCTGTCTTTGAAAACGGGAAAATTACCAACAAAAGTAAATACTGATTTATATTGAAATTTTTTAAAATGTTCAGTTCATTGATTTATGGAAACGTATCCTTCTTTTTTCTTAAAAATAAAGCATAAAATTTTTTATAATATTACTAAAACCCCTTGATTTGTTATACTTTTAAATTGTCTTAAAGGCATGGTTAAGCAAGACGTCGCATGAGTCAGGAATGTTCTCGTAGGCATTTACTGCCTATCCATTTATAATTAAATATTAAGCTTATTTTTAAAGTTTTTAGCAGATAATATCATTTTCCTATAATATTTAATGCGCCTGTTCCGGTCAAAATTTACCTGAAAAAAACCATAATTATGATCCATAGAATAATCGAATCAAGCCTTCAGAATAAGCTGATTGTGCTGTTGGCTACAGCCACCATGGCAGGATTCGGGCTTTTTGCCTTACTGAATATTCCTATCGGAGCAGTACCCGATGTAACCAACAATCAGGTTCAGGTAATCACCACCTCCCGTAACCTCTCAACTTTGGATGTGGAACGGTTTATTACTTATCCTGTTGAGCTTGAAATGGCAAATTTGCCAGGGCTCGTTGAGATCAGGTCAATTTCAAAATTCGGACTTTCGGTGGTAACCATTGTTTTTGAGGATAAGATCGGAACCTATTTGCCCAGACAATTGATTGCTGAACGCATTCAATCTGCCACAGAAAGCATACCCCAGGGATTTGGTACTCCATTTATGGGTCCTATTTCTACGGGACTAGGTGAAATCTACCAATACATTCTTGAAGTCGACCCTGAGTATAAAGATCAGTATACAACTACCGACCTGAGAACGATACAGGATTGGCAGGTCAAACGGCAGCTTTCGGGGATTCCCGGAGTGGTGGAGGTCAATACATGGGGTGGTTACCTGAAACAATATGAAGTTGCTCTAAATCCCAACCAGCTCAAAGCAATGGATATAACCATTGAGGAGATCTATTCGGCATTGGAAAAAAACAACAGTATAGTTGGAGGCGGTTACATTGAAAAGACCAATCAGAGCTATTTTATCCGTAGCGAAGGACTGATTGGCTCAGTTGATGAACTAAGCAGTATTGTTGTTGCCAATCGCTCAGGTTCAATTGTTAGGGTTGGAGATATTGCAACTATTCAGATTGGGAGTGCCACCAGGTTTGGCGCCATCACTGCTAATGGTGAAGGGGAAAAAGTGCTTGGACAAGTTATGATGCTGAAAGATGCAAATTCAAACCAGGTAATCAACGATGTAAAGGACAGGGTAAAGGAAATTTCGGGCAGCCTGCCGCCCGGAATCAGAATCAACGGATTTCTGGAAAGAAGCACATTGATTAAGAAAACCACGTTAACCATTGCCGAGAATCTTATTTTAGGCTGTTTGATTGTGATTTTTGTGGTTGTACTGCTGCTTGGAAATATGCGTTCAGGACTTGTAATTGCATCTGTAATTCCATTAAGTCTGCTTTTTGCACTTTCGCTGATGTATATTTTTGGTGTGGATGCCAACCTAATGAGCCTGGGAGCCATTGACTTCGGAATTATTATTGATGGAGCTGTGATTATTGTAGAATTCATAGCATTTCAGATTACCCGAAACTCAACTGAAATCATGAAGCTGCATAGCAAAGAACGACAGTTGATGATTGACAAGATTACCCTGAAAGGAACCAAAAAGCTTGCCCGATCAGCCATTTTCGGACAACTCATCATTATTATTGTATTTATTCCCATTTTGTCCCTTTCGGGAATTGAGGGTAAAATGTTCAGGCCTATGGCTCAGGTATTTACATTTGCATTGCTTGGTACAATGATATTGGGATTTACCTATGTTCCGGTTGTTTCATCAATGTTTTTAAGACCTGCAAAATTTAAAAATAACATTTCAACCAGGATTCTGGGTTTGTTAAACAAAGCCTATGAGCCATCAATTACATGGGCTCTGAATCACAAATCGACTGTCCTTTCACTTGCAGTTTTCATACTTGCAGCAAGTGTCTTTATATTTTCGCGGATGGGCGGAGAGTTTATACCCACACTTGATGAAGGGGACTTTGTAATTCAGCCGGTTTTCAAAACAGGGACTTCGTTGAGTAAGACCATAGAATTGACAACACGAATTGAAACAATTTTGAAGGAATTTCCTGAAGTTGACCAGATCGTGAGCCGCATAGGCGCAGCAGAGGTTCCAACAGATCCCATGTCAATGGAAGAAAGCGATATCATCATTACACTTAAGCCCCGGAAAGAATGGGTAACTGCACAAAGTAAAGATGAGCTTGCCGACAAATTTAAGGAAGCACTGCTGGTAATACCGGGAATTGATTATGAGTTTACTCAACCCATCGAAATGCGGTTTAATGAGCTGATTACAGGAACTAGGGCAGATGTTGCCATCAAAATATTTGGCGAAGACCTTGATTATCTTAATAAAACTGCACTCAGAATAAAATCGCTAATTGAACCGGTTGACGGAGCTTCGGATGTAATTGTTGAAAAAACAGCCGGCCTTCCCGAAATGAGTGTGAGTTATAACCGAATAAAACTTGCATTGTACGGACTTAATGTCGATGATGTTAATAAGGTAGTGTCCATGGCTTTTGCCGGACTAAAAGCCGGAGAAATTTTTGATGGGGAAAAACGATTTGATCTGGTAATCAGGTATAAAAGGGAATTTCGCAATGAAATAGAGCATCTTCGCAATACATTTGTTCCATTGCCGGCTGGTGGCCAGGTTCCTTTGAGTGAGCTGGCAGATGTGACCTTTTCGAGCGGGCCGGCCAAAATATCACGCGATGATACACGCCGTCGTGTTGTAGTTGGGGTGAATGTCAGGGGTCGTGACCTTGAATCTGTTGTGAAAGATGTTCAAAAGCTTATTTCCGACAATCTTGATCTTCAACCTGGTTATTCCATTGAATATGGGGGGCAGTTCGAAAATCTGAGAAGTGCACGTGCCCGATTGATGATTGCAGTACCCATCGCTTTGTTGCTGATTTTTACACTGTTGCATCTGGCATTTGGGTCTCTGCGTGAAGCCTTCATGGTTTATACAGCCATTCCCCTGTCGGCAGTTGGCGGAATATGGCTACTCTGGCTGCTCGATTTACCGTTCAGTATTTCGGCCGGTGTTGGCTTTATTGCTTTATTTGGTATTGCTGTGCTAAACGGTATTGTCCTCATCGAACATTTCAAGGAACTCAGGAAACAGGGAATGGAGGATATGCGGGAATTGATTATCAGGGGAACAAGCGAACGTCTTCGTCCGGTGCTTCTTACGGCTGCTGCTGCAGCCATGGGATTTCTACCCATGGCGGTATCTACCTCGGCTGGCGCCGAAGTTCAGCGGCCTCTGGCTACTGTGGTTGTTGGCGGATTGGTTACTGCAACCCTGTTAACTATGATCGTACTGCCTGTTTTATTTTATTTGTTTGAGACACCCAGACGACGTCGAAAAAATATAAGGCTGCCAAAATCGGCTCCAATGTTGATTGTAGCTTCACTTTTAATACCTGCTCTTTCGGCACAATCTCAGTCACTCAGCCTTGAAGATGCTGTTAAAACAGCCCTCGAAAACAATGCCGGGCTAAAAGCTGCTTCTCTTGAGCTTGAAAGCACACGGTGGTTGGAAAAGGCGGCTTTTAATCCAGATAAAACTTCAGTTTATTACAACTTTGACCAAAACAACATTGCTGAAAACAATTTACCGCTCAAAGTATGGGGAGTGCAGCAATCTATTGCTTTTCCGGGTTTATATATTGCCCGGAAAAAGGAAGCAAGCCAAAATTCTGCAATTGGTGAATTTCTGCTCAACCTCGGGGTCAAATCACTTATCAAAGATGTAAGTAAGGCCTATTTTGAACTGGTTTATCTCAACCTGATTAAAAAGGAGTATCAGTTACTTGACAGCAATTATAAGTCTATTGCTGTAGCTGCATTGCGCAATTTTGAACTCGGTGGCAGCGGTAAACTTGATTATTTAACAGCAACAGCAAAACAACAGGAGACTTCTTTACAACTCGTTCATACAGAAATGAAAATTTCCACAGCTAAAAAACAGCTGCAAACTCTAATGCAGACCGATTCAGCATTTTCGGTTGGCAGTTTCAGATATGATCCTATAGAACTTTTGGTCAATGAAAATCAACCATCAGAAGTTAAACAGTTTTATGAGCTAAATGTAAAAGCTGCAAATTACAGGACAAAAGTCGAGCGTTTTAAAGGATTTCCTGATTTGCAATTGGAATATTTCATGGGTAACAATAAAGGCCATGATTCTAAATTATACAATGGTTTTCAGGTTGGACTTGGAATTCCTATCTGGTTTCAGGGCGAAAGGGCTGGAGTAAAATCAAAGGCTCTGCAATCTGAAGCAATTCAGCAGCACTCTTTAAACAAGATTTTATGGTTTGAAAGTAAGAAACAACAGTTGCTTAATGAACTTGCCGGAAATAAATTACAGCTCGACTATTATACAGGTCGGGGCAAAGAACTTGCTGATGAAATCAGGAAAGCGGCCGATCGCTCTTTCGAACTTGGCAGTATTAATTCATTTCAGTACTTTCAGGCTATTGAAAATGCCATTAGGTTGAAAATGGATTATCTCCATTATCTGCATTCCTATAATATGAATGTTTTAGAAATCAATTACATAGTCTTTTAATGACATTAAATAATCTGATTATGAGCACAAAAATTAATATCAAAAGAAAAGTTTGTATTGCTGTAAATGCTGCTTTCGGTTGCCGCTTTTCAATTCTGCCAATGTTATTGATCCTGGCCATCCCGGTAATGTTTTTTACTTCGTGTAAACCACGTGGGGCAACAGATGTAGCTTATCAGGAAACTACCGGTGAATCGCTGTTGGTTATAACAAAGAATCAGGTTGAGGGTGCAAATATGTTGCTTGGCCCTTTTACCGATACTGTTTTTTATCATTTTGTCACCGGTACCGGATATGTTGACGTGCCTGAGCAAAATAAGATGATTCTTGGCAGTTATTATGGAGGAAAAATTTCTGAAATATTTGTTGTTTCAGGTCAGGAGGTTACCAAAGGAGATAAATTATTCAGCATCGATAATCCCGATTTTCTGGATATGCAGCAGGAATATCTTGAAACCCAAAGTCAGGCCCGAAATCTGAATTCAATCTATGAACGGCAGAAAAAACTTGCAGAAGAGAATGTAGCTTCGCAAAAGGACTTTTTACAGGCTGAATCCGAATATCTTATGGTTTTGGCTAAACTAAAATCTTCGGAAGAAAAACTTAAATTAATGCAGATTGACCCTGAAAAACTAAATGCAGGCAACATTAGCTCAAGGTTGGTTATAAGGGCCCCTTTCGCCTCTTCAGTTTCAAAAATTATGGTTACCAGAGGGCAGTGGTTAAATCCTGATGTACAGGCTGTTAAACTTGTAAACTCCGGAATTTTACTTGCGCGACTGGATGTGTTCGAAAAGGATCTCTCCTATATCAAAAAGGGCCAATTGGTACATTTGCGGTTGCCCGACAGATCGGACCTGACTTTTGAGGGAAAGGTAGGTAATATTTCGAGGCAAATTGATAAAGAGAAGCGACTGGCAGGAGTTATCGTAAATATAACCGGCGGAGCAAAACAGTTGCTGTACCCGGGGATGTTCTTATCAGGCAATATTGCAGTTGAAGACTATTATGTAAAATGTCTTGAAGAAGATGCCATAGTTGAAGTTGATGGAAGATATTTTTGTCTGGCACTTGCTAAAGAGACCGAAAGCGAATACCAATTCAAAAAGGTTCAGGTATTTCCCGGCCGAAGCATGCATGGATTTATTGAGCTGTTGAAAACCGAAGAATTTTCAACCGATACCCGTTTTCTGAAAAAGGGAGCATTTCAGTTGCTTCAGACTGAGGAATAGAATAAAGACCAATTCACGGATTCATCACTGATTATAATACTATATTTTTGCAATACCATAACCCGTCGGATTTATCACCCGTTAATTTATATTGCATTTTTCAGTACAGAAAATGCTTCTTAATGTTACACCCATTCCGGTAAATCGATGAAAATTTATCCCAGGCGCTAACCAAACTTTCAATTTCTTGTTGATATGAAAAATCCAACAATCCTTATCCTTACCATGATGACCTTAAGTATAATGTCTTGCAGCAATGGCCCTGTAAAAGAGACGCAACCCGAAGAATTTAATTTTCTGGCCGAACGATTTGCCGATCTGAAAATTATGCGATATCAGGTTCCGGGATTCGAAGAATTCTCTTTACAGCAAAAGGAACTGGTGTATTACCTTAGTCAGGCGGCAGTTGCAGGCAGAGACATACTTTTTGACCAGAACTACAAATACAACCTAGCCATCAGGCGAACACTTGAAAATATAATCGAAAATTACAAAGGTGATCGCGATTCTGATGATTTTCAGGAGTTTATGATTTATTCCAAACGGGTGTGGTTTAGCAATGGAATTCATCATCACTATTCAAAGGATAAGTTTTATCCTGAAGTAAGCAGGGGGTATTTCGAAACACTGATCAGGCAAACCAAAGAAGGCCGTTTTCCGATGCGAGAAGGTCAGGAAAAGGAAGAATTTATTGCTGAGATTATTCCCGTAATTTTTGATGAAAATATTGCTCCAAAAGCAGTAAGTCAGGAAAGCGGCAAAGACCTTTTACTCAATTCTGCATGTAATTTTTATGATGGCGTAACCCAAATAGAAGCAGAGGAATTTTATAAAAATCTTAAAAGCTATGCAGCTAAAAACGGATCAGACACCCTGGTCTCATTTGGACTGAATAGTAAACTGATGAAGCGGAATGGCATTATCAGCGAAGAAGTTTATAAACTTGGCGGATTGTATTCACAAGCCATTGAGCAGATCATTTACTGGTTAAAAAAAGCTGCAACGGTTGCCGAAAATTCTCATCAGCAAAAAGTGATTGAGTCGCTGGTCAAGTATTACGAAACCGGCGATCTGACGGTATGGGATGAGTACAATGTGCTTTGGGTAAAAGATATGGATTCACATATTGATTTTGTGAATGGATTTATTGAAACCTATGGTGATCCGATGGGAATGAAGGCCACGTGGGAAAGTGTTGTTAATTTTAAGGATGTGGTGGCTACAAAGCGGGCCGTTATCATTAGTGAAAATGCACAATGGTTTGAGGATAATTCTCCGGTTGAACCGAGGTTCAAAAAATCTGAAGTAAAGGGTGTTTCAGCAAAAGTAATTACAGCAGCTCAGTTGGGAGGTGATTGCTATCCATCAACACCCATTGGAATTAATCTGCCTAATGCCGATTGGATCCGTAAGGAGCATGGCTCAAAATCGGTTACCATTGAGAACATCACATATGCTTACGATCAGGCTTCACTTGGAAACGGAATGATTGAAGAGTTTGCCGGTTCAACCGAAGAGATTGATCTTGCAAAAAAATACGGCAGCCAGGCCAGTAATCTCCATACCGATCTGCATGAATGCCTTGGACATGGCTCAGGTCAGCTTTTGCCTGGTACCCGTGGAGATGAGCTTAAAAACTATGGATCGCCTCTTGAAGAGGCCCGCGCCGACCTATTTGCGCTTTTTTATATGGCCGATCCAAAACTTGTGGAACTGGGTCTGTTTGATAATGAAGGTATTTACAAAGTCGAATACAACAGTTATATCCGAAATGGACTCATTACTCAACTTACACGCATTGAACCGGGAAAAAGTATTGAGCAGGCTCATATGCGCAGCCGGCAGTTGATTGCAGCCTGGAGCTATGAGATGGGAAAAGATGCCAATGTAATCGAAAAATTCATAAAGGATGAGAAGACCTATGTGAAAGTGAACGATCATAAGGCATTACAAATGATTTTTGGTAAGATGCTTGCAGAAATTCAGCGCATCAAATCAGAGGGTGATTACGAAGCCGGCCGTGATTTGATTGAAAAGTACGCTGTTCAGGTGGATCAGGCACTTCACTCCGAGGTTCTTACCCGGTTTAAAAAACTAAATCTTGCACCCTATGGAGGCTTTTTGAATCCGGTTTTTGTGCCGGTAACAGTAAAAGGGAAAATCGTTGATGTAAAAATTGAATATCCTGATGACTATACAGGACAGATGCTTGGATACTCGAAAAATTTCTCATTTTTGCCAACCTATAACTGATATCCCCATTCTGAACAGTTAAAATTTGAAATTTCTATTAATTTTTATTGGGTTTAAGCTGAAGTTTATGATCAAACGATACCTGATTTTATTGATAATTCTTGTTGCGGGCACTGCAAAACTTACAGCCCAGACTGAAGTGGATGAACGGGCCATGATTTCTTTCAGGAAGGGGCTTGGTTTTAATGCTCCCGATAGCACTTTTGGTGTAAACATCAGGCTGAGAATGCAAAACAGGTTGGCTTTCAACCTCAATGAAAGTCTCGGCATCGACGATATTGAAGCCAGGGTAAGCCGGCTTCGCCTGAGGTTTGATGGCTATATTCTCAGTCCAAAACTTACTTATTACCTGCAATTGTCTTTTTCAAGGGGCGATCAGGACTGGGATAACACTCATGTGCCAAATTTGGTACGCGATGCTATGGTTTATTATCATTTTACTCCAAAGTTCTATATTGGATTCGGGCAGGGAAAACTTCCGGGAAACCGGCAGCGTACCATTTCAAGCGGACAGCAGCAGTTTTATGACAGGTCTAATGTGAATGCGAATTTTACTCTTGATCGTGATTTTGGACTGTTTGGTTATTACAAAGACCATATGGGTGGGGTTTACTATAACCTAAAGGGGGCGGTTTCAACCGGCGATGGGCGAAATCAGTTGAAAACCGACAAAGGACTGATGTACACTGCACGGGTTGAAGTGATGCCCTTTGGCAAATTCAAAAAGGACGGAGATTTTTCAGAAGGTGACCTTGAATTTGAATCTACGCCAAAAATATCACTGGCAGCCGGATATTCCTTAAATCAGAAGGCCAGACGAACCCGGGGAACTATTGGTGCAGACCTTTATGAAAGCCGGGATATGAAATCTTTGTTTGCCGATGTAATTCTTAAATATCAGGGATGGGCATTATTTTCTGAATACATCAGCCGTGGAACCGATAATTCAGCTTTTACTTTTCATCCTTCTGATTCATCACTCTCAGCTTATGTTATGACCGGTAGAGGAGTAAATACTCAATTAAGTTATTGTTTTCCAAATTACTGGGAAATTGCAACCCGCTACTCGGTAGTGAAGCCCGATGCAGAAATCAATCAGAATGCAATGTTGGATTCGTATTATCTTATGGGTGTAAACAAATATTTAAGGAAACACCTTACAAAATTCCAGGGTTTTGTGGGATACCGCACTCAGCACTCATATAATCAGGCCGTTTTTGGAAAAAACAATCTGCTTCTGGTATTTCAGGTAGAACTAGGAATTTAGGTTTTGGAAACTACTTTTTCATTGTAAAACCATTATGACTGTAAGATAAATTATATATGTCAAACTCAGGAATTCCATTTAAAGATTTTACAGCAACCGGGTTGTGGCTTAAGTAATGTTTTTTGTTTTCAGGTATTGTATCTTCTTGTACAAAAATAAATACACCGGGGTCAATAATTTTACAAAGTCCGCCCGATTCACACACCACTGGTCCGGTTGAAATTTCATTGCGGATGCTGTTGATTGCATCAGAGAGCTTTTCGGGAATGGTCTGAATGTAGAAAACCTTTTTTGCACCGGCTTGCTTCATTCTTGAACTGTCTTTTGAAGATTCCAGCATCTCCTCAACCACAGTGAATTCATCACCCGAAGCAATTATTTTTTGTCCGGCTCCGACAGGGTGGGAGTGTTGCGAGATTTTCACACCTATAACATTTTGTTTTTTCGAAAAATAAGTGATTATTTCGCAGGCCAGTTTGGTTTTTCCGACATTTCTACCAGAGCCGGCAATGAGTAGAATATTCCGGAATGGAAGAATGTCTGGCTGCTGTTTTTTCTGCTTGCTCTTTTCAATATCAACAGGTGAATTTAAATTCATAAACATGCTTTCATCTTCAAACGGTAAATAACTGGTATTTATTTGCTTAAGCAAATTTTGAATTTTGTAATCTCCTTTTTCAATCTGATTCAGAATAACCGGAAGGATGTCACGTGAATAGTATCCAATGAGGGGTTCGATTTTTCCGTTTTTGTGTGCTGGAATTGTGGCATCATATTTTTCGGAGTTATCAATTAGTTTTTTCAACATTGAGCAACTCAGAAATGGAGTATCGCACGGAGCAATAATGTTGATTCTGGTTTCTGATTTTCTAAGGCCAGCTTCCAAACCAGCCAACGGACCAATGTCCGTAAAATTGTCGGAAACAAGCTGAAATCCAAATTCCCCGAGCGCATCATTATGGGTACTGATCAGAATATTGTTGCAGAATTCTTTTAAAATACCGATGCCATATTCAATCAGCCTCCTCCCTTTGAACAGAATCAGGGCTTTATCGCTTCCCATGCGGCTGCTGTTGCCACCTGCAAGAATGATTCCGGTTATTTTTTCCTGATTGGTCATAACAGCCGGCAGATTTTTTGCACGATGTTTAAATCATTGGGTTATTAGAAGGCAGAATTTAACGCTTTGCTTGACAAAGGAAAAATAAAAATAAAATTCAATTTATAGTTTATTAGTGACCGCAGGAGCATCCACCGCAACCACCAAAAGAATCTTCTTCTTCGACCCCCGTACTGCAACTTCCTGTATCGCAACTTCCCGTACCGCATCCGCCGTTAACATTATATTTTACAGGGAAACCATCCTGAAACCAGGCTTGAACACCACCAGCCACATAGGCAACATTTTCAAATCCCTGATGATGTAGCAGATTGGCAGCCTTAAAACCACTGTTTTCATCGTAACCACCAGTGATATAAGCCATAGATTTATCAAGCCATTGTATTTTTTCAAGCAATTGAAGCAGAGTAACCTGGCTCGATTCAACACCATCGTAAGCAACTACGCTAAACCCTTCTTCATCAATGATATCGATAAAAACTGCGCCTTCATTAATTTTCTGGTAAGCCTCTGAAGGCTGTAATTTCATTATTTCTGACATAATATATTTAGTGTTTGGGCTGCAAAATTACTTTTTTGTTTGTTTCGGCCGACAATGAAAAATCAGCAGGTTTTATTTTTTCTATATCTTTGCCGAATCATGTAAACATTTATTTTTACTAAATTGAAGCGGTATCACACCACTATGATTTCCCGTCCGGGTGGAGTTCACTGCACATCAATAGTCAATTGCTCTGTTGCACTTTCCGTACAAAAACATGTTTTTAAAAAATGACCGGTTCCCCCGGTTTTACCATTATATTTTATGAGCCTCCAAACTGAGATAAACAAACGAAGGACCTTTGCCATTATCAGCCACCCTGATGCAGGTAAAACCACACTCACCGAGAAATTATTGCTTATGGGTGGCGCCATTCAGACAGCCGGAGCCGTGAAAAGTAATAAAATCAGGAAGACCACAACCTCCGACTTTATGGAGATTGAGCGGCAGAGGGGTATTTCGGTATCGACATCTGTAATGGCGTTCGATTACAGGGGTTTTAGGGTTAACATTCTGGATACCCCCGGCCACAAAGATTTTGCTGAAGATACCTACCGCACACTGACCGCAGTTGACAGCGTTATATTGGTTGTTGATTCAGTGAAAGGAGTAGAAGAGCAAACACGCAAACTCATGGAAGTCTGCAGGATGCGTCATACTCCGGTTATGATCTTTTTGAATAAAATGGATCGCGAAGGACGGGAATCATTTGAATTGATTGATGAACTGGAAAAGGAACTCAACATTGCGGTAAGCCCATACACCTGGCCCATTGGTGCCGGCAGAACTTTTAAAGGGGTTTACAATATATACAACCAGAGTGTCAGCCTTTTTCTGCCCGATAAAACCAACCTTCCTGAAAATTTTATAGAAACGGATAATCTTGATTCGCAATCAATTGTTGATTTTGCAAGTTCTGCTCTTATTGAAAAAACCAAAGAAGAACTTGGGTTTATGAGTGATTTTTACGAGAAATTTAACCTCAGCCTTTATCGAGAGGGCTATATGGCTCCGCTCTTTTTTGGCAGTGCACTCAATAATTTTGGGGTGAAAGAATTACTCGATACTTTTATAGAAATAGCTCCGTCGCCCGGCAAAGTTGAAGCTTCGGGCAGGTTAGTTGAACCCAATGAGGAGCAATTTACCGGTTTTGTGTTTAAGATTCATGCCAACTTAGATCCCAATCATCGCGACCGTATTGCCTTTATGAGGATTTGTTCAGGAAAATTTGAAAGGAATAAGTTTTATTATCACAGCCGCCTGACCAAGAAAGTAAGGTTTTCATCTCCTACCAGCTTTATGGCCAATGCAAAGAGTGTGATTGATGAAGCCTGGCCCGGCGATGTGGTTGGATTGTACGACAACGGAGATTTTACGATCGGCGATACACTTACCGAAGGTGAAAACCTTATGTTTAAAGGTATTCCCAGCTTCTCACCTGAAATACTGCGCGAAGTAATCAATATGGACCCGTTCAGGTCGAAACAGCTCGATAAAGGTGTACGACAACTCGCTGGCGAAGGTCTTGCCCAGCTTTTTATTGTTCCTGCAGGCAACAAAAAAATCATAGGCACCGTTGGCGAATTGCAGTACGATGTTATAAAATTCAGGCTCGAACATGAATATGGAGCCAAATGCAGTTTTGCCGGACTGCCATACACCAGGGCCTGTTGGGTAACTTCGACAGATAAAAAGGAAATGGAGAAATTTTTGCTACGCAAAGCAGGCTCAGTAGCTTTTGATAAAGATGAAAATCCTGTATTCCTGGCCGAAGGCGACTGGATTATCAAAGTAATGAAAGAAACCTTTCCTTCACTTACTTTTCATAATACCTCTGATTTTAAACTGCATCAGATTCAATCTGTATAAAAGTCCGTAAGGCCGAAACCAATCTGAACCCATGGAAATATGTTGTCCGTTGTGCCGGAATTTGTCGGCCAAAAAAACCATTCCGGGTACTGTAGGCCGCATTTTCTATCTTTGCGATGAATGTATGCTGGTTTTTGCTGATCCTGCAGCAAGGATTGCGGATGAAGATGAAAAATACCGTAACACCCTTCATGAAAACAGCATAAACAACAAAGGGTACATCGATTTTTTGAATCAGGTGCTGAATCCTGCGCTTAAATACATCGATGCCTCAATGACCGGGCTTGATTTTGGTTGTGGTCCGGACCCCACAATAAATCTGCTGCTCAAACAAAAAGAGATTGAATGTGATAATTACAATCCTTTCTTTTTTTTCGATCTTCAAAACAAAAAATATGATTTTATCTTTGCCACTGAGTGTTTCGAACATTTTAATTATCCCGCAGAAGATATAAATAAAATTGCAGGATTACTTAAAAAGGGAGGTTTTCTTTTTATTCTGACAAGTAAAAGGGATACTCCTGCGCATTTTTCAAAATGGACCTATGCAAGAGACCTCACTCATGTTTCTTTTTACCATGAAAGGACATTTGAATTTATTGCTAAAAAGTTTGGATTCAATTTGATTGACAATGAGCACCAGCGTTTTGTGATTGTCGGAAAGGAATAATTTGGATAATAGATGACTGCTTTTCAATAATAATATAATCAAGGCCGCTAATATAGAAAACAGGATTATGAATGTAAATGAGATTCGTCAACATATAGAAAAGGAGATTGCAAAAACCGAAAAATTGATTGAAGAGTACAAACTCTCGACCGAGCCTATTGCTCCTGATACTGCCATAGGGAGAATCTCCAGAATGGACGCCATAAATAATAAAAGTGTTGTAGAAGCTGCCCTTCGTCAGGCTCAGGACAAACTGGAGAAACTCAGGTATGTGCTGACAAAAGTAGATAGTTCAGAGTTTGGTACCTGCCTGAAATGTCATCAACCTATTCCTTTGGGCCGGATTCTTATCAAACCTGAGAGTATGTATTGTGTGAATTGTGCCCGGTAAAATCTATTTTAATTAGTTGCAGCCAAGTCAATCAATATTATTTTGGTTAATACTGGAAATATCGGAACAACCAATAAGTTTATTACATTAAAAAAAATCCTGTATACTGGAAATTCTTTGATCAAAATGAAACAATACCTACCCATACGTAAGCAGAAACGAGCTTTTAGCCCTGATCAAAAACGGAAGGAAGAACTTGCCAATACCATTTCGCATGCTGCCGGCATTCCTGTTGCCATAGCGGTGATTTCACTTCTGGTGGTTTTTAGTGCTTTGTATGGGAATGTATGGCACATTGTGAGTTTTAGCATTTTCGGATCTTCCATGTTGCTGTTGTATGTAGCTTCTACTGTTTTTCATAGCGCAACAAATCCTCGTCTAAAATACCTGTTGAATAAGGTTGACCATATGGCCATTTATGTGCTAATTGCCGGATCATACACTCCTCTGGCGCTTACCGTTTTGCGCGGACCACTTGGATGGACACTGTTTGGATTGATTTGGGCACTTGCTATAGCAGGAATAGTATACAAACTCTGGTTTTATAAAACAAGGTACAGAAAAGTGTCGGCCTGGCTTTATGTTGCAATGGGGTGGCTTGTGATTATCGTCATTAGTCCGGTTATTGAGAAAATGCCTGTTGCTTCTCTCTGGCTTATGGCCTCAGGAGGCTTCAGTTACACAATCGGAGCATTGTTTTATATCCGTAAAGATAAACGGCTTTTTCACCTGATCTTTCACCTTTTTGTACTTGCAGGAAGTGTCCTCCATTTTCTGGCTTTTTTATTTATGCTGCCGTTTTAACGCATTCTCCCTATATAGCTCACAAAAAATATTTACACAACAACAAAAATTTATCCCTGACAAAGTCAAGGACCCGTTATTTTATGACCATAAATAAAGTTGAAAATGGTCGTTATTTCCTTTAGGTTTTGTTGTAATTGGTTTCTGAGATGTGAATCATGTAATTTATTTATTGAATAATATAACTTATAAGGTAAGGTTCGTGAAGACCTTTGTGTAGTTTCTCACAACAACACATAAACTAAACAAAACAAAATGAAAAAATTATTAATGGTATTGGTTGGCCTTGCATTTGCAATCAGTTTAAATGCACAAACAGCCGACAAGAAATGGAATGTAGGCTTACATGGAGGAGCCATACAGTATAACGGCGACCTTGGAAATGATTTCTTTAAAACCGACCAGGCTTTCTATGGTTTCGGCGGCCTTTCATTTACCCGTTTTCTGGGCAATCGGCTCGATGTGTCACTTTTGCTTACAAAAGGAGAGACCGGATACATGACCGAGACGAGTCGTTTTCGCCATCAGCTGACAACAGGGACCATAAATTTCAGGTTAAACCTGATAGGTGCTGATTACTTTGTGCGACCATACATATTTGCCGGAGGCGGTGTAATGATGTTTGCCAATACGCTTGTTGATACAAAGAACAACGAAAAATTCGATTTTGCGGCTCCTTCGTTTGGCGCAGGGTTAAACTTTCGCATGGGCAAGGCAGTAACACTGAATCTGCAGGAAACATTTATGTATTCGTCGAGCGATGAAAGAGATGACGTTGTAAAAAATTCAAATGATTTCTTTTTGTTGCACTCGGTTGGATTAACCTTTAACTTCGGTAAAAAGAGTGATGCTGACGGCGATGGTATTGCCGATCGTTTAGATAAATGCCCTGATACTCCGGCCGGAGTGGTAGTTGATGCCAATGGTTGCCCTCTGGATGCTGACGGCGATGGTGTTCCTGACTATCTTGACAAATGTGCCAATACCAGAACTGGCCTTGCCGTTGATCAATTTGGATGTCCGCTTGATAAAGATATGGATGGAGTGCCGGATTATCTTGACAAATGTCCGAATACAGAATTTGGTGTAAAAGTAGATGCCGACGGTTGTCCTCTTGATTCCGACAATGACGGCGTAGCTGATCATCTTGATAAATGTCCTAATACTCCTTTCGGAGTTCAGGTTGATGATTCTGGTTGCCCGCTTGATGAAGATAGTGATGGTGTACCTGATTATCTTGATAAATGTCCTCAAACCCCTGCAAAAGCAACAGTTGATGAATTCGGTTGTACCCTCGATACCGATGGGGATGGGATTCCTGATTATTTAGACAAATGTCCCACTGTTGCTGGAACTGCTGAAAATCAGGGATGTCCTGAATTGACAAAAGAAGTCAAAACACTTTTCCAGAAAGCATTACAGGGAATTAAGTTTGATACCGGTAAATCTAGAATCAAACCTGTTTCGTTCCCAATACTTGATGCAGTTGTTAAAGTGATGAATGAAAACCCAACCTATAAACTGATTATTGGCGGTCATACTGACAATGTGGGAGGTGACGCCATGAATATGACGCTCTCGAAAGACCGTGCTGAATCCGTTTCAGTTTACCTGATAGGCAAAGGTATAAGCCCTGAGCGAATTTCCGCATCAGGCTATGGACTTACCCAACCAGTTGATGACAATAGCACAGCGGCTGGCCGTG
Organism: Lentimicrobium sp.; assembly: GCA_019429275.1. Classification (GTDB taxonomy): domain Bacteria; phylum Bacteroidota; class Bacteroidia; order Bacteroidales; family Lentimicrobiaceae; genus Lentimicrobium. The sequence goes on along the minus strand of JAHYJC010000050.1, from coordinate 244 downwards.
CCCGCAACAGAAGGGTAGAGCTAAGCGTTGAGTTTATTGAAAAAGTTACAGTTCCGGTAAAGAATTAATCATTCTTGTTGTGAATGCTAAGAGGTTGTTCTTTTATGGAACAGCCTCTTTTTGTGCGTCAGGCATGTATATCAGCTATAGGGTGCAAGTCCCGAACACGCTTCACAGTAAGGAGTGTTAGCCAAGAGCAAGGGTGTCCATCGCGAGATGGAATCTGAAGGAAGCTGGCGGCAAA